>NZ_JAQQXT010000029.1:0-9636 GCF_028595345.1 Roseateles albus | reverse complement strand
GCTCAGCGTGTTGGCGCCGCTGTTGCCGATGATGATATTGGCGAGGGTATTGCCCGTGCCGTTGATCGGGGCCGCACTCGCAAGCGTCTCGGCCGCATTGCGGGCGAGCATGATCTTGGCCGTGGCTGCCGGTGCAGCGTCCAGCAAGGTCAGATTTTCTAGATTTGCGCCGAGCGTGAAGGTAATCGTGGACTGCACGGTGTCCGCCGAGCCCTGGCCGGTCAACTCGGTGACGGTGTCGCCGGCAGCATCCACCACGTAGATATCATCCCCCGTTCCGCCGAACAGGCTGTCATTGCCCGCACCACCGTTCAGCAAGTCATTGCCCGCACCACCGTTCAAGGTGTCATTGCCCGCACCACCCTGCAACTGGTTACTCTCGCCATTGCCGGTCACCACCACGCCCGCCGCGCCGGTGATGATCACGTTCTCGATGTTGTTGCCTAGCGAGTAGTTCAGGCTGGTGATGATCGTGTCATTGCCGGCGTTGGCTTGCTCGGTCACCACATCGGCCAATGAATCCACGTAATAGGTATCGTCGCCCGTGCCGCCCAGCATCTGGTCGTTGCCGGCGCCGCCGTTCAGCGTGTCGTTGCCTGCGCCCGTGGCGATGTAGTCATTCGTTGCGCCAACGGCAGCGGCCGAGTTGTCGATGAGATCGTCGCCGGAGCCGGTCTGGACCAGCAGGCGCTCAAAGTTGCTCACCGTCACGCCGTTGACAACCTGGGCGGCGCCTGCCGCATTGACCCAGGTGATCGACTGTGAAGCCTCGCTCCAGTTGGCGAAGAAGGTGTCGCTGCCACCCTTGCCGTCATAGACGCCGGTGCCGCGCGCAAAGATCAGGTCGTTATCGGCAGCGGCACTGGAGGCGCTGACGCTGAGGTTCTCGATGCCGGTGAACTTCAGGGTTGCAGCCCTAGCATTTCCCATATGGTAGTAGACCGCGTGAACTTGCAGCAGATTTGTTGCTGCGGTCTGCACATAAGTGTCGATCAGCTCAAAGGTAGAGTTCACATCCACCCCCGTCACTGCTTTGCCGTTTACGTCCGTGCCTTCCCACCAGATGCGGCCGTAGCCGTATACGTTGAAATTGGTCAAGTCAGCGTTCAAACGGTCCGTGCCTGCGCCACCCGACACGTTGTCGACGCCGTCAACGATCAGACTGATCGTGTCGTCGCCAGCACCGCCATTCACGGTGTCACTGCCTGCACCGGTGTTGGCGGTGTCGTCGCCCGCGCCTAACTCCACGTAGTCGGCCATACTCAATGCGGCTGAGTCGATGCTGTCATTGCCGCTACCTGTGCGCAACAGCAGCCGCTCAAAGTTCGAGAAACTCGAACCCTGACCTTCATAGTTCACCCCGCTACCTGCCACAAAATTGATGCCGTTGGTGGCCGCCGAAAGGTCGGCGTAGATCGCATCGCTACCTGCTTTGCCGTCATAGACGCCGTTGCCGCGGGCCAAGATCAGGTCGTCATCGGCAACGGCACTGGAGGCGCTGATGCTGAGGTTCTCGATGCCGGTGAATTTCAGGGTTGCAAGCCTAGTATTTCCCAAGTTGTAATAGACCGCGTGAACTTGCAGCAGATTTGTAGCTGCGGTCTGCACATAAGTATCGATCAGCTCAAAGGTAGAGTTCACATCCACCCCGGCCACTGCGTTGCCGCTGGCATCCGAGCCTTCCCACCAGATGCGGCCATAGCCGTATGCGTTGAAATTGGTCAAGTCGGCGCTCAAACGGTCCGTGCCCGCACCACCCGACACATTGTCAACGCCGTCAACGGTCAGACTGATCGTGTCGTCGCCAGCACCACCGTTCACCGTGTCACTGCCTGCCCCGGTCTTGGCGGTATCGTCGCCAGCACCCAACTCCACGTAGTCGGCCATACTCAATGCGGCTGAGTCGATGCTGTCGTTGCCGCTACCTGTGCGCAACAGCAGCCGTTCAAAGTTCGAGAAACTCGAACCCTGACCTTCATAGTTCACCCCGCTACCTGCCACAAAATTGATGCCGTTGGTGGCCGCCGAAAGGTCGGCGTAGATCGCATCGCTACCTGCTTTGCCGTCATAGACGCCGTTGCCGCGGGCCAAGATCAGGTCGTCATCGGCAACGGCACTGGAGGCGCTGATGCTGAGGTTCTCGATGCCGGTGAATTTCAGGGTTGCAAGCCTAGTATTTCCCAAGTTGTAATAGACCGCGTGAACTTGCAGCAGATTTGTAGCTGCGGTCTGCACATAAGTATCGATCAGCTCAAAGGTAGAGTTCACATCCACCCCGGCCACTGCGTTGCCGCTGGCATCCGAGCCTTCCCACCAGATGCGGCCATAGCCGTATGCGTTGAAATTGGTCAAGTCGGCGCTCAAACGGTCCGTGCCCGCACCACCCGACACATTGTCAACGCCGTCAACGGTCAGACTGATCGTGTCGTCGCCAGCACCACCGTTCACCGTGTCACTGCCTGCCCCGGTCTTGGCGGTATCGTCGCCAGCACCCAACTCCACGTAGTCGGCCATACTCAATGCGGCTGAGTCGATGCTGTCGTTGCCGCTACCTGTGCGCAACAGCAGCCGTTCAAAGTTCGAGAAACTCGAACCCTGACCTGCATAGTTCACCCCGCTGCCCGCCACAAAGCTGATGTCGCTGCTAGCCGCCGACAGGTCGGCGTAGATCGCATCGCTACCTGCTTTGCCATCGTAGACGCCGGTGCCGCGGGCCAAGATTAGGTCGTCGTCGGCGACGGCACTGGAGGCGATGATGCTGAGGTTCTCGATCCCGGTGAATTGCAGGGTTGCAGCCCTAGCATTCGACAAGCCGTAATAGGCCCAATGAACTTGCAGCTGGTTTGTGGTGGCGGTCGAGACATAATTGTCGATCAGCTCAAAGGTAGAGTTGACATCCACCCCCGCCACTGCTTTGCCGCTGGCGTCCGTGCCTTCCCACCAAATCCGGCCTGCACCGTATTGATTGAAGTTGCTCAAGTCGGCGCTCAAGCGGTCCGAGCCCGCGCCACCCGACACGTTGTCAACTCCGTCAACGATCAGACTCATCGTGTCATCACCAGCACCACCATTCACCGTATCACTGCCTGCCCCGGTCTTGGCGGTATCGTCGCCAGCACCCAACTCCACGTAGTCGGCCAGACTCAATGAGGCGGAGTCGACATTGTCATTGCCGCTACCTGTGCGTAACAGCAACCGCTCAAAGTTCGAGAAACTCGAACCCTGACCTGCATAGTTCACCCCGCTACCTGCCACAAAGTTGATGCCGTTGGTGGCAGCCGACAGGTCGGCATAGATCGCATCGTTCCCAGCCTTGCCGTCGTAGACGCCGGTGCCGCGGGCGAAGATCAGGTCGTCGTCGGCGACGGCGCTGGAGGCGCTGATGCTGAGGTTCTCGATGCCGGTGAACGTCAGGGTTGCAGCCTTAGCATTCGACAGCGAATACCAGGCCCAGTGAACTTGCAGCTGGTTTGTAGTGGCAGTTTGTACGTAGCCGTCAATGAGCTCGTAACTTGAGTTCACATCTACCGCCGCAACGGCCTTGCCGTTGGCGTCTGTGCCTTCCCACCAGATACGACCATAGCCGTATGCGTTGAAGTTGCCCAAATCAGCGCTCAAGTTATCCGTGCCCGCCCCACCCGAGACAATGTCGACGCCGTCAATGACCATGCTAATCGTGTCGTCGCCGGCTCCGGCCTTGACGGTGTCGCTGCCGCCACCAGTCGCTGCGGTGTCGTTGCCACTGCCCAGCTCAAGATAGTCGTTCAGACTTGCGGACGAGGAATCAATGCTGTCCTGCCCACTGCCGGTCTTGATCAAGACACGTTCGAAGTTTGAAAAGCTTGACCCTTGACCGGCATAGTTGAGTCTGCTGCCCGCCACAAAGTTGATGTCGTTGGTGGCAGCCGACAGGTCGGCGTAGACCGCATCGTTTCCAGCCTTGCCGTCGTAGACGCCGGTGCCGCGGGCAAAGATCAGGTCGTCGTCGGCGACGGCGCTGGAGGCGCTGATGCTGAGGTTCTCGATGCCGGTGAACGTCAGGGTTGCAGCCTTAGCATTCGACAGCGAATACCAGGCCCAGTGAACTTGCAACTGGTTTGTAGTGGCAGTTTGTAGGTAGCCGTCAATGAGCTCGTAACTTGAGTTCACATCTACCGCCGCAACGGCCTTGCCGTTGGCGTCTGTGCCTTCCCACCAGATACGACCATAGCCGTATGCGTTGAAGCCGGCCAAGTCAGCGCTCAAGCTGTCCGTTCCCGCGCCACCCGACACATAGTCAACGCCATCCACAGTCAGACTGATCGTGTCATCACCCTCATCGCCATAAATCTTGTCGCTGCCCGTTAGACCAAAGATCTTGTCGTTGCCGCCAAAACCGTTGATGGTGTCGTTGCCATCGGTGCCGGTGATGAAGTCCGGGCCGTCGCCCGTGTAAATGCCCCCAACAAATGAACCTATGTAGGCTGCGCCGCCCGTCGCATCGCCGGCCTTTGCAGCTGTCCAGGCGGTGAGCACGTTGTAGCGCCCGGTGGCGGCATTAGCGCTGGTTCCTAGATCAACCTCCAAGGTCTCCAATTGACCGGCAGCGTGTGCCATGTCGATCACCAGGGCGCTGCGCACCAAGGTGCCTGCGCTGGTGTAGGTGTGTATGGCCAGGTCATCTCCATGAGCCACAAACCGTGTCTTGGCGAAGTCAGCGCTTGGCGCCATGAGGCGGAGCAGGTCGTTGCCGTTGCCCTGTTCGTTCACGATCGCAACATAGCTACCCGTGGATTCGAAGCTGTAGGTGTCATTGCCGGCACCGCCACTCATCTGGTCGTTGCCGCCTTTGGAGGTCAAGATGTCGTTGCCGTCGTCGCCATACAAGTAATCGTCGTCGGCATTGCTGTCGCTGTCATCGAACAGGCGGTCGTCACCGGAGCCACCGTAAACACGATCGGCCCCAGCACCGCCTACCAACACGTCGTTGTTGGCCCAGCCGTAAACCTCGTCATCGCCACCGCCGGCATAGACCTGATCATCGCCACCGCCAGTTTGAATGAAGTCGTTGGTTGCTGCGCTGGAGTTAGAAATGTAGTCGGCGCCGGAACCAGTCGTGAGCAAGAGGCGCTCAACGCCCGCAATGAAGACTCCATTGACGTTTTGCGCCTGACCGGGCTGGTTGGTCCAAGTCACACCCAAAGTATTGCTGCCCCAATCGGCGTAAAACGTATCGGTGCCGAGGCCGCCGTCGTAGCGGGTGCCATTTTGATAGACCAGCAAGTCATTGGCGCTAGAGCCGGTCAGGTCAACTTGGTAGCTTTCGATATTGGTGGCCGTGGTTCTGCCGGCCGATGCCAAGTTGAGCACATAAGTGGTGATGGGTGAATCAAAAGCCGCAACCAGCGCAGCAAAGCTGCTGCCGCTATTGAGGGCGCTGCCATTGATCTCGTAGCTGATGCCGTTGACGTAGGGGCCTGTGAGGCTGAGGTCGCCGATCAACTTGTCATTACCGGCGCCGCCGTCGATGGTGTCGATGCCTTTGCTGAGGACGAAGACGTCGTCACTCGCACCAGGTTTTCCAATCAAATTATTATTACCGGCGGTACCGTAAATATAGTTATCGCCAATAACTTGCAAGCCGTACGGGTCAAAAGTGCCGCTAAGAACCAAGCGGTGAAAGCCACTTCCGCCCAGGTTGTTCAAAGCATTAAATACAGATACAAGAGAAATTTTTGTACCTATAAAGCCTTCAGGAGGCTCTTCTGGCGTAATAACCAGGGACTCAACAACACTGGAATCGCTGCGTTGATTATGGATGACGACGGTCCCTTCATTGTCATCAAATGTGCCGAAGGTTCCAACAACATCCAAATCGATCCAAAGATCATTGTCTACTAGGGCGAAATTCAGGTCATCGATGCCGTCAAAATCAATGAGGCTCGGTGTCTCTTGAAAATACAATGTATCAATATTCCCATCACCAGACCCCGCCTCGTAAATATCATATTTCTCGTCACTTACTCGCTTAACAAGATACTCATCATTGCCGATGCCGCCCTGGAGGATATCCCCGCCGCTCTCGGCGAAAATATCATCGTCTCCAGCACCTCCCACCAGGGAATCGCGACCAAGACCAGAAATCAGAGTGTCATCGCCATCGAGGCCAGCCAAAATATTGTTTCCATCATTACCTACAATTACATTGGCAAGGGCGTTTCCGGTACCATCGATGTTTGCATCAAACCAAGCGAAGTTAGAATTGAGGGTAAGATTTTCAACATTGGCAGGGAGTGCATAAAAGGCACTGGCAATAACTGTGTCAACGTCGCCACTTTCCGACTCAATGATCGAATCTGATGAGTTGTCGACCAAATAAGTATCATCGCCAGCGCCCCCGATCAATACATTTCGAATTGACGGTAGGAGCAGCGACCCGAGCTTATCGTTTTTGGGCCCACCGAGAAAATAGTCTGTAAAGCCAACATTACCTGTGTCTGGCAATATATCAGAATCACCCATGAAATCAAAGGTTGGGGCAGGATCGCGCGAGGCATAAGAATAATCCTCGGTCGAAGCGGTCTCTTTTCCAGCCAGAGAAACTTCTAGGCCATAATCGATTTTGCTAAACATATCGCTGGCAAAACCGTGGATAGATGTCGAATCAGAATACGATGTATTCTGCAACTCTGAGTCGAGAGCCTTCGCTGCCGCCAAATAAATATCCATGCTGTGGTAATCAACATCACCATAGTCTTTGCCATTATCGTTACCCATTGTGTGGGTAAGTGGTGCGTCAACACTGACGACATAGCCTTGGTGATATTTAAGATCGGGAACAGGATCACCATCCATCTCTATGCAAATAACGCGCTCATCTAACGAGCCGGCCAGAAGATAGCCCGGTGCTGCAAATGTAACGGCCTCATAACTGACACCGGCTTTATCTGGATGTTTATCCATGTAAGCCAAGGCCATTCCCCCTCCCAAACTATGGCCTGTGACAAAGACTTTGGAGATATTTTCTCGAGCAACATAGGCATCGATCATGTCTACAAACGGTTTAAGCTCGGCATAGTGTTCAGACATATAGATCCAATCGAGCTCGTCCTCAGTTGGATCTACCACCTTCGATAAAATTCCTGCTTCGTCATTGTCGTTGGTGCCGCGAAATGAAATTACGACCGCGTCACCACACCTTGTCGCTAGAGCTGCAGAATTTGCGCAGTGATAAATACCATTCGACTCTATGAACCATTCTTTATCCACAACCTTATCGGCCTTGAGAGCTAAGGCAGCACCAACGGCCCCGACCACGCCCAAGCCTGCACCCATGGCCGCAAAAACCGCGAGCCCGAAGACTTCCTTCCAAGTATTTTCTACCTCTAACGTTGAAAATGATCCTGTACTGCCCGTACCTAGAATAACCGCATCAAGAACCTTCCAGTCGGCCACTACCCCAATCTCATGGCCATCAATCCTAATCGACTTGCCCTCTGTCGCATTTTTGTATTCGAGTAAAGCATAGGGTTTTATATAATTTTCCCCACTGCCGTGTCGAACCTCTCCAGCGGGGATGGGAGGGACACCCGTCTGTCCCATATGAAAATCCTCATTGTCATCAAGGCTGTAAACGGCCTTCGACAGCTGCGCAAAAGTTGTGTAATAGCCTTTCTGCAAAAAAATATCACCTATATTTTTTTCTCCAGCGCCATAATTCGTCAACCCGCTATTTATTGGAGCCTCTTGGGTCGTCAAAATAGAATTTGATTTTTGAGCTACATTCGCTTGCTCTTGCGGGGTCTCCTCTTGCGCCAAATTTTCGGTCGCCGCTACAGGCTCACCACCTACCCTAGCACCCTCAAAATTCCAAAAAGACTGAGGATTATTGGAAAAACCAATAAAATCCCCTCCATTATTTAAATCAATTCTTTTAATTGATCCCTGCACATCAACCGCAAGCAAATCTTTGATCGCCAATGGCGTCAATAATTTTGATTGAATATCTTCGTTCACAGAAATCTCAAAGGCATAATTTTCACGCAAATTGATGCCCATCGAAATTGGCAACTCTTTTGGATGACCAAAATCGGCCACTTGAAATTCATCACTGAACATTTCTTTTTTCATAATCAAGCTTCATCGATAAATTTACAAAGCCGCCACATGCGTCGACGGAAATTAACAGTTCGGCCTCCAACGGGCACTTTTTGCCATGTCCCCGCTTGGCAAGAAGATGCAACTCAACACCGCAGCGATTGAAAGCGCCACTTGGCCGGCAAACAAATCAGGCAGCTGCTTTGGGCATAGGCCGCACTCGGTAGCGATCAAGCCCTTCAACTGAGTCGTGCTTTCAAGGCTCCTGACGACTGAGCGCAGCGATCAACGCAAGCAAGCGCAAACAAAGTTTTTTTGAAATCGCAGCCGACTTTTGAATCTATCATTGCTAACGTCCAATCCACTGGACGAACGCTATCCCTAACCCCCTGAATAGGCGTAGGGTTAACCACGACTTCACACGCATAACCATGACCGAGACACTCAGCAGCTATGTGCGGATTCGCGCCCAGACCCTGGGCATCTCCACCACCGAGTTGTGCCGCCGTGCCAAGCTAAGTCGGCAAACCCTGCACAGCTTGCTGAACGATCAAGGCGCCAAACTGCCGAGCTTACAGACCGTCGTGGCCTTGGCACAGGTGCTGCAAGTTCACCCTCTTCGTCTTCTGCAACTGCTGTTTGATGAGCATCCGCCACTCGCATCCAAAAGGAACGCTCCGAGCCTCCTTGGTGATCAAAGCGCCTTCGTGCGAGACGTGAACTTTGCCGACGGCGCACTTGTTCTGCCTGGCCAGCGGTTTGTGAAGACATGGGAAGTCCAAAACGTCGGCCGTGTGGCTTGGCAAGATCGATTCATGCAGTGCATGGACGAAGAACTCATCGTGCAAACACGCGATGGCCGCACGATCCGAGTGGCTGACAACCTCATCCCCACGTCGACCTTGGTTCCCATTCCGAATACCGAACCTGGGCAAACGGTGATGATCAGCGTGGAACTCACCGCTCCTCATATGCCTGGAACGTTGTTGTCCTACTGGAAGTCTGTGTTTGCCGATGGAACGCTTTGCTTCCCAGAGGCACAAGGCCTGTCCGCGAAAGTGCGAGTCAGCACTCTCGCGACAGCTTCTCAAGAAATGCGCTGACGGCCCCAGACAGCCCAAAGGCGCGCGCGGCTGAAGAGCCGGCGGAGGCTCCAAGTTCAGACAAAAGGCGCATCAAGCCAAATGCAGCAAACTTGAAGTGCCATGACCATGATGCACGCCCACCAGCGTCAGTTCCAAGAGATCGCCCGACACATGCTCCTCAACCAATTGCTGTGCGTCGGCTCCTTGACTCCACGCATTCGCCACCGCGCCAGGTCCGCCGGGCGGCAGATCGATGTATGACGGCCCCGGCGCCTTGCCGAACAAGTCGTCCAACATTGACAAGTCAAAGAAGTCCACCAGCCCGTCGCCATTCAAATCAGCATCCGGGTCATCGGTGTAGAACACGCTGTCCAGCATCGACAGATCGAAGAAGTCCACCATCAAGTCCTGGTTGAGGTCGGCATCCACGACGTTGCCGTAACCATCGTTGTCGGTGTCTCGCTGATCGGCATTG
>NZ_JAQQXT010000028.1:0-11622 GCF_028595345.1 Roseateles albus | reverse complement strand
AGGAGCTTCATCCAAGGACGAGAATCAATCCCAATCTACTGACGCAGGCACCTTGGGGTAGCCTCTAGCAGTGGGTCAGTATTGCGTGATCGCGGTGGGTCAGTTCGATGCAATCGCCAACACTGCGCGCAGGGGCAACACAGGTAACGGCGGCGATGGTGGACGAGGTGTACCGCACCAGCGAAAAGATGATTGCGCTTCACCAGCGAATTGATGCCTTTGTCAGAAAGGACTGGCGGGCACTGCAGCGATTTGACGATATCCCCTGGGACTACTTCCGTCAGCTTTGGAACCCTCCGTCACCAGACGATGATGAGCCAGATACCCAGGCGACAAGTGCAGCTCCAATGAATGCACCTCCGAAGACACCGCGTCACAGTGGCTCAACCAAGACGCCAAGGAAACCAAGGGCAACCAAGGCCAACCTGACTCCTGCGGAAACTCTGTCACCAGCGCATATCAAAGCCAAGCAGTTTCAAGATGACATGGTTCAACAGATCGCTCAAGCGGCGGGCGGCAACGCTTCGTGATCGGAATCAGCGTGTCAGCCTCACTTGCCTGTATCCCTGACTGGCGCACTGATGAAACCCTGTACTCTTGGGCTGCAGGGTTTCACGCCACATATGGAAATGGCTCGACGACCGACACGGCGCAGTTGTTGTTTGGCGCGAGACATGCCTGCAAAGAAAGAGATGCGCCCAACGACCTTCGGCACTTCGTCAAGACCACGCGAGGCGAATTGGGCGATGTCAGATCAGTGCTCCTCACAAGAACCCCTATCGGCCTGTTCGCTCCATTCTTGCCTGCACCACGCCAGCGGGTCCTCGCCGATCGCATCCAGGGGGGCGATGGCACTGGCTGGCGCCTGCTTTGCGGAATGCCCGCGAGTTGCCTTGGCGATCCGTTTGCTTTGCATTACTGCGAGGCATGTGTGGCCGAGGACGTGAACACTTGGGGCTGGCCGCGCTGGCGTTTGCCGCACCAACTGGTTGGTGCCTGGATTTGCCTCGACCACGGGTGCGTGCTGATGACGCTGCGCAGCACCGCTTGGCATTGGCACCTCCCCCCGGTTGGGCCATCTGGTTCAGGCGCGCCAGCCCTCGATCAGGCACAAGCCAGTGGCCTCAGGCGCATGGCCACACTTGCATTGAACCTCATCGGCACGGAGCAGCTGGACATTGGATCCGTTCGGCAAGCCGTACTGGTCGGCCTTCGAGATCACGGCGTCACAAGTTGGACCCATCCTCTGGACAAGTCGCAACTCGCCATCTGGTTTGCAAAATCACCCATTGCCGCATGGATGCGATCCTCCGGCGGTCCGTGGCAACGTCTAACCTGTGGCACCTGGGTACATGACCTACTGCGCAACCGTGTCGGCGACCATCCGCTCAAGTGGATGCTACTTTGGTCCACACTGTTTGCAGATGAAGATGAAGGAGCCAGCCTCCGGAGATTCCTAGACCCTGGCTCGGCTCCGCATTGGGACGCCAGTGGGCAAGGAACCATATGGGGCACCTCAAGTGCATCATTGCCACCCGACATCCAGCGTGTCATCACCGAAGCGGCAACGCTGAAAGATGCCGCCAAAAGCCTAGGCCTTACTGTTACTTCACTTCGAAGGCGATTGACGGAGCTAGGTACAAGCGCACGGGTCTTTCGACTAGGCACTAGCCTTGAGCACCGGAGGAGTCGAGCAATGGACGCCATCAGTGCCTACATCGCCGAACATCCGACGTGTTCAAGAGCGGACATACATCGTGAATGCAAAGCCGCAGTGTCATGGATACGTGCAAATGATCCTGAATTGTTTTCGCTTGCGGTAGAGTCAATCGATGATCAGCAGTCACGTCAATTGCAGCTGATACCAAATTGAGTCGTTCGACCTCACTGGTCGACCATAACTACTAGATCACGGGCTCGCACAATCGCGGCAATTGCGATCGAATCACTCTGGGTGAATCCGGCAGATACACCGATCGCAAATCGGTTGCCATGCCCCTGGATTGTCCGCGCCGACCGAAATTTGACATTTGACCGAGGTGAAGTCGGTGCCAATACCTAGCCCAATCAGTCCTTGATCAGCGCTTCAACGCGTTGCGCATTGATCATGTTCTGCCCTTTGAAAAACCCATCGGTGATGCGTTGGACTGGGTGTGGACGAATGTCTGCAGCGCCCCCCGAAGCTGCCGATCAGTGAAGTCGGGGTGTGCGACCAACTGCGCGCAAGACGCAGGCTGACTCAACGACAGCTTTCACAAGCTGCGAATTGGCGTCAGGGCACCGCTGGCGTCAGCGGGGAACGTGCCGGTGGGGGTCTGCTCCGTGCCCATAGCTGTCGCCCACCGCGCGTGATCGCGCACTCTAGATCACCGCTTTGCGTTCGAAGTCGCGAGCCGCCTTCACGATGGGTTTGGCCCAGTCTGGCGTGCGCTCAAGGTCCTCGAGGGCGCGGGGGAAACTGACAGCGCCGTCTTGTGCGTGCAGGACCAGGATCGGGCTCGATACTGGGGCTCCCGGCACCGCATCGGTGCTGTTATCGAAAACGCGCAACTCGCTCAACTTGGGCATCAAGTCGATGAGATTCAGCGGCGCGCGGGCCCAGCGCTCGCGGATCTTGGCCTCTGGAATGTCGTGTCCGCCAGCTACCACCCGGGCGGCCACACGGGCGATGTGCTTCTCCGGCGAGGCCAGACCGCAGAACCAGACCAGAACGTCGTGGGTCCGAGCGGCCGCGGCAATCTTTTGGGTCATCGTCGAGCCGCCCAGGGTCGTCTCGAAGGCGTGACTGAACCCCGCCGCAACGGCCCGGTCGATCAAGTTCACGCCGTGTTGCCACGCGCACGCATTGGCCTCGCCGGCGGACATACCGCCCTGAACGAGTATGCGGGTGTAGGTATCGGGGTTGAACCAGGTCAGCCCAGCCTTGCGCAGCATGATGTTGCCGCCGATGGAACTTTTGCCTGCGCCATTGACACCGGCCAGGACCAGCAGAACGGGCCGCCCCATCAGAAGCTCTGTCCTGCAATGACCTCGCCATGCAAGTCGAGCGGCAAACTAAAGGCCAGCCGCAGTCTGTCACCGGCATCTGGCTGCTTGAGCACCGCCAATTCCTCATCGAAGGCCCGCGTCAGTTGCTCCAACTTGCTCTGGTCATCACGTTGGACACGCGCAGCCAACTCGGTGAGCAAACTGTACTCACGCAAAGACAAGATCACGGCCTCGGGCCGTTCGTGGTTGGTCATCAACACCTTACCCGTGGCATCGACGGCATTCATCACACCACGCCAGCCCTCACGCTTGACGTCCGAGATGGGCTTGCGCTGCAAACGCGCAAACAGCTCCTCGCTTGCAGGCTGAATAGCAGTGGCCATGATCGGATCCCCCAAGGAAAGTCGCAGACTGACAGTATTATGGACCAAATACCCAATTTGTTTTGAAATAGCCTAAATTGGCCAATTTTGCTCCATGTGCCGCGGTACGGGCGACACCTTCGTCGGCCGGAGGGAGAGTGGCAGGTATGGGCAGGTTTCGCAGCCCTCACTCCGCGTCCGTATGACAGGTGCCAGCCGGAAAGCAGCAGGCTGGGGCATCTCCAGTTAGGAGTCCTTTGCCGGCCGAATCAACATCAACCGCAGTATTGATCTGCGGCTAATGTCGGGATTGCAGATAGGCGCATCGTTGTTGCCCCTCAACTCGATGGGAGACCATCATGGAATCAATAGCCAACGCCCCGCGTCGCGAGGCATGGAACAAGGGCAAGATCGTCGGCCAGAAAGCGCCATTCAAGATCAAAGACATTTGGGCACTCCGAGTCCGACTCCAAATTGAGAACCGAGTGCGCGAACTTGCGCTCTTCAACCTCGGCATCGATAGCAAGCTACGTGGCTGCGACCTTGTTTCGCTCAAGGTGCGTGATATCTGCCATGGCGACCTGGTGGCATCCCGTGCGGTGGTGATGCAGCATAAAACTCACCGCCCCGTTCAGTTCGAGATCACACCGGTGACACGCGACGCGGTTCAAAAGTGGATCAAGCAATCGGGGCTCAAGTCCGACGACTTCCTCTTCCCCAGTCGAATGCATGACTCGCCGCATCTTGGGACCCGCCAGTACGCCCGGATCCTTGAGGGCTGGGTGGAGGAGCTTGGACTTGACCCAGCCGATTACGGGACGCACTCCATGCGCCGAACCAAGGTCACGCTGATCTACAGGCGGACCAAAAACTTGCGAGCGGTTCAGCTTTTGCTTGGTCATGCCAAGTTGGAGTCGACCGTGCGATACCTAGGTATCGAGGTGGATGACGCGTTGGAAATCGCGGAGCAAACTGAAATCTGATCGCTGTGAATGCCGCTCGGCGCCTGCCCAAGAGAAGGACCTACCGGGCGGCAACTTTACGGCAGAGGCGTGAAGTGGAATATGCTTTCTGGAATGAACCTCAACGCCGTCATCGAACGTGATCTCGCCACCGGCTTGCTCGTTGGCAGTGTTCCCGGTAACCCCGGCGCGCACACCCAGGGCGAAAGCATCGAAAAGGTCCGGACCAGCCTGGCAGAAGTGAATGAGCTTTTGCTCGAGGAAGGTGCCCTTCAGCCGGAGAGCGAGTTCATCGCTACGACGATGCTTGCGGTGGCCTGAACTATGGGAGCAAAGCACACGATCAACGATTTGGCCATTTACGGGTGGCGACGGATGGCTAGCATCTTGGGCAGTCTAGTGCCCTACTCAGGTGTCGCCGGGTCGTTGTCGGCACCCCCATGGGCCAGCGCCTGACGCGCCAGCTCTTCTTCGCTGAGCTGGGGTGCATCCTGAAGCGCCGCCATTTCTTCCAGCATCTCGGGCGTTGCCTCAGCATTGCCCAGCAGCAGATCTTCGATGTTGGCGTGGGCGGCCTTTATCTCATCGTGATCGACTGGTGACGGATGCACCGGCGTCAGCGCCGGCAGCTTAACCGCAGCCAGCTCCAGTTGTTCATCGATCAGTTTGTTGAAACCGCCCTCTGGCGGCGTGTCCTTGTGTGTCATTGCAGTCTCCTTTGGATGCCCCATGTTCCGCCATTTGGGGTTCACGTGCCAGTGCGTGTCTATTGCGGGCCGCACGGTCGACGAGCAAACAAGGTTAGTTGGGCGGTGGGGGCATTGCTCTCCAACTTGCTCGGTCCGTACGGCAGCTTTCAGGTGCGGGCGAAAAATGGTAATTCCGCCCACGAATGGACGTTTGGCGACGGCCGGTCCGCAGTCGATCAGCTCAAGACCGAATGTAGTTCTCCAGGTGAGAGATCGTGGCCTCATGCTCGGCAATGATGAGTTCCATCAGGTCGCGGATCGAGATCATGCCCAACACGGTGTCGCCGTCGACCACCGGCAGGTGGCGGATGCGCATGTCCCTCATCAGAGACATGCATGCGTGTGTGCGTGTGCTCGGCGTGACGGTGATGACGTTGGTTGTCATGATCTCGGCGACCGTAGTGTCCTTGGAGCCGCGGCCTTGCAGCGCGATCTTGCGCGTGTAGTCGCGCTCGCTGAATATTCCCACGAGGCGGCCGCCTTCCATGACCATGAGCGCGCCCACGTCATAGCGAGCCAACAATTCCAGCGCTACGTACACCGAGTCTTCGCGGCGCAACTGCCACAAAGCACCATCGCGTTGCTTCAACAGTTCGGACACAGGTTTCATGAGCAGTTCCTCGAGGAATTAAAGCTTACAGACTAACCGAACTTTGGCGTCCGCGCAGGCTGCGAGCTGGACCGCGTCGGGCCTGTCTGACGGCTCCGGGCACCGAGTCGCAGAGGGGCCGGCGCCCTCGAAATGTCCCGGCCTGCGCCAGACCGACAGATCAAAAAAACGCTGCTTATGGAGACCTCTCCATAAGCAGCGGCTGCAGTCAATCGTGGTGGAGAGCCGGACACGCGGTGCCGGCCATAAAGCGGTCCCCGTCGAGTTCAAAGCACCTCTTGCCTTTAAACATCATGCGCTTTCTTCCTCGCTGAGAACCTTGCACATTGTCAAGGCACGCTCGAAGTCTAAGCCTGCAACCGCTTCCTCCAAATCCTGCAAGGGTCGGGTGTTGCCAAACAAAATCCGACTTTGCGTCAGCAGCACTTCCAAGTCTTGCATCGCCGCCATATCGGCGGACTCCAAATGAATCGCCAGAGCCCGCAGACCTGCGTGCCAATCCGTCAAATCGGGTGTGCCGCCCAGCTCGGCCGGACCCGGTGCAAGAAACTCCGCAGATCGAAGGGCCAGTTCCGCGTCGATGCTGGCCTGCAGACCCACTTGCAGGCCAGTCAAGCCGGGGGCGGCGGCAACGATGGCTGCGTTGATTTTGTTTGCCTACAGCAGCAGCGTCTCCGCTGTCGTGTCGCCAGCCATCAAGCGCTCCGCTTCAGCCGCCAGCGCGCTAAGCGGGCCGGCGCCCAAGGTGGCAGCCAAGCCCTTGAGCGTGTGCATCAGGCGCTCGGCATCCACCCGTTCACCGGCATTCAGGTGGCCAAGCAAAATCGCCGGCATCGCCGCGAGATCCTTGGTAAAGCTGCGCAGCATGCGCAGATAGACCTCTCGTTTGCCACCAATTCTTTGCAGCGCCGTGGCCAAATCCACAGCGGCGAGTCGGGCCAACTCACTTAACTCGGTTTCGATCGGCACGGCCGCTTCCTCGTAAGCCTGGTGCGTATCGACACGACGCCCCGACACCCGGCACTGCACCTTGATCAGATCGTTCAACTCGAAAGGCTTGCCGACATGGTCATTCATGCCGGCGGCGATACAGGCTTCACGGTCGGAGCTCATCGCATTGGCGGTCATTGCCACAATCGGCAGACTAGTCAGACCCAGCTCGGTGCGAATCCGCTGGGTCGCGCCGAAGCCATCCAGCACCGGCATTTGCAGGTCCATCAACACCACATCAAAGGGCTGCACCGAGGCGGCAGCCACTGCCTCAACACCTGCTTGTCCATCATTGGCGAGTTGCACGCTGGCTTCTACAACTCAAAACGCCGGCACAGCCACCTCGGCCAGCTGAGCCCCAAGGCGTTCGAACAGCTTCAAACTGGAAGCTGAGATTTGTCTACAAAAGCGGATGAAGTCCACAATTCGGCGTCGTTGCAATATTTGCCAAAGGCGGCGCCCTCTGAGCCTTTGAATTTGTCAACACCGCCTTTTCGCGCTCTGGCCGATTTGCGTGCCACCCCAAGCGACCGGCCCGCTTAGATTGAGGCGGGCAGCTGAGGCATTGCGCTCAGGGTGATCTGATCAAGTCCACCGCATCAATGGCATAACCGGGGCTCAGGAACCTTGTGCCTGCCGTGCCGCTGATGGGGAAGAGGGTGATGGTGTTTTGACCCACCACCAGTTCCGAGGCCGGAATGTCAAAGGTGTACATCGCGTTATTGCCGCGATAGGTCCCAATCGTCAGGCTGCGGCTTTTGGGCTGAGTGGAGGAGGCAGGGCTGCCTGAGGTCCACCCGTTGACCAGCACCCGGGGGCGTGCGCCGTTGTAGGCCGCAGTGATGCCCACGCGCAAGCGGTAGGGCAAGGCCTGGCCGCGCCGCAGATTGAACTTGATGTTGATATTGCCGTTGATGTCTTTCCACTGGTAGGCCGGGAAGCCGCTGCCGGCTTGCGAACTGCCGACGATGTAGTCGGGCACGACCCAACTGCTCATGCGCACATCCGACGGATGCATGGTGCTGAGTTTGTCGCCGTTGACGAACTCCAAAGGCGTGCCGTCCCAGTTCCCGATGCGCCAGAGCGCCGCGCTGCTGCTCGGGTCGGCCGTGATGGCCAGCGGGTTGAGCGCGTAACTGGTGTTGGCGGTCACGGTGACGCTGCGCGTGTCAACCGCCAGCTCGTTTTTGTACACCGTCATGGTGTAGACGCCGGGCAACATGCCCGATTTGCTGAAATGCCCGTCCACAGCATCGGCTGTCGTCCAGTACTGAGCTGCGGCATTGGCAAAACCGACGGTGTAGTTGTAGTTGCTGTCGCGCCCGCTCAGGCCAGCGACTGTCACGGCGCCCCGGTCTATGGGCGCCACATAGCCGATCAGGCCCATATCGGCGACCCAGCTCATATCGGGCAGCGACGGCGTGCTGCCATTGGTGAGCAGCAAGGCGTAGGGTCCGCTCAGACCCATGCGAAATGCCTCGGTCTGGTTATGCCCCGAGTTCATATAGTTGTAGAGCTCGGTATTGCCGCCGCTCTGGTTCTGGATGTCGCGGAAGAAGGGGCCGCCGGAGGCACGCTCGCGCTTGTCGTAAAGCATGAAGATGCCGACGCCCGCGCCGGTCACGCCGCGCACCGAGTAATCGATGGCGCGCTGATTGCCAAAGTACTTGGAGCGCGTGTGCCCCTGATTGGCGCCGCTGTTGGAGCCGAAAATATCCGAGCTTTCGATCGCGCCGGTCGTGCCGATCAAACTCGACTCGATCGGCACGCCGGTCAAGACGCTGGCATTCAGACGCGAAATCCAGCGGAATTCACCCACCGTGGGTTCGGCCGTGATGTGGGTCGCCATATAGATATTCGGGTCGCCATTTTTGACCATGTAGTAATGGGTCAAATTGCCATCGGCGCTGGCGACGCTGACGGTGACTTTGATGAAATTGGTATTGACGACGGCGGCGTCAATCGCGACGGCCGTGGTCCCGGTGCCGGGTTTTTGGTAGATCCAATCAAAGCCGCTGGCAATCTGCGAGCCGCGCGACGGGTCTTGGATTTCAATGCCATTGAACTTGAGGCTGGCAATATCGCCGGGCGAGGTGGTGGAGCCGCTGTCGATGCGGCGAATCTTGAAGACAGTGCCGGCGCCGGTGTCGATGGTGTGAAACGAGGCGTCGGAACTGAGGCCGAAGGCCGCATAGCTGTTGCTGGCGTTCAGCAAGGCGAGCAGCAGCAGGCTTGCCAAGCGAAATTTGGTGTTTGTCATTTGAGTCTCCGTTCAGCCGCTTTGGCTTATTTCGCCGATTTGCTTGATTTACGCAGTGTTGCCAACAAGCCTAGGCCGGCCAGCGCAGCCAAAACCGCAGAGCTTGGCTCCGGCACCGATGAGGCCCGCACGGAATCCAGCGCCGGCGCGCTGAACCTGGTGATGTTCGTGTTGTTGTCGCTCGAGAAGGCGTAGTAGCGCACTTCGTCGAAACCGGCCACATCGCTCAAACCAATCACGCCGCCGACGCCGGCCGCGCCCAGATTGAAGTTCCCCGAGCCGGTCTTTACCGAGTCATTGAAGGTCTGCCAGAAGCCGAAAATACTCAAATAGCCGGAATCGACCGCAAACTCGATCGCGGTCAGATCACGCAGTGTGGACTTGATGCTGATGTAGGCGCCGAGGCCGTCGGTGCCCATGTAGTTGCCGCTGAAGGCGGCGCTGAAGTTATCGCCCGGATTGGCTTCGCAGTCGACACCGGCGAAACCGCAGCCGCCGTTGTTGTCCGAGCCGACATAGCTGAACAAGAGGCCGCCCTCGCTGTATTGATTGGCCAGCAAGGTGTTGCCGTCAAAATTGGCCGCATATTGCGCCGGATAGTTGAGAGCCGAGCCGGCTCCAAATGTTTGAACGACGCCGGCCGCGGCCGACAGGCTGGCGGCCGACAAGGCCAGGGTGAGCAAGGCGGAAACAGTAGTTTTTTTCATGATGTTCTGGTGAGTGCAAATAGAAGAGGAGGGGTCACTGCGGGGTTTTGATCAGGTCGACCGCGTCATAAGCAATCCCTGGGCTGAGGAATTTGCTGCCGCTGGTGCCGCTGACCGGAGAAATGCTGATGACGTTTTCGCCCACCACCAATTCGCTGGCGGGGATATTGAATTGATATATTCGGTTGATGCCCCGGTAGGTGCCGACCGTCAGATTGCGCGAAACTTTCGGCGTGGCGGGCGGGATCACCGAGCTCCAGCCATTGACCTTGATCTGAGGCCGGGCGCCGCCCATTTCGGCGGTGGTGCCCACGCGCACCGTGTAAGGCAGGGTCTGGCCACGGCGCAGCGTGAACTTGATCTTGATGACGCCGTTGTAGTCCTTCCACTGGTAGGCGGCGAAGCCGGTCGCGGGGCTGGATTTGCCCACCACATAGTCCGGAACTATCCAGGGGCTCAGGCGCACATCGGACGGGTGCATGGTGGTCAGCTTGTCACCGTTGATGAACTCGTGCGGCGTGCCGTCCCAGCTGCCGATGCGCCACAGTGCGGCCGTCGTGTCGGGGTCGCCGGTGATGGCGATGGCGGGCAAAGCGGTGACCTGCTCGGCCGTCACGCTGATATTGCGCTGGTCGACAGCGATCTCGTTCTTGTAGATCGTCATCAGATAGTCGCCTGGCCGCATCCCCTCGCTGCGGAAACTTCCGTCGACGGGGTCGGCGTCGGCCCAGTATTGCGCCTGGGCATTGGCGAAACCGGCGGTGTAGCTTGCACTGGACGAGCGGCCGCTCAAGCCGGCCACAGCCACCGCGCCACGTTGCAGCGGGCCGGCGTAGCCGAGCAGATTGAGCTTGCTGAACCAACTGGTGTCGGGCGCGCTGGGCGTCTGGCCGTTGGTGAACATCAAGGTGTAGCTGTTCAGCAAATTGAAGCGGTAGGCTTCGGTCTGTGCTTCGCCGTAGTTGACGATATAGGTCAGCTCATTGGTGGTGGCGGTGATTTGGTTCAGCAGGCTGCGATAAAAAGGCCCGCCGGAATTGCCCTCGTTGTTATCGCGCATGATCCACAGGCCGACGTTATTGCCGGTGCCGCCGATATAGGACCAATCCTTCAGCCGCATATTCGAGTAATGCTTGGAGCGCGACTGGCCATAACGGGCGTCGGTGCTGGCGAAACCGAAGACATCGCTGGCCTCGATCGCGCCGCTGGTGCCGCGCAAATCATCGGGCCAATAGCCATCGGGACTCAGGCCGCCCGGCGTGCCGGCCGCCGTGCCATTTGGCAGTGCGGTTATCGGCACCCGCACGATATAGCGAACCAAATTGAGCGTATCGGGCTCGGCGGTGAAATGCGTGCCCATATAGATATGGGGCAAGCCCTGCTTGACCAGATAGTAATGAGTCAACACACCGCCGGCCAGATTGTCACTGGTCAGGGTGATCTTGACATAATCATTGCCACTGACCACGCCGCCGTTGGCGCTGCTCGCCGGCGTCGCATTGCCGGCGGCATCGACCAGCTCGGCTTTCACGCCGACTGCCGAGATTCCCTTGTACAGAAAATCGGCGCCGCTATTGAGCTGGGTGCCGCGGGTCTGATCGGTATATTGAATACCGTTATAAATCAGGCTGGAAATATCGCCGGCCGACTGTGTGCTGACTTTATTGTCATAACCGCGCACTTTGAACACCAGGCCCGCATTGGTGTCGACGGTGTACATCGGCTTGGCGGGGTCGCCACCGTCGTGGTTGGTGGTGATACTGAGCGCTGCAAGGGCGGCGCCCGACATACCCACAGACGCGGCCATGAGGCCCAGGCCCGACAGGTATGCCCGAAGTTTTAGGTGCTGCAATTTTGTCTCCGTGTTTTATTTAGTCGGCCCTGCAAAACCCCGCCAACCCCCATGGCTACTGACATCTCGGGGTGAATGCCAATGGCCAGAACTCCCAAAAAGATATTCAATCGCTATTGATTTTTGGGAGTTCTGGAGGGTA
>NZ_JAQQXT010000027.1:0-12736 GCF_028595345.1 Roseateles albus | reverse complement strand
AGAAGCGGGATTATGACTGATTTTCTTCAAATCCGTCAAGTGCATCGAAATTTTCTTTTGCACTTCCTTTTTACTACCTCTGCCGCTGCCTGGGCGTGAACCTCAGCAGCGAAGCCCACGACTGTAGCACGAAGAATCAAGCTTGCAACGTCAACTCGCTGAAAAATATGCAATTACCCGTCCACGCGGTAGCTTGAAGGTCGGCTCAGTCGCGCCAAACGGTCGCACGGCCTACTGCAAAGTCCGCGCCGGCTTGTTTCTGGCGAAAGCCTGCTCCGCCTCAAGCCGGGGATCCTCACTCCCCATGATTTCTGGCATGAAGGAGGCAAGGCGCGCCGCATCGGCCCGCAACACGCGCTGTTTCACCGATGGGATTTGGGACGGGTGCATGGAAAAGCTACGCAGGCCCATCCCTAGCAGCAAGTCCGTGAACGCAGGGTCGCCGGCCATCTCGCCGCATACGCTGACCGACTTGCCGGCCGCTCGCGCCTGCCCGATCGAGCTTGCCAACAACTGCAAGACGGCGGGGTGCCAAGGATCATAAAGATGAGCGACCGCCTCGTCTGCGCGGTCAATCGCCAAGGTGTATTGAATCAGGTCGTTGGTGCCGATCGAGACGAAGTCAACATGGCGCAGCAACAAGGGGAGCATCACGGCCGCCGCAGGAATTTCAATCATGACGCCCAGATCAACATGGCTATACGCATGGCCTGCGTCATTGAGTTGCTGCTGTACCTTTTTGACGGCCTCCAGAATCTGCCTTACTTCATGCAGGTGTGCCACCATAGGGATCAGCAGCCGGACCTTGCCAAATGCACTTGCCCGGTAGATGGCGCGCAATTGCTGGCGAAACATGCTGGGTTCGGCCAGGCTCCAGCGAATTGCCCGTAAACCCATGGCCGGATTGAGCACATGCTCATGGCGCAATTCACTCGCACTCATACGGTCCAGCGGCTTGTCCGCACCCACATCGACGGTACGAATGGTCACCGGCATGCCTTGCATTGCCTCTACGGCCGCCCGGTAAGCAGCGAATTGCTCATCTTCGCCGGGCAACTCACCATCGCGGTTCATGAACAGGAATTCACTGCGGAACAAACCAACCCCGGTGGCGCCCGCCTCGATGGCGCCGAGCGCATCCAAAGGGAGCTCAATATTCGCGTGCAACTCGATACGTTCTCCATCCAGCGTTACCGCCGGCGTATGCCTCAAACGCGCTAGGCGCGCCCGCTCCAACTCGCTCTGGCGCTGCCTGAAGCGATACTCTTCAAGCATGATGGGCGACGGATTGACGATCACGGTGCCCGCATCGCCGTCAATGATGATCCAGTCATCTTGGCGAATCAGCCGCGAGGCTTCGCGCGTGCCCACCACGGCGGGAATGTCCATGCTGCGGGCAACGATGGCCGTATGCGAGGTCTTTCCCCCGATGTCGGTAATGAACCCGTGAAAGACGCTGCGCTTGAACTGCATCATGTCGGCCGGCGCAATGTCGGCCGCCACCAACAACAAGGGATCTTCTCCGGCAAAGTCGCGCTGCACAACGCTGGCCGCATCAGCCGGATTCAAACCCTGCTCGCGCGCCAAGGCACTCAAGATCCGCTCGACCACTTGCTCCAAGTCAGCCTTGCGCTCGCGCAGATAGTCGTCTTCCATCTCATCAAATTGGCGCGCCAGCACCTCAAGCTGAGCGGACAAGGCCCATTCAGCGTTGTAGTGCCGTTCAACAATCCACTGCGTGGCCGCACCAATGAGAGCCTCATCGTGCAAGAGCATCAAGTGCACATCCAGCAAGGCGGCGAGCTCTTGAGGCGTATCGCCCCGCAAGTCCTGCTTGAGCGTTTCAAACTCGCGCGCCACCACATCGCGGGCCCGATAAGCGCGCTGGATCTCGCCTTCAACCTGCGCTGAAGCAACAAAATAGTGCGCGACGTCTACGCGGCTCGACGCCACCAAGACCGCGCGGCCGATGGCCACGCCGCGCGAGACCGGGATGCCAAACACCTGAAAGCTCATGCGCCGACTTTAGCAGCCACTCGGCCCTAGTGCCTCGTCACCGAATCGTCATTCATGCGTCATGGCAGCGTCACCGCAACAACCGAGCATCCGCCTGCCAACCAACGACCTAGACGAGGCCGCTCATGAGGGATCTTCCGCTGTCCACCTTGCCCTATTCCGAACTCCACCCCGCAAGGCTGGAGCACCCGCCGTTACAGCTGCAGCAGCCAGCGCATGGAGCGACACCAAGCCGGCTGGAAGTTTGCTGGGCCAAAACAGAGCAAGAGGTGTGCGAGGCACAGCAACTGCGCTTTCGCGTATTTGCCGAAGAAATGGGCGCACGCCTGACCGTACCAAAAGGAACGCCGGCCGGTCACGACATCGACAACTTCGATGCCTTTTGTGAGCATCTCTTGGTGCGCGAGATTGACCCCAAGGACCATTCAAGCCGCGTTGTCGGCACTTACCGGGTGCTGACCCCTGCAGCAGCCAAGCGAGCCGGCGGCCTCTACAGCGAGACCGAATTCGATCTCACACGCTTGCGCAGCCTGCGGGGAAACATGGTGGAGCTGGGACGCTCCTGCATTGATCCGGCCCACCGCTCGGGTGGCGTCATCATGCTGCTATGGGGTGCATTGGCCGAGTTCATGATCAGAAACAAGCTCGACACCATGGTCGGCTGCGCCAGCATCAGCATGTGTGATGGCGGTCATTTCGCGGCCAGTCTTTGGAAGCAACTGGAGAAGACCCATTTGGCAGGGATTGAATGGCAGGTGCGGCCCCGTTTGCCCTTGCCTGTCGATGACTTGCGCCACGATCTCAAGGTCGAGGCGCCACCGCTGATCAAGGGCTATTTGCGCTGCGGTGCCCGCATACTCGGCGCGCCGGCTTGGGACCCCGACTTCAATATGGCCGATCTGCCAATGATGATGCGACTGGCCGAACTACCCGCTCGCTACCGTCGTCACTTCATCGAATAAGCCGCAGGCGGCCGCTCACTGACCCTCGCCGAACTTGTCATTCACCAAGGCGGTGATGGCGTCTTGAGCGGCCTGCTCGTCAGGCCCTTCGGTCTCAAGTTCAACCTCCGAACCCAGGCCGGCCGCCAGCATCATCACGCCCATGATGCTTTTGGCGTTGACGCGCCGGCTCTTTCGGCTCATGAAGACCTCGCACTGAAAGCTACCGGCAAGTTTGGTCAGCTTGGCCGATGCGCGGGCATGCAGGCCCAGTTTATTGCTGATGGTGAGCGTCGACTTGATCATTGAATCTCAGGTTTCCGAATTGGGGTTCACGGGAATGTCATTCAACATGATGCCGGCCGCACCGCCTTGAACGGCCCGCGCGATCAAGGACGCCAAAGGCTCGCTGATGTAGCACAGGGAGCGCCAAAGCATGGGCACATTGACACCACTGACCACGCGCACGGTTTCGCTGTGCAAACGCTGCGCGCCGTTGCAAGGCGTGGCGCCGAACACATCGGTCAGAATCAAGGCTTCTGCATGGCCGGCCGCTTGCAGCAGCGCCCGCGCAGCGCCCTCAACGTCGTCCGCCGACATATCCGGGGTCACGTCCAGCACCGTCAATTGGGCCGCGCAATGCGGGAAGGTGTGCTCCGCCACCACCTTCAAGGCTGTAGCAAGCGGGGCATGGGCGATCAAAAGCAAACCGGGCATAACCTCATTATCAACGCTGCATTTGCTTCGCGCCGCAAGCCCACCCGTCCTGGCTTGCGTACGGCGCCAAACTGCTCATGAATCAAGCTTAAGCCCAGTGATAAAACTCTCCCAGGCGACCGGATTGTCTTGCGTGCCCAACATCAGCACCTGATAGACCCGCAAGCCGCGCGAGAACACCGCCAGCCGAGCGTGCTGCTGCGTGCCCCGCAGCAACTGCTGCCCGGCCGCCGGGTTGGGCGTCATGCCCGCCACGGTCAGCGCTTCGGTCGACACCACTTCTGCATTCAATTTAGTCGTCAGCGAGCGCTGCATTTCATGCAAGGCCGGACCCACCAAGGCCGGATCTTTGAGGTCAGCCCAGGCCAGGGAGAAGGTCCACTCGTCGGCCTTGCATTCAGCCAAACCCATGGCTGCCGGTTCGGCGGCCGTGGCCGGGCGGCTGTTGACCACCGGCTTGCAAGGGAACATTGCCGTGATGCCCGCGCCGACAGGGTGAGTCTGGCGCCAATCCAGCTTGGGCGAACAAGCCGCCAGGCTCAAGGCAAGAACGAGAAGGAGGGCGCGTGAGGTCATGGCGGCATTATCCAAGGGCGGCGGCCATAGCCCTGCCCGACAATCTCACCCATGCAAAACCAAGCCGCCACCAACGAGCCCCCCAAAGAATCCTGCCAAGCGACCCTACCCCCGATGGCGCTGGGTGGCGTGCGCGTACTCGACCTGTCGCGCGTGTTGGCCGGGCCCTGGTGCACGCAAACCCTGGCCGATCTCGGCGCCGATGTGATCAAGGTGGAACGACCCGGCAGCGGCGACGACACCCGCGCCTGGGGGCCTCCTTACTTGAAAGATGAGCAGGGCCGCGACACCAGCGAGGCCGCCTACTACTTAGGCGCCAACCGCAACAAGCGCTCAATCGCCATCGACATCGCCTGCCCGGCAGGCCAAGCGCTGATCCGCGAACTTGCGGCCGGCGTCGATGTGCTGGTCGAGAACTTCAAGGTCGGAGACCTGGCCCGCTACGGCCTGGACGCGCAAAGCCTGCGCGAGCTCAATCCCGGCCTGATCGTTTGCTCCATTACCGGCTTCGGCCAGACCGGGCCATACAAAGACCGTGCCGGCTACGACTACGCCGTGCAAGGCATCGGCGGCCTGATGAGCGTCACTGGCGAACGTGACGACCTGCCCGGCGGCGGGCCGCAGAAGGTCGGTGTGGCCGTGGCCGACCTCTTCACCGGCCTCTACGCCACCGTCGCAATTCTGGCCGCCCTGCGTCACCGCGACGCGACCGGCGAGGGCCAGGTCATCGACATGGCCCTGCTCGACACGCAACTGGCCATGTTGGCCAATTTGGGCGCCAACTACCTCTGCACGGGCCAAGTGCCCACCCGCATGGGCAATGCGCACCAGAACATCGTGCCCTACCAAGCCTTTGAAGCCAGCGATGGCCATTTGATTTTGGCCATCGGCAATGACCATCAATTCGCCAAGTTCTGCGCCATCGCGGGCTTCCCGGCTTGGGCTCAAGACCCTCGCTTCAGCACGAACGCCCAACGCGTTCGGCAACGCGAGCTGCTGGTGCCCATGATCGCAGCCGCAATCAAAACCCGCCCCCGCGACGCCTGGCTCAGCGCCCTTGAAGCCGCCAAAGTACCCTGCGGCGCCATCAACAACCTCGCCGAAGCCTTCGCCGACCCGCAGGTCCAAGCGCGCGGCATTGCAAGACCCATGCCGCACCCTTTGAGCCCCGGCTTGCAGTTGGTGTCCAGCCCCATGAACTTGTCAGCTACACCGGTGAGCTACCGCCGGGCCCCGCCGCTTTTGGGTCAACACACCCACGAGCTCTTGCTTGAAGCAGGTCGAACGGAAGCCGAGATTGCGGCACTTTTGCAGGCCGGCGTGATCGCATAGGCGCAAATCACTGCGTCAAAACGTGTGAAAGTGCGCAAATCTCACGCTTATTGCAGACATATGGCAATTTCAGCGCCAACTCCCCCGGATCAGGGGATGGACGCTGAGGAGCATCGCGTTGACGATGGCGTCCGTTGCGGGAATTTGGCCCGCAAGCGCCCCTAAAAGAAAAACAGCCGCCGATCCTCAAGCCTGCCCATGTCAATCCCGCCGTCCACCTCAACCGCCTCCGCCTGCTCAGCCGCCAATGATGTGGCCGGCGAGCCAAGCCCCGTGCAGTGGACCGAAATCGTGCAACAACTGGGTGCCGAAATTGCGGGGCCTCTGAGTTCGGCCTTGGAGCGCATCCACGACCTGGTCAGCACCGGCCAGATCGACCGCCAGAGCCTGCGTGCGCTGCGCGAAAGCGTCAGCCAGGCGCGTGAGGCCGGCATGCTGGGCCAGCAACTCGCCCGCCTCGCCTCCGGCCGACTCAAACTGAGCCGCGAGCGCATGCACCTCACGCAAATCTTGCGCGGCGTGCTGGCGCAACGCAGCCGCGAAACCCAGGCGCGCGGCATCCAGGTGCGGCAAATTCTCAAGCCGGTTGAAATCATGGCGGACGGCTCGCTGCTGTTCGCGCTGCTCAACGCCTTGATGGATTGGGCCCTGGCCAGCACTCACAGCTCGATCGACCTGCGGCTGGATCTGACCCCTTGGCCAGCCAAAGCCCGACTGGTGTGCCGCTTTGCTCACCGTTCGCTGGACCTGATCGACGACCCTCGTTTCAAGGAACTGCCGCTGGCCTTGAACTCCCTGGCCTGGCGCCTGGTCGAGCAAACCGCACTGACCATGGGTGTTTTGCCACTGCGCGAGGACGAAGCCGGCATCACCGTGCTCACCCTCGAGTTCCCGCAAATCATCGGAGACGAGCCCGGCTTGATCTCGGCAAGCAGCGAGCGAGAGGCCGGTCGGGAACTCGCCCAAAGCAGCGAGCGCGTGGCCGAGTTCCAGCCGTCCAACAACTCCAAGCCACTGGCCGGCAGCCATGTGCTGATCATTTCCGCGCAGCGCGAGCTACGCGGCCAGATTCAGGCCGCCATGCAGCATATGGGGCTGATCATCGACCTGGCCGGCAGCATGGCGGAAGCGGCGCAGTTTTGCCAGGAAGGCCTGCCGCATGGCATCGTGTTCGAGAGCGCGCTGCGCGGCGACGACTTTGAGCAATTGTTTGCCGACGTGATGCGCGAAGTGCCGGACTTCTGCTTTGTCGAGGTACTCGACGAGCCCCACCTGACCCAGCTCTCCACCGCTACTGCAGACGGCCTGGCACGCATCTCGCGCTTGCACCTGAACGATGCGCTGTCCTCGGTGCTGATGTTCGAGTTGTCCAAAGGACTTTGACCCTGGCTTGCGGCGGATGACCCGCCCGCCACCCTCGGTACAAAGCCCAGGCTAAACTGCCGCCATGAAGCTGCAACGTATTTTTCTGCCCCTGCTAGTGGCGGCCTTGGCCGGCGGCGGATTCTTTGCCTATCAAAGCCTTGGCTCCCGCGAAGTAGCGCCGGCCGTCAGCTATGTGCTGCTGGACGGCGCACCGGCCGACTCCAGCCAATGGGCAGGCAAGGTCATGCTGGTCAATTTCTGGGCCACCAGTTGCACCACCTGCGTCAAAGAGATGCCGCAAATCGTTGCCACGCATGAGAAATTCAAGGCCCGGGGCTTTGACACCCTGGCCGTGGCGATGAGCTACGACCCACCGGCTTTCGTGGCCAATTTCGCCGAGAGCCGCAAGCTGCCCTTCGGCGTGGCGATCGACAACAACGGAAAAATCGCCCATCAGTTTGGCAAGATTCAGCTGACGCCAACCACGCTATTGATCAATAAGCGCGGCGAGATCGTCAAACGCTATGTCGGTGAACCGGACTTCACCGCCCTGCATGCCTTGGTCGAAAAGCTGCTGGCCGAGTCGGCCTGAGCGCAGCAGTCAATAAGCTTGTCGGCCCATGTTCGCTTGCTACCTACACCGTGCCGTCTCGATAGCTGTTTGCCTGGCGTTCAGCGCCGGGCTACACGCGCAGACCCCGGCCGAGTTCTCGGCCACCTCAGCCACCACATCATTTAACAACGACAAAAAGACGCTGGTGCTCGCGGGCGAAGATGACTGGTCGCCGTACAGCGCCGCCGAGAAGCCCGGCGCCGACACCGACAGCAGCCCGGTCGGTTTCAGTGTTGACCTGGTGCGCGCCGCTCTTGCAAGCCAAGGCATACAGGTAAAGATCATCAACGTGCCGTTTGCGCGCTGCATGCTTTACGCCAAATCCGGTCAGGTCGCGGGCTGCTTCAACGCCACCATCACCGATGACAACCGCGCCGACTATGTCTGGCACCAGCCGGCCATGTTCGAGGAGGAGTTGTCGATCTTTGCCCGCGCTGACGCCGATGTGCCCGAACTCCGGTTGGCCGACCTGCGCGGCAAACGCGTGGCTTACACCAACGGCTACACCTACCCCAGCGAATTCATGCACGACAGCCGGATTCTGAAATCGGTGGCTGTCTCCGATGCCGCCTTGATACGCATGCTGCTGGCCAAGCGGGTCGACTACATCTTGCTCAATCGCACGCCCGGCGGCATGCGCATCAACAACACCCCCGAGTTCAAGGGCCGCGCCAAGCGAGTGGGCCTGCTCTCAATGGATGGCTTCTGGGTGGCTTTTTCCAAGCAACACCCGCAGGGCGAGAGCCTGGCCCAAGCCTTCAGCGCCGGGTTGGCGCAGATGCGGCGCGACGGCAGCTATCAGCGCCTGCAAGATGAATTTCGCAAACGGGTGCACTACCGCTGATCGAAGGGCGGGCCGACACTTGATTCAATCATTCGATTTAATCCTTAGCTCTAGCGAACCCCCAAAGGCTCTTCATGATTCTCGAGATCGCCGAAATTCAAATTCCGCCGGGCCAGCAGGCCGCCTTTGAAGCCGCCATTGCGCATGGCATCAAGACCGTGATCGCACAGGCCCAGGGCTTTATGAGCGCGCGCGTCCAACATGGGCTGGAGTCTCCCGAGCGCTATATCTTGCAGATCGAATGGGCCAGCCTTGAGGACCATACCGTGCATTTTCGCGGTGGCCCCTTGTTCCCAGCTTGGCGCGCCATCGTCGGCCCCTTCTTTGCACAGCCGCCCAGGGTGGAGCATTTCGAACGCATCATTTAAGCGGATGCGGTGAAGGGCCAGCTAAGCGCTTGTCTCAGGTCAAGCCGGAAGCCATAACGCTTGGCTAGACTGCGGTTGATCTCAGCCCCGCTGGGGCAAAAAAGCGACACCATGGACAAGCATTACCTGACCCCACTGTTTACCCCCGAGTCGATTGTTGTTTTTGCCGGCTCGCCGGACAGCAGCGAGGGGCAAAGCGCCCATGCCCTGGCGCTGCATCAAGCGCTGCAAGCCCAACGCTTCAGTGGCAGCTTGCGCTTCCTGGATATCCAGAGCACCGGCACCTTGGCCGACTTGGCGCAGGCGCGGGCCGATCTGGCCATCATCGCGCTGCCGCCGCAAGACATCGCTGCCGCGCTGGAGGTGGCCGGGCGCATCACCTGCCGCGCCGCGCTGGTGATCTCCAGCGGCGTCAGCACCGAACAGGCCGCCATGCTGAAGAAAATCGCCCGGCGTGAAGGCATGCTGCTGCTCGGCCCCAACAGCCTGGGCTTTCAACGCCCGGGCCTGCAGCTCAATGCCAGCGCCACCGGGCCGCTGGCACAGGCCGGCTCCTTGGCCTTGGTCTCGCAGTCAGGTGCTCTGACGGCTTCGATGCTGGACTGGGCGCGCAGCAACGCGGTGGGCTTTTCGTCGGTGGTCTCCTTGGGCCCCAACACCGGCGTCGATATTGCCCAGGTCTTGGACTTCCTCGCCAATGACGCGCAGACGCAAAGCATCATCGTCTACCTCGAAGGCATAGGCAATGCGCGGCGCTTTATGAGCGCGCTGCGCTCGGCCGCTAACGCCAAGCCTGTGGTGATCCTGAAGGCCGGACGCAAGCCCGCCGGCAACGCCGCCGCACAAACCCACAGTGGCACCATCGTCGGCAGCGACGATGTTTTCGATTCGGCCCTGCGGCGTGCCGGTGCCGTCCGGGTGCGCTCGTTTGTCGAGTTATTCTCTGCCGCCAAATGTCTGGCCTCGCGCTACCGTCCGGTCGGCAAGCGCCTGGCCATCGTCACCAACGGCGGCGGCCCCGGCGTGCTGGCGGCCGATTGGATCAACGAGATCGGCCTTGAGCTGGGCCGGCTGGGGCCGGATTCGGTCACCGCGCTCAAGCCCTTGTTGCCCGAGCTGGCCAGCCTGTGCGACCTGATCGACCTGTCAGAAGACGCTGAGGGTCAGCACTACCAGGCGGCGATCGAAGCGGCCGGGCGCGACAAGCAGGTCGACGGCGTGCTGGCCATTTATTCACCCAAGCTGGGCGCTGACACCACCGCCGTCGCTCGTGCGCTGGCAGAGATGAAGCGCAGCTTGAGCAAACCGCTGCTGGCCTGCTGGATGGGCGACGCGTCGGTGGGCACGGCCCGCAGCACCCTCAGCGAGGCTTCGATTCCGAGCTTTCGCACGCCCGAGGCAGCGGTCGGGGCCTTCGGCAATATTTCGTCCTTCTACCAAAACCAATTGCTTTTGCAGCAAACACCGGCCCCGCTGTCCACCCTGACCAAACCCGATATCGAAGCGGCAAGGCTGGTGATCGAGGGCGTCTTGTCCGAACGCCGCAAGGTGCTGACCGAGATCGAGTCGAAAACGCTGTTGTCGGCCTTTCAGATCCCAGTCACACACACGATTCTGGCGCGCTCGGCCAACGAGGCCATGATGATTGCCACCCAGCTGGGCTATCCCGTGGCGCTGAAGATCGACTCACCCGATATTTCGCACAAGTCCGATGTGCAGGGCGTGGTGCTCAATTTGCAGCATGGCGCCGCCGTCAAGGACGGCTATACCGAAATGATGGAGCGCGTCGCGCGCCTAGCACCGCAGGCCCGCATCAACGGCGTCACCGTGCAGAAAATGGCGGCTGCCAAACGCGGCCGCGAGATCTATATCGGCCTGGTCACCGATGACCCCTTTGGCCCGGTGGTGGTGTTTGGCGCCGGCGGCACCATGATCGAGTTACTCAACGACCGGGCGATGGAGCTGCCGCCGCTGAATCGCTACTTGGCACGCCGCCTGATCGACCGCTCGCGCGTGGCCGAAACCCTGGGTGACTGGCGCGGCGCCAACGCCGTCGATATGGACGCTCTGGAGCAGCTGCTGCTGCGCGTGTCGGAGATGGTGTGCGAGTTGCCGCAGCTGCGCGAGATGGACATCAACCCCATCATCGTGGACGAGTTTGGCGCCGTCGCGGTGGATGCCCGCATCGTCATCGACAGCGCTTCACTGGCGATCGGCCCCGGTTCGCAGCAATACGCCCATCTGGCCATCCTGCCCTACCCGGCGCGGCATGCGCAGGTCTGGCCTATGCGCGGCGGCGGCGAATACACGCTGCGCCCGATTCGCCCGGACGACGCGCAGATGTTGCAGCAGCTGGTGCACAGCTTGTCGGCCGAGAGTCGCTATTTCCGCTTTGTCTCTTCGATGACGGAGTTGCCGCCGGCCATGCTGGCGCGTTTCAGCTTGATCGACTATGACCGGGAGATGGCACTGGTAGCGGTGTCCAAGCAACGAAGCCTCGACGCTAACGGCGAAACCGTAGAGACCGAGCGCATCATCGGTGTCTCACGCTACATCACCAACCCCGACCAATCGAGCTGCGAGTTTTCGCTGGTGGTGGCCGATGACTTCAGCGGCAAGGGCCTGGGTTCACGCCTGATGGAAAGCATCATGGACGTGGCGCGCGAAAAAGGCTTGAGCGAGATCGAGGGCCTGGTGCTGGCCAAGAACCCCGGCATGCTCAAACTGATGAAAAGCCTGGGCTTCACCATCAAGCCCTATGCCGAGGACCCCGACTTCAAATGGGTGACCCACGCCTTGTAGAGCAAGCTAGCTGAGCGCCTCGCCCAAGCCCGGCGCCACCAAGGGCAGCACTATCTCGAATTGCGTGCCTTGGCCAAGCGTGCTGCTGACCGTGATGCTGCCACCAAGCAGATTGCGCACGATGTTGTAGCTGATGTGAAGGCCCAGGCCACTGCCGCCCTGGCCCAGGCGGGTAGTGAAAAACGGCTCGAAAATCTTGTCGAGATGCTCGGCCGCGATGCCATGGCCATCGTCCTCAAAGCACAGCAAAACTTGCTGCGCTTCCAGCACCCGGGCACTCAGCCGCATATGGCCGCCTTGCCGGCCAGCAAAGCCATGCAGGCCGGCGTTGATGACCAAGTTACTGAGCACCTGACCCAAGGGGCCGGGGTAGCTGTCGAGGGCCACATCCTCGGCGACATCGACGACCAGCTCATGGCCCGCCCGCTGCAGCAGGTGCGCCAGGGTCAAAGACACCTCTTCGCAGGTCTGGCGCAAATTGAAGACGCGGCGGCGCTCGGAGGTCTGGTCGACCGCTAACTGCTTAAAGCCATTGACCAAGGCCGCGGCCTTTTCCAGATTGCGCATCAACAAGCCACTGGCATCCTGTGTGTTGCGGCAAAACTGCTCCAGCTGCGATTTGCGCAGCTGGCCTTGGCTGACCAGCGTCAAAAACTCCTCGCTGCCCTCGTGCAAGGTGCTGGCCACCATCAGGCTGTTGCCAATCGGGGTGTTGAGCTCGTGGGCCACGCCGGCCACCAAGGACCCCAGCGCCGCCAACTTCTCACGTTCGATCAAGTCACGCTGCATCTGGCGCAGCTCCATCAAGGCCGCGTGGGTCTCTTGCTGGGCCGATTCGGTCAAGGCGTAGGCGGCCGCATTATCCAGGGCGATGGCCGCATAGGCGCACAAAGCCTTGAAGATAAAGCGCTCCCGGTCGCCATAGGCATGCTGGCGGTTGGACTGAATGGAGATCACGCCCAACAGCCTGTCGCCCGCCAACAAGGGGCCAAACAAGAGGCTGAGCGTCTCCAAAGTGCCCGGAATCAGGCGCGGCCCGGGGCCTGTCCGAATTTCTGTGTGTGAGGCTCAATGAACCTTCACTGATTTCGTGAAGCTGGCTGAGTATCTTACGGGCTCGATTTCGTGAACCGATCTTCGTAGAGGATCGCGAACTGGTTCA
>NZ_JAQQXT010000026.1:0-15509 GCF_028595345.1 Roseateles albus | reverse complement strand
GGGGTAACCGGCAATTCTTCAATCGTTCTGAGTGTCAACCTATCTCAGGACGGGTCAGGCAAGAGCTTCGACTATTCGTCGAACAAAGCCCCCATCGCCTTGGGTGGCGTCACGCCCAGATGCCTGAATGCCGCCAAGGTCGCGATACGCCCCCTTGGCGTACGTTGCAAAAAGCCTTGCTGTATCAGATAGGGCTCGATCACGTCTTCAATCGTGCCCGCTTCCTCGCCAATGGCTGCGGCGACGTTCTCTAGGCCCACCGGCCCACCGTCAAAGCGGTGCACGATGGCCTCCAGTAATTTGCGGTCCATCAAATCAAAGCCACGCGGGTCTACATCCAGCATTGCCAGCGCTTTGTCCGCAATGGCTTTGCCTATGCGGCCATCTCCCTTGACGTCGGCATAGTCGCGCACCCGCCGAAGTAATCGGTTAGCAATACGCGGCGTGCCGCGCGAGCGACGAGCAATCTCTAACGCGCCTTCTTCATCCATCGGCGTGTTCAGCAGCGCGGCGGAGCGGGTGACGATGCGCTGCAACTCCTCGGCCGTATAGAACTCCAGTCGCGCCACGATGCCGAAACGGTCGCGCAGTGGGTTGGTCAGCATGCCGGCGCGGGTGGTGGCGCCCACCAGCGTGAACGGTTGCAGATCGAGCTTGATCGAGCGCGCAGCCGGGCCTTCGCCGATCATGATGTCGATCTGATAGTCCTCCAGCGCGGGGTAAAGAATTTCCTCCACCACCGGCGAGAGGCGGTGTATCTCGTCGATAAAGAGCACGTCGTTCTTCTCGAGATTGGTCAGGATCGCTGCCAGATCCTTGGGCTTCTCCAGCACCGGCCCGGAGGTCTGGCGCAAATTGACGCCCAACTCGGCGGCAATGATGTGGGAAAGCGTGGTCTTGCCTAGGCCCGGCGGGCCAAACAAAAGCACATGATCCATCGCCTCATCGCGCTTGCGGGCTGCACCGATGAAGATTTCCAGCTGTTCACGTGCCTTGGTCTGGCCGACATATTCGTCCAGCAACTTTGGCCGTAACGCGCGCTCAATCGCTTCTTCTTTGGGCGAGCTTGGTGCTGCGCTAACGACGCGTATCGGCGCGCTACCGAAATCATCGGTTTGAATGCTCATCGTGACAGTGCCCTCAGAGCCAGCTTGATGCCGTCACTCACGCCGACATCGGCCGGCAAGGGCTTCAGTGCCAGTGCGGCGTCTTTCTCGCTGTAGCCGAGCGCCACCAGCGCCTGCAAGATGTCACCTTGGTTGTCGTTGACCATGCTGATTGGCACGGCCAGATCTGGCCCGAGTTTGCCTTTGAGCTCAAGCAGCAGCCGCTCGGCGGTCTTCTTGCCTACGCCGGGCACCTTGACCAAGCGTGCAGCTTCTTGGCGTGCGACGGCTTGAGCCAGCTCGGCCACTGACAAGCCAGACAGCAGCGAAAGCGCCATGCGGGGGCCGACACCGCTGATCTTGATCAACTGGCGAAAGGTGGTGCGCTCCTCTGCGCTGAGGAAGCCAAACAGGATCTGGGCGTCTTCGCGAACCACAAAATGGGTCAGCAAACTGACCTTGTCGCCCAGGCCGCCCAAGTTGTAGAAGGTGCTCATGGGCACATCGACCTCGTAGCCGACGCCCTGCACGTCTATGAGAACCAGCGGGGGCGATTTCTCCGCAATGACGCCTGTGAGTCTTCCTATCATCCGGCCATTATCCGGCCGAACGGGTAAGAATCAGCTTCTGCCAAATAGACCGAGGCGCTGCGCTTCGAGTGCCGCTTCGGCGCGCGAAGAGACATTCAGTTTGCGATAGATCTGCTTCACATAATCGGCAATGGTGTGGCGTGACAAGCCCAGTTGCACGCCGATCTCCGGCAGGGTGAAGCCTTTGGCTACACGCAGCAAGACTTCGGTTTCACGGTCAGTCAGTGAAACCTCTTGGACGGGTGCGGCCGCCTGCTGGCGCCTTTGTTTGCCGAAGTAGGAGATCACCTTGCGGGCGATTGACGGCGACAGCGGCGGTTCGCCCTGGCTCATGCGCTGCAACTGTTCGATCAACAACTCGCGCGATTGTTCTTTCAGCAGATAACCAAAGGCGCCGGCTTGCAAGGCCGGGAAAAGGTGCTCGTCATCATCGTGAATGGTCACGATCACCGACTGCGCCTCCGGCTGGCGGTCGCGCAAGGCGGCAATGACGTCCACGCCCGAGCCATCCGGTAGTCCCAGATCAAGCAGTGCCAGATCAAAGCGATGACTGTTGACGAAGGCCAGCGCGTCTTGAACGCGCGAGCATTCGGTGATCTGTGCATTGACGAAGACTTGCTTGATCAGCGCCTTCAGCCAGGCGCGGATTTCGGGAATATCTTCAAGCAACAGAATATTGTCCATGGTGTTCTCGGTGTTCCGAAGAGGCGGGGCGCGGCATGCGCTCACTTGCATCTCAGTCGATGACGGTAAGGCTTTATCGGCTTGAAGCCAAGCGGCCTGAGCTTGATCAACTGACGCAGATGTGCGAGATGCACGTTTATTCAGAGCGGAATCGTCAGGCGTATCACCGTGCCCCAGCCTGGCCCCGATTCGACCAGGCATTGCCCATGCATTTGCTTGGCGCGGGATTTCATGCTCGCCATGCCATGCCCCCGGTCCAGCCTACCGTCCAGTTCGGCCGGTATGCCCTGACCATTGTCCTGGATCACGACCAGAAAGTCGCCGTCTTGAACCTTGCAGCTGATATTGCAATGTGTGCCGCCGCTGTGCTTGATGATGTTGCTGACGGCCTCGCGGAAGATCCGTGTGGTTTGCACGTAAGCGCGCGCTGGCAGGGTGTGGACGATGTCCTCCGTCGGTGATTCCCACTCTGCCAGGATATTGGCCTGACCCAACCTGGACACCAGCTCGGCCCGCCAGTCGCCCAGGGCGTCCAGCAACTGCACCGGCTTGCCCGTCAGCCCCCGCACCGACAAACGCATTTCTTCCAGCGCTTCACGCGCCAGGGTCGAGATGCGGTCGGACTCGCTGGTGTGAACAATCGTCAGCAGCTTGGCGCCCAAGTCATCGTGCAGATCGGCCGCAATGCGTTTGCGCTCTCGTTCGGTCACTTGCTCCAGCTTTTGTTCCACCAAGGCGCCAAAGCTGAGCTCGACTTCGGCAACTCTTGCATGCATATCTTGTTCGGCCTGTGCGTGGCGGATCTCGGCCAGCCTGCGGGCGCGTGCTAACGCGGCAAGTGTCTGCAGCCCAAGCGCCATCAGCAGCAGCGCCATGCCCCATAAGAGGAGCAAGGAAATACTCGGCGGTGTGGCTGCCAAGGCATCGCCGCCCATAGACCAGGCTGGTGCAACCTGCATCAGCATCAAGGCCGAGGCCGACAGTGCTAGCAGGCTCAGCAGTGCGCGCAGCAGCAGCGGATCGTTGAGTTGGGGCAGCAGCGGTTCGACGACGGGCTCTGCGTCACTGCTGTGCGAGCGCAGGTAATAGACGACGGCCAGCAGCAGCTCCAGCGCCAAGGCTGCGAACCAGCACTGCGCCAGCCAGGGCAGTTGTGTGTCGCCCAGCAGCCCTACCGTCAGCGGCGCCAGTACCAACTGCACCCGCAGTGCCGAGGCAAGCCAGGCCGGTAGGCCCAGCAAAGGCCTCAGCACAAAGCGCAGCGCACAAAAGGTCAGCAGCGCCAGCAAGCCCATCTCTGCGCCCGCTAGGCCGGGTCGGAACTCAAGCAGCATCGCCCAGGCCACGGCGCTGAGCATCATGCCGCTGAGGTAGGGCAAACGCCTGTCTGCCGGGCAAAGGCGGGCCAGCAAGCCGGTCGTGACGCCCATCATCATCAGCATGGCCATCAGCCAAGTGCTGATGATGGCGCTGAGACCGGAAGGGCCTAGGGCAGGGGCTTGGGTCGGCTGAGCCAGCAGCAAAGCCGGGAGCAAGAGCGTGCCAAGGGCTGCCGCAGCTATCAATCGAATTGGTTTGACCATGACGGAGTTTCTATCTGTCCAACAAGCTAGGTATGGGCGCGATTGTGCAGGACGCGCGAGCGGCTGCGACCCAGTGCTTGCACGGGCGACAATGCGAGCCTTGCCCACTGCGCCCAAATACCGCCGCCATGATGCTTCGCCATGATTTTGCCCCGATTGACAACCAGCGCTTGGCGCATTTGTGCGGCAGCTTGGACGGGCATTTGCGGCTGATTGAAACCAGCATGGGTGTCAGCATCACGCGCCAGCATGCGCATTTCCGCATCGAAGGCGCACGGGCCGCCGCAGCCCGTACCTTGCAGCTCTTGCAAACGCTTTATGAGCGTGGTCAGCGCGCTATCGCGCCCGAGCTTTTGCATTTGGCACTGGCCGAAGCCGTCAGTGAACTGGCCCCGGCCAAAAAACGCCGTCAAGCCTCGGCCGTCCCGGCGAAAGCGACAAAATCGGCGGATGCCGCAGCGACAGAGGCGCTGGTCTTGCGCACGCGCCGTGCCGATCTGGCTGGCCGCACGCCTTTGCAGCATCAATACCTGCGCCAAATCATGGGGCATGACATCACTTTTGGTTTAGGCCCGGCCGGCACCGGCAAGACCTATCTGGCCGTGGCCTGTGCCGTCGATGCGCTGGAGCGCAACAGCGTGCAGCGCATCATCCTGACGCGGCCGGCGGTTGAGGCCGGCGAGCGCCTGGGCTTCTTGCCCGGGGATTTGACCCAGAAGGTCGATCCTTATTTGCGCCCCCTGTATGACGCGCTGTATGAGTTGATGGGCTTCGACAAGGTCACCAAAGCGTTTGAGAAAGGAAGCTTGGAAGTCGCGCCCTTGGCCTTTATGCGCGGTCGCACGCTCAATCATGCTTTTGTGATTCTGGACGAAGCGCAAAACACCACGCCCGAGCAGATGAAAATGTTCCTGACCCGCATCGGCTTCGGCAGCAAATGCGTGATCACCGGCGATACCAGCCAGGTGGACCTGCCCAAGGGGGCTACCAGCGGTCTGGTCGACGCCGAGCGGGTGCTGGTCAAGGTGGAGGGCATCGCCATGACGCATTTCACCAGCGCCGATGTGGTGCGTCATCCCTTGGTGGCGCGGATCGTGGAGGCCTATGAGGCGCGCACCAAGGCCGAGGCCAAGTTAAAGAGCAAAGGAAGTGCAGCATGAGCCAGCCCGAACTGAGTTTGTCCTTGCAGTTTGCCGACCCCCGGCACCGCGCGCTGCTGCCTCGCCACAAGGTGATGCGCTGGATCCGTGCCGCACTGGAGCTGCCGGGCGAGTTGACCGTGCGCATTGTTGGCGCCGAAGAAGGGCAGGCGCTCAACCGCGAGTTCCGGGGCAAGGACTACGCAACCAATGTGCTGACCTTCGACTACAGCCATGAGCCTGTGGTGACGGCCGACCTGGTGATTTGTGCCCAGGTGGTGGAGCGCGAAGCCTCGGAGGCGGGCACCGATATCGCCGCCTACTACGCTCATATGTTGGTGCACGGCACCCTGCATGCGCAGGGTTATGACCACGAAGAAGACGACGAGGCCGCCTGCATGGAGGGCCGCGAGACCGAAATCATGCTGGGCCTGGGTTTCGCGGACCCCTATCCGGCGGCTTGATTTGCGGAACTAGCGTCGAGTGCCCAGGTAGCGCTTGCGCCAGAAGAAGCTGCCCAGCAAGAGCGCGATCATCACCATCACGCCCAGGGCGATCCAGACGCCGGTGGCGCGGTGAATCAAGGGCAGAGTGTCGAAGTTCATGCCGAAGATGCCGGTGATCAGGTTCAGCGGCAGAAAAATTGCAGTCAGCACGGTCAAGGTGCGCATGATGTTGTTGGTGCGGTGCCCAAGCGCCGAGAAGTGCATTTGCACCGCCGACTCTGATGATGATTCCATGCGTCGCACATGAGTCAATACCCGCTCGATATGCTCCAACACGTCGCGTGAACGCACGCGCAGCAGTTCGCGGTCGCGCAGCACGGCCGCGTCTTGCGAGGCCGGCCAGTCGTCCAATACGTCGATCCACTCCTGCATCGCGCTGCGTTGATCCTCGCAAGTATCTTCAAGCCTGTGCAGCGCGTCGCGCGACTCCAGCAGCAGCGGCCACTCATGGAACTCACGCTGCGAATCCATCAAGGCATGTTGCACCGTTTGCATCTGCCGGGTCAGCAAGCGCCGCAAGTCCAGATAGCTGTCCACCATATGGTTGACCATGCGCAGCATCAGCTCGGCCGAGCTATTGGGCAGGCGCGAGGCGCCGCGCAGGTCGCGGCCCTCGGTCAGGGCACCGAGCTTTTGGGCGAAGTAGTCACGCACCGCGCAGTCGGTCGGGTGCACGCTCAGCAGCACGCGGTCAAATACGGCAAAGCCGACCGGGCTGGTGTCGATAGCCCTCAGCGCTTTTTGCGCGCTGGCCAGCGTGCCATGCTGATCGTCCACGAACAAGTCTTCACTGCCGGGGGCCGCCGCCAACCGGCGGAAGATCAACATGTCGTACCAGGAGGTGTAATCGAAATGCGAGGGCAGCTGGTTGTTGATCAGGTCGGCCACATGCAGGTCGACCAGGGCTCCGCAGTTCCAGCGCTGCAGGCCGAGCTGCACGTCCATATAGTGCAACTCGAACTCGCGCCGGCCAAAGGCCAGCCATAAATAGCCACCTTCCGGCGGGTCAGCCGGGAGTTGCCCCAGTTCGGTGAACTGATCCCCTCGGATGTGGAAGACCCGCATCAGCCGTTCTTCTTCAGCAGGCGGGCGGCTTCAAGCGCAAAGTAAGTCAGCACGCCGTCGGCGCCGGCGCGCTTGAAGGCCAAGAGCGACTCCATCATCACCGCGTCATGGGCGAGCCAGCCGTTCGCAGCGGCCGCTTTGAGCATCGCGTATTCGCCGCTGACTTGGTAGGCGAAGGTCGGTACGCGGAACTCGTCCTTGACCCGGCGCACGATGTCCAGATATGGCATGCCGGGCTTGACCATCACCATGTCTGCCCCTTCGGCGATGTCCAGCGCCACCTCGCGCAGCGCCTCATCGCTATTGCCGGGGTCCATCTGGTAGGTCTTTTTGTCCGCCTTGCCAAGGTTGCCGGCCGAGCCGACGGCGTCGCGAAATGGGCCGTAGAAGGCGCTGGCGTATTTGGCGCTATAGGCCATGATGCGGGTGTGAATATGGCCCTGAGCTTCCAAAGCACAGCGGATCGCACCGATTCTGCCGTCCATCATGTCGCTAGGTGCCACGATGTCAACGCCGGCTTCGGCCTGCACCAAGGCTTGTGCGGTCAGCATCTCCACCGTGCGGTCATTGATGATGTAGCCGGTCTCGTCCAGCAGGCCGTCTTGGCCATGGCTGGTGTAGGGGTCCAGCGCGACGTCGGTCAAGATGCCGAGTTCGGGGAATTTCGCCTTCAGCGCCCGCACCACACGCGGCACCAAGCCGTCCGGGTTGATTGCTTCTCTGCCATCGGGGGTTTTCAGTGAGTTATCGATCACCGGAAAGAGCGCCAGCGCCGGGATGCCCAGCGCCACGCATTCTTCGGCGACGGTGATCAAGTGGTCCAGGCTCAAGCGGGCCACACCCGGCATAGAGGCAATCGGGGTGCGCAGATCGACCCCTTCATGAACGAAGACCGGCAGGATCAGGTCGCTGGCGCTGAGTGCGTGTTCGCGCACCATGGCGCGGCTGAAAGCATCGCGGCGCAGGCGGCGTGGGCGGCTCGAGGGGAAGGGGGCGGGAGGCAGGACTGAGCGGGACAAGGGCGATTCTCCGGGTCAAAGTGACGGACTGCGCAATCTAAGCGATAACAATTAAAGACAGCCGCGTGAAGATTCTGTTAATATTCACCTCGAATGATAGCCGCAAGGTGGTCGTTCCCTGCTTTTCCTCCCTGAGCAGGAGCCTTTGCGTGATGACAGCGAAAAGGCTTTCTCGCCCCGGCTTGTGAGCCGGGGCTTTTTTTTGTCCGCAGCGACAAACTACCCGCAGCAGTGCCGACAGCGTTTGCGTCGGCCACTTCGGTCACCGCGGTCGCGCCCCGCATAATGCCGCCATGCTCTGGATCAAAGCTTTTCATATCATCTTCGTGGCCAGCTGGTTCGCCGGCCTGTTCTACATGCCGCGCATCTTCGTCAATCTGGCCATGGTGCCGACAGAGAGCCACGCCGAGCGTGAGCGCCTGCTCTTGATGGCGCACAAGCTGTACCGTTTCATGAGCTTGTTGATGATCCCGGCCCTCGGTTTTGGTGCCTGGCTTTGGATGGACAACTTCAGCGGTTTCAACCGCGGCTGGCTGCATCTCAAGCTGGCCTTGGTGGTCGGCGTGATTGGCTACCATCATTTCTGCAAAAGCATCTTGCGCAGTTTCGAGCTGCTGGCCAACCGGCGCAGCCACCGCTGGTTCCGCATCTTCAATGAGATGTCGGTCCTGCTGTTTGCTGCCATCGTGATTTTGGTGGTGGTCAAGCCTTTTTAAGCGGGTAGCCGATGGCACGCCGGCAGAGCTCCGCGACCTGGTTGCTGCTGGCCTATGCCTGCTTGATCGTCTATGCCAGCCTCTACCCTTTTGGTCCCTGGGTCTTGCCGCCCGGCGTGCCGCTTGAGAGTCTGTGGCGCCTGCCCTGGCCCAAGTATTTCGGTGCTTTTGATCAACAGCTCAATCTGATCGGCTATTTGCCCTTGGGCCTCCTGGGCTTGGCGGCGGGCCTGCGCAGCGGTCTGGGGCTGCGTGGCGCATTGCTACTCGGGCTGCTACCGGCCCCCTTGCTCTCTTATGTGCTCGAGACGGTGCAGTTTTTTCTGCCCTCGCGGGTGCCTTCTTTGGCCGATTGGCTGTTGAATTCCATCGGCGCTTGGGCGGGGGTGGTGCTCGGCTTGGTACTGCATGCTTTTGGTGGCCTGCGGCGCTGGCATGAGTTGCGCGAATACTGGTTTGTGCCGCACAGTGCTTCGGCCTTGGCCTTGCTGGCCATTTGGCCTTTGGGATTGTTGTTCCCCACCTCGGTGCCCTTGGGTTTGGGCCGCTGGCTGCCCCATCTGCAAGACACTGCGGTCGACCTGCTGGAAAACACGCCCTGGGCCCTGCAGTGGAGCGATGAATGGGTCGACGCGGCGCGCGCTCTGCCGCCGGGCTTGGAAGCGATCGTCATTGCGCTGGGTCTGCTGGCGCCTGCCTTGCTCGTATTGTCGGTGGCCAAGCCCGGCAAGCGCCGTGCCTTGCTGGTGCTGGGGCTTGGCGTGTTAGGGGTGCTCATCACGGCCTTGTCCACCGGCTTGAATTTTGGCCCGCACAACGCCTGGGCTTGGTTGACGCTGGCCACATGGCCGGGGCTTGCAATCGGGCTGCTGTTAGGTTTGCTGGCGGCCTTCTTGCCTCGGCAGGTTTGCGCGGGGCTGGGGCTTTTGGTGTTGAGCGCCTTGATCGCTTTGATCAGCCAGACGCCGGCCGATCCGTATCTGGTGCAGCGCCTGCAGACCTGGGAGCAGGGTCGTTTCATCAATCTCTACGGTCTGGCGGAGTGGATAGGCTGGGTGTGGCCGTTTGCGGCAGCCCTGTGTTTGCTGAACTTAATGGCCCGGCGCAAGCTCTGAAACCCGGCCCCTCCCTACAATGGCGGCATGAGTTATTTTCAGCGCCATATATTCTTCTGCCTGAACGAGCGCGAGAGCGGCAAGAGCAGCTGCGCTCAAAGCGGCGCCCAGGCAGGGTTCGATCATTGCAAGTCCAGGGTGCGCGACTTGGGGTTGGCCGAAGTCGGCGGCGTGCGCGTCAACAAGGCCGGCTGCCTGCATCGCTGCGCCGGCGGCCCGGTGGCGGTGGTCTACCCGGATGCGGTTTGGTACACCTATGTGGACAACAGTGATATCGATGAAATCGTCGACAAACATCTGAAAAATGGCCAAGTCGTCGAGCGCTTGGTCTTGTCTGATGATGTGGGTTTGTAAGCGATGAACTCCCTGACCGAGAAGCGCTTGATAGCCGGTCCGGCCGGCTTGATCGAATGTGCGATTGATATGCCGGGCGCTGGCTTTGACGGGCGCTTGCGCGGTATGGCGCTGATTTGCCATCCGAATCCGACCCAGGGCGGCACGATGGACAACAAGGTCGTGCAAACCTTGGCGCGGGCCTTGGTTCAGTTGGGCTACCGTGCGGTGCGTTTCAACTTTCGCGGAATTGGCAAATCTGAAGGCGCATGGGATGCCGGTCAGGGTGAAGTGGATGATGCCCTCGCCGTACTGGCTGCATTTCGCGAGTCTGATGAGGCTTTTGTGTTGGCGGGCTTTTCGTTCGGCGCTTTTGTCACATCACAGGCCGCGCAGCGTTTGCCTGACGGCCAAGTGGCCGAACGTTTGATCTTGGTCGGGCCGGCGACAAGCCGGTTTGACACCGCGCCGGTACCCGCCGAAACACTGGTAATCCACGGCGAGGTTGACGATGTGGTCCCGCTTGCCTCGGTGCTGGACTGGGCTCGTCCGCAGTCGCTGCCCGTCGTTGTCGTGCCCGGCGTCGGACATTTTTTCCATGGCCAGTTGCCTCTGCTGAAGAACATCATTGTTCGCAACTGGCAAATTTGATTTCCCCGATTTTCGAGACTCCTTGATGAAACGATTGATTGCCTTTGTGTTGGCCGCTGCCAGCGCCTTCACTGTTCATGCGCAAGCGCCGCAGCCGCCCGAGATTGCTGCGCGCAGCTTTTTGCTGCTGGACATGACCTCCAACAAGGTCTTGTCCGAGCGCGACGCCGACACGCCCAACGACCCGGCCTCACTGACCAAGCTGATGACTGCTTATGTGGTGTTCGGCGCGCTGCGCGACAAGCGCCTGACGCTGGATCAGACGCTGACCATTTCCAAGCGTGCCTGGGATGAGCGCAAGGGCGACCCTTCGCTGATGTTCATCGACACCACCATGACGCCCAAGGTCGACGAACTGCTGCGCGGCATGATCATCCAGTCCGGCAATGATGCATCGGTGGCCTTGGCCGAGGGCGTGGGCGGCACGGTGGAGCAATTTGTCGCGATGATGAATCGCCAGGCACAGGCCTGGGGCCTGAAGAATACCGAGTTCAAGAATGTCACCGGCATGACCGAGCCGGGCCACCGCAGCAGCGCACGCGATCTGTCGGTGATCGGCTCCAACCTGATTCGTGACTTCCCCGAGTTCTACGGCTATTACTCACAGCGCGATTTCACTTTCAACAAGATTCGCCAAGACAACCGCAACCTGCTCTTGCGCCGCGACCCCAGCGTCGACGGCATGAAGACCGGCTACACCGAAGCGGCCGGCTACTGCCTGGTGGCCAGCGCCCAGCGCGAATTTCCTAACGGCAAGCGCCGACTGCTCAGCGTCGTGATGGGCACGGCGTCCAAAGAAGCGCGCGCCAGCGAGAGCCAGAAGTTGCTGAACTGGGGCTACTCCGCCTTCGATGCGGTGCGCCTGTTTGACAACGGCCAAGCCATCAGCACCGTGCCGGTGTGGAAGGGCGCCGTGCGCGAGGCCAAGCTGGGTGCGGCCGGGCCGGTGTTTGTGGCGGTGCCACGCGGCGAGGGTGCCAAGCTGCAGACCAAGGTCGAGCGTACCGATCCCTTGGTGGCGCCACTGAGCAAGGGCCAGCGCGTGGGCACACTCAAGGTCACCACGACCGGCGGCGTGGCCGTGGCCGAGGTGCCCTTGGTGGTACAAGAAGAGGTGCCGATGGCCGGCATTTTTGGCCGAGCCTGGGACGCAATCCGCCTCTGGATCAAATGACGAGTCAGCGTGCTTTGGGCGTAAGCTCAAGCCCGATCAGGAGAGCCGCATGAAAAGCACCTTGCCCGATGTCTTTTGCTATCTGAACGGTGAGTACACGCCTTTGGTCGAAGCCAAGATTTCGGTGATGGATCGCGGCTTCATCTTCGGCGATGGCGTCTACGAAATGCTGCCGGTCTATGGCCGGCTGCTGTTCCGTTTCGAGAGCCATATGGATCGTTTGGAGCGCAATCTGGCCAAGCTGCGCATCGAAAGCCCGCTGCTGCGTGCCGAATGGCTGGAGATCGCCCGCAAGCTGATTTCCAAAGTGGGCGCCGAAGACCAGGCGGTCTACTTGCAAGTGACGCGCGGTGTTGCGCCGCGCAATCATGTCATGCCGTCGCAGATCAAGCCGACGCTGTTTGCCTACAGCAGCCCGGCCAAGCCGGTCAGCGCGGAGGACAGGCATCACGGCGTGTCCTGCATCACGGCGCGGGACTTTCGCTGGGAGCGCGGCGATATCAAGAGCACCTCGCTGCTTGGCAATGTACTGGCGCGGCAAATATCGGCCGATCAGGGTGCGATGGAGACGATTCTCTTGCGTGATGGTTTTCTGACCGAGGCCTCGGCCTCCAATGTCTGGATCGTCAAAGAGGGCGCCTTGCTCGGCCCGCCCAAGAGCGAGCATGTGTTGGAGGGGATCAGGGTCGAGCTGCTGAAGGAGTTGTGCGAGGAGGTCGGCATTGGCTACAAGCTGCGGCCGATCTCGGAAGCCGATCTGTTTGCGGCCGATGAAATCATTCTCAGCTCCTCGTCCAAGGAGGTCTTGCCGGTCACCAAGCTGGATCATGAAGCGGTCGGGCATGGGGCGCTGCGCGGCAAGCCCGGCCCGGTCTATGCGCGGCTGTACGAGGCCTACCAACGCGCCAAGTTATTGCAATCCATTTGAGCCAGCCATGAGTAATTTGCCCCCCATCAATTTGCCCCCGGACATCCCACCGGAGCAGTCGCTGATCGAGTACCCGTCCAAGTTCCCGATCAAGGTGATGGGCACCCATGTGGACGGTTTTGTCGAAGCCATCGTGATGGTGGCGCGGCAGTTCGATCCCGAGTTTGATGAACAGACCATCGAGCGCCGCCCCAGCAAGGCCGGCAATTACCTGGGCCTGACCATCACCGTGACGGCGACCAGCCGCGAGCAACTCGATGAGCTATATCGGACGCTGAGCACGCATCCGATGGTGAAAATAGTCTTATGACCTTGTGGGCTAGACCTTGCCGCCAGGCAAGCTCTGGCCCCAACTGATTGAGCGGGTTGGTAGATATAAACGGGCTTGTTTAGGTCGTCGGTTCCGCAGCCAACCTGCGATCCAAATCGATCAGCTTGCTGGGCGCCGCTTCGTCGCCATTGCGTGCGGCGATGTCGTACCAATAGCGCGCCAGGCGCAAATCGGCTGGCAGCCCCAGCCCTGTTTCATACATCGAGGCGAGCAGGTATTGCGCGCCGACATCGCCGCCTGTGGCCGCTTCGCGGAACCAGCGCGCCGCTTGTTTCATATCCAGTGGTGCGCCGCGACCCAGGTAGTAGGCGGTGGCCAACGCCACCTGGGCGTCGACGCTGCCATGCTCGGCCGCGCGGGCATACCAGACCGTAGAAGCTGCCAGTTCGGGCTTGCCCAAGACGCCTTGTTCGTACAGCTGACCCAGTGCCAGTTCCGCGCGCACCAGCCCCTTGGCCGCAGCGCGCTCCAGCAGGCGCTTGGCCTCGAGGGGATTGGGCTTGGGCAGCTCGGCGCGCAAATGCATCATGGCCAGGTTGTAGTCACCCAAGGGGTCACGCTTGGCCGACAGCGCGGTGAAGCTGCGCGCTGCGGTTTTCAAGTCCCCCGACTCATAGGCCTCGACCGCGAGTTCCAATGGCGTCGCAGCAGTCTGCGCGCGGGGGCTGCCGACCAGCGCCGCCAGCATCAGGGCTACGGCAAACGAGGACTGAAGACGAGTAGACATGGGCTTCCTTGGCAATTGAGGCGTGACCTTAACTGAATCTGTGTCGGCCCGCAGGACTCAGGCCTTACAGCCCGGCGCTACGATAGCGGCATGATTCTTGTGAAAACCTTGGGCCTGGTGGATTACGAGGCCACCGTCGAAGCGATGCGGGCTTTTACCGAAAAGCGCGGCCCCGATACCCCCGATGAATTGTGGTTGTGTGAGCATCCGCCCACCTATACCCAAGGCCTGGCCGGCCGCGCGGACCATGTGCTCGAAGCGGGTGGCATTCCGGTGGTGCAAACCAACCGTGGCGGCCAGGTCACTTATCACGGCCCAGGTCAGGTCGTCGCCTATCCGCTGCTCAATCTGCAGCGGCTCGGCTACTTTGTGCGCGAGTATGTATTCAGGCTGGAAACGGCAGTGATCCAAACGCTGGATGGCTACGGCATCACCGGCCACCGCGTCGCCGGTGCGCCGGGCATTTATGTGCGCTTAGATGATCCGCAAAGCCATGCCGCCTTGACCGGCCCGGTCGATCCGCTGAACCCTTTTGCGGGCTTGGGCAAGGTTGCGGCACTCGGCATCAAGGTCAGTCGTCAGTGCACTTACCACGGCGTGGCGCTGAACGTGGCGATGGATTTGCAGCCCTTTGCCGGCATCAACCCTTGTGGCTATGCGGGGTTGGCGACGGTGGACCTCGTTACACTTGGGGTTTTTGCGGATTGGCCGACTGTGGCCGCGCGCTTCGGGGAGCGGCTACAAGCCCAGCTGGAGCGCTGAACAAGCATGGAGTTTGGCTGGCATGGCGACCGAGAACATCACTCACGAAGCGAAGACGGGCGAGGCGTATGACGCCAGCGCCAAACAAAAATCGCAGGCCAAGACCGCCCGAATCCCGATCAAGATCGTTCCGGCCGAAACCCTGAAAAAGCCCGACTGGATCCGCGTCAAGGCTGGCTCGCCGTCGACCCGTTTCTACGAGATCAAGCAGATCCTGCGCGAGCACAAGCTGCACACCGTCTGCGAAGAAGCGTCCTGCCCGAATATCGGCGAATGCTTCGGCAAGGGCACGGCCACCTTCATGATCATGGGCGATAAGTGCACGCGGCGCTGCCCGTTCTGCGATGTCGGCCATGGTCGGCCCGATCCGCTGGACGAGGCAGAGCCACTGAATCTTGCCAAGACGATTGCCGCCTTGAAGCTCAAGTACGTCGTGATCACCAGCGTGGACCGCGATGACTTGCGCGACGGCGGTGCTGGCCATTTCGCCGAATGCATTCGCCAAGTCCGCGAATTGAGTCCAACGACGCAGATCGAAGTGCTGGTACCCGACTTCCGTGGCCGTGCCGACCGTGCGCTGGACATCCTCAAAGCCGCGCCGCCGGACGTGATGAACCACAATCTGGAAACCGCGCCGCGTCTGTATAAGGAAGCCCGGCCCGGCTCAGACTACCAGTTCAGCCTGGACCTGTTGAAGAACTTCAAGGCCGCGGTGCCCGGCGTGCCGACCAAGAGCGGCATCATGGTGGGCCTGGGCGAAACCGACGAAGAAATCCTGCAGGTGATGCGCGATATGCGCGCCCACAACATCGATATGTTGACCATCGGGCAATACCTGGCGCCGAGCGGTCACCACCTGCCGGTGCGCCGCTATGTGCACCCGGATACCTTCACGATGTTCGAGGAAGAAGCCTACAAAATGGGATTCAGCCACGCGGCCGTTGGCGCGATGGTGCGCTCCAGCTATCACGCCGATCAGCAGGCCCATGGGGTGGTTGCGGGCAGCTGATCGCCAAGCCCACATGACCCGTCCTGAGATAGGTTGACACTCAGAACGATTGAAGAAATGCCGGTTACCCG
>NZ_JAQQXT010000025.1:0-17117 GCF_028595345.1 Roseateles albus | reverse complement strand
CATGGCCGTGATCTGTGCGGCGCTCAAGCCTCTCAGACCGGCTGTGCCGATGGCGGCCAGGTCCTCACTGGTCATGGTCACGATCTGCGCGGTGGTGATGGCGGCCACCTGTGCAGAGCTGATGACCCTGAACTGATCCGAGGTCAGGGCGTTGAGATCCTCGCTGCTGAGGGCTTGAATCTGCGTGCTGGTCAAGGCGTTGACTTGGCCACTGGTGAGCGCAGCGAACTGAGCCGAATCCAGGGCGTCGAGCTGTGCAGAGCTGAGCGAACGCAAGGCGCCCGTGTTGATGGCCCGCAGGTCATCGGTCGCAAAGCTGGCCATGTGCGCGGAGCTGAGGCCGGCGACTTGTGCGCTGGAGAGTGAGGCGATCTGGGCGGTGCCCAGGCCGGTCAACTGCGCGGTATCCATGGCCGTGATCTGTGCGGCGCTCAAGCCTCTCAGACCGGCAGTGCCGATGGCGGCCAGGTCCTCACTGGTCATGGTCACGATCTGCGCGGTGGTGATGGCGGCCACCTGTGCAGAGCTGATGACCCTGAACTGATCCGAGGTCAGGGCGTTGAGATCCTCGCTGCTGAGGGCTTGAATCTGCGTGCTGCTCAAGGCGTTGACTTGGCCACTGGTGAGCGTAGCGAACTGAGCCGAATCCAGGGCGTCGAGCTGGGCAGAGCTGAGCGAACGCAAGGCGCCCGTGTTGAGGGCCCGCAGGTCATCGGTCGCAAAGCTGGCCATGTGCTCGGAGCTGAGGCCGGCGACTTGTGCGCTGGAGAGTGAGGCGATCTGGGCGGTGCCCAGGCCGGTCAACTGCGCGGTATCCATGGCCGTGATCTGTGCGGCACTCAAGCCTCTCAGACCGGCTGTGCCGATGGCGGCCAGGTCCTCACTGGTCATGGTCACGATCTGCGCGGTGGTGATGGCGGCCACCTGTGCCGAACTGATGACCTTCAATTGATCCGAGGTCAGGGCGTTGAGATCCTCGCTGCTGAGTTGCTGGATCTGCGCGTTGGTCAGAGCGTTGACCTGGTTGGTGGTGAGCACGGCGAACTGGGTCGAGTCCAGTGCGTCGAACTGTGCAGAGCTAAGGCCTCGCAGGGCGGCCGTGTTGATGGCCCTGAGGTCTTCCGTCTGTATGTACCTCAAATTCTCTGTACTCAATGAGTTGAGCGCAAATGACCCCAGCGAAACAAACTGCTTGCTCGTCAGCGCGATGATCTGGTCGCTGCTGAATGCGGCCCAGTCCTCGGTCGTGAACTTGCTCAGTGTCTTGGTCGACAGGCCAGCAATTTGATCTGTCGAGTAGCTTGCGATCAGAGTGGTCATGGTGAGCTCACTTGGTTTGTCTAGTGTTGCATCGGCCCCAGGGAGGCCATGCCTTCAGAATTCGTGCTGTTAGAACGCGCTGCGTTCTAACTGGCGTGATACCGATCTCGCATCTTTTGCGAAAAGGGCTCGGCGTTGAAAAAACTTGCTTCAAGGTCATCGTGGCTTTGGCGATGCCAAATCCAACTCATACCTTTTTCCTCGTCACTCTGATTTCGACGACATCTGCGCAAACTTGAGGCAGTCACACGTCGGCCAGGCATGGAGACACCTCTTGCGGGCAGATTCCTAGAGAGCGGGCACCCGCACGAAACTCCCGGGCCGGGCCTTGGTCTTTGCGGTGGGCAGATTGACGTTTCGGGCATTTCGCCACCTCAAATCAAGGGGAGTGGGGGTGTTTCGCCTTCGTCCGGGAGACGTTTCAAATGAGGCAAAAACATTGACATAGAACTAGCGATCACTTGTGTTTCGGGTGAGACCATCAGCTTTTGGGCATTGGCTTCAAAGCTTGACTCACTCACTTCGGCAAGTTGTTCGCCAGGACTATTCAGCACTTCGCCTAGCTTAGGGATTTGTGGCTGCCGCGAAGGGTCGATAAAACTGTCTTTTGCGAACCAAACATCGGCCATGGCATGGGTCTGGCCGTCATTGGTTTTGTAGTCAGACACCAAACCCAGCAAATTGCCGTGGTCGACGGACTGCCCTGAATGCGCTCGCAGATTCAACTCGGTAATGCCGAAATCCTGCAAAGTCTTTAGTTCACCCGCGTCGGTCTTGCCGTCGCTGTTGGCGTCGACCCAAACCCGCAAGTCCTTGAAAGCTTGATCCTCAATGGACAGGCGCCCGTCCAAATTGAGATCCAGCTCCTGCATGGCCAAGTAGCCGTGAGCGGCCCGGCGTCCATCGGCCAGCAGGGTTCCCGAGCCGAAGAGCTCCCGGCCGCTGTTGATCTGACCATCGCCATTGCGGTCCATGACCAACAGACCGTCTTGTGGCCCGGCCCAGCCCCACTTTTGACTGTGCCCGGTGCCGAAGAGGTCAAAATGAACGCCGTCTGCGGCGGCTTTGGTGCTGACGCCATTGCCGTCCAGATCCAAGATAATCGGGGAGGCCGCTTGCAGTCCATCCAATTGCTCGCTGCTGAAGACGGCGATGGCGGCGTCGGAGAAGGCCAAGACCTGAGCCATCGACATGGCCGCAAGGTCGCTCGACTCAAAACCCGGGATTTGCTCGGTCGTGAAGCTGTGGATCTGCTCGGTGGTTAAACCGGCTATCTGCGAGATTTGAAGGGCCTCAATATCCTCGGTCTGGAAATGAGTGATCTGATCCGTACTCAAGCTGCCAAGCTGAGTTGAGGTCAAGGCGGCGATATGTTGAGTTTCCAAGGCCAGAATATCGGCGCTGTCCAGCGTGGCCAATTGATCGGTCGTCATGGAGCGGATATGGCCGGAGGTGAGGGCGCTGATCTGCTCTGTACCGAAGGCCGCGAACTGCTCGGTAGAAAGACCCATCAATGCTTGGCTGCCCATGGCATGAATGTCGTCCGTCTGAATCGCGGGGATGTCGGCCACCTCTATGCCGCGCATCTGTGCCGAGTTCAGCACGGCGAATTGATTGCTGGACATCGCCGAAATTTGCTCGGAGCTGAAGGCCGCCAGGTCCTCGGAGCCCAAACCGCGCAGCGCGCCGGTCGTCAAGGCAGCCATGTCTTCGGTGGCGAAGACCGCAAACTGCGCCGAGCTCATGACGCCGACTTGGTTCGCGCTAAGACCTGCGACCTGAGCTGTGCCCAAAGCTTGCACGTCATCGGTCTCCCAGTTCTGGACCTGCGAGGTGGTCAGCGAGCCGACCTGAGTTCGCGTCAAGGCCGCTACTTGCTCGCTTTGCAAAGCATTGAGCTGAGTACTGCTGAAGCCCTTTAAGGCAAATATGCTCAGCGCGGCGACGTTGTCGGTGCTCAGACCGGCCACCATTTCGGTCGAGAAGCCTTGCAACTGCGCCGACGTAAACCCGCGGATCTGTTCGGTGTTGAAGGCATTCAGCTCGTCGGTCCCGATGGTGGCCACTTGGCTCGAAGTCATGGCCCCGAACTGGGTATTGGTCAAGACCTTGAGCTGATCGGAAGTCAGGGCCGTGAACTGCTGTGTCGTCAGCCCTTGAATAGCGGCGGTTGACAAGGCGCGCAGGTCCTCACTTTGCAATAGCGCCAACTGTTCGGTGCTGATACCGCTGACTTGCGCGGATGTCATGGCCGCAGACTGGGCGGTGCTCATCGCAATGATCTGATCACTGCTGAGCGCCGCAATCTGCGCCGAGCCAATGCCTCGCCAACCGGCGGTACTGATGGCCGCGAAGTCCTCCGTCGTCATGGTCTGGAACTGGCCGCTGCTCAAAGCTTGAATTTGGCTGGAACTCAAGAAACCGAACTGCAGCGGCGTGAGCGCATTCAGGTCTTCACTTCCCAGCCCTTGTACTTGTCCGCTGGTCAGCGCGCCGACTTGGTTGCTGCCAAGCGCCTGAAATTGATCGGAGCTGAGAGCCGCCAACTGCGAGGTGCTCAGGGCGCGCAAGGCGCTGCTGTTCAAGGCCCGCAAGTCGTCGGTTTCCAACTGCTGTAGCTGCTCGGTTTGCAGACCCAGAACCTGGCTGCTGCTCAGCGCTGCGGCCTGGGTGGTGGACAAGGCCTTGATTTGATCGCTGCCCAACTGTCCCATCTGCTGCGAACCCAACCCGCGCAGACCGCCGGTGCCGATGGCCGCAAAGTCGTCGGTGGCAAGTAGATTCAACTGCTCACTGCTCAAGGCGGCAAGCTGGCTGCTGGCGATGGCTTGGTACTGCTCCGTCGTCAAAGCGCGCAAGTCCTCAGAAGTCAAGCCGAGCATCTGCGTACTGGTCAATGCATTCACTTGGGCCGTGCTCAGCGCGGCGATCTGTGCCGAGTCCAAGGCCGCTATCTGCGCGGTACTGAGCGCGCGCAGGGCCAGACTGGCCAAGGCGCGCAAGTCTTCGGTCGCGATGATGCTGACTTGCTCTGTACTTAAACCAAGCACTTGAGCGCTGCTGAATGAGGCGAACTGTGCACTGCTCATGGCCACGATTTGTTCGCTGCTCAACGCGCCCAACTGGGTCGAACTCAGGCCACGCAGACCGGTGGTGCCTATGGCCGCGAGGTCCTCGCTGCTCAAGGCTCTGAGCTGATCGGTGCCCAAGGCGGCGACTTGGGTCGTGCCAATGGCGGCGAACTGCGCGGTGCTCAGCGCATTCAAGTCTTCACTGCTCAAAGCCCGGATCTGTGCGCTGGTCAAGAAGTTGACTTGCGCCGTGCTCAGCGCTGCCCATTGTTCGGTGCCCAGAGCCGCCAACTGATCGCTGCCCATATTGCGCAGCGCTGCACTGCTCAGAGCGCGCACATCGTCGGTCGCAAAGGCCGCGATCTGCTCCGTGCTGAAGCCCTTCATCTGCGCGCTGGTCAGGGCGGCGACCTGCGCGGTGGTCAGGGCGCGAATTTCATCCGTGCTGAGTGTGCCGAGCAGGTTTTGCGGCGGAGTCACCAACGCCGCCACCTGCGCGGTGGTCAGAACGCTGATCTGGTCACTGTTCAGTGCCTGGAACTGCTCTGTCGTCAGGGCTCTGAGCGTCGCTGGGTTGAGCGCGCGCAGATCGTCGGTCTGAAGCTTGAGCATCTGATCTGTACTCAGGCCCGCGACTTGAACACTCGTCAAGGAGGCTGCTTGAGCGCTGCTCAAGGCCATGATCTGATCGGAGCTCAGCGCCGCAAGCTGGCCCGAGCTCATGCCGCGCAGCCCCAAGGTGCCGATGGCGGCAAAGTCCTCCGTGCCTAGCGTTGTCAGTTGATCGGTGCGCAGCGCGGCCACCTGCGTCGAACTGATCGCGCCAAATTGCAAAGAGGTGAGGGCGTTCAAGTCATCACTGCCCAAGCCTTGTATTTGAGCGGAGGTCAAGGCGTTGATTTGAGTGCTGGTGAGTTGTGCGATTTGGGTGGCGCTCAAAGCAGCCAGTTGATCGGTGCCGAGCGCGCGCAAGGCGCCGCTGTTCAAGGCCCGCAAGTCATCGCTTTCCAACTTGCTCATCTGCTCGGTGCCGAGACCCGTCACCTGCAAACTGGTCAGCGAAGCGGCTTGAGCGGAGCTCAAGGCAATGATTTGTTCGGTGGTCAGCGCTGCCATTTGGCCCGAGCTGAGGCCCCGCAAGCCCGCCGTGCCGATGGCAGAAAAGTCCTCGGTGCTGAGCGTCTTCAACTGATCAGTTGTCAATGCGGCAATCTGCGTAGACGCGATGGCGCGGAACTGCGCCGAAGTCAGGGCATTCAAGTCCTCGCTGACGAGGCCCTGAACTTGTGTGCTGGTCAGCGCATTGACCTGGCCCGTGCTCAAGGCGGCCAACTGATCGGAGCCCAGTGCGGCCAATTGATCGGTGCCCAAGGCCCGCAAGGCAGCCGTATTGAGCGCCTTCAGATCATCCGTGGCGAAGGCGGCGATTTGCTCGGTGCTGAAAGCCCTGACTTGGCCGCTGCCCAGAGCCGCGACCTGCGCCGTGGTCAGGGCGCGGATTTCATCGGTGCTGAGCACCGCCAACTGATTGACGGGCGCACTCGTCAGCGCGGCGATCTGGCTCGTTGTCAAGGCGGCAATTTGGTTCGAGTCAAGCGCCTGAACCTGATCGCTGCTCAAGGACCGAATCACCGCGCTGCCAATCGCCCGCAAGTCGTCGGTCTGCAAATGGCCGAGTTGTTCGGTGCTCAAGCCGAGTGCTTGTGCACTGGTCAATGCTGCGCTTTGTGCCGTTGTAAGCGCGATGATTTGCTCGCTGCTCAGCCCCGCGACCTGGGCCGAGCTGAAGCCTTTCAATCCGGCGGTCCCGATAGCGGCGAAATCCTCGCTGCTCAGTGCTTTGATTTGATCGGTCGAGAGGGCCGCTGCTTGCGCCGAGGTGAGGGCGCGGAACTGCGCCGTAGTCAAGGCATTGAGGTCTTCGCTGCTCCAGCTTTGAATTTGAGCGCTGCTCAAAGCAGTGACCTGGCTGGTGCTCAACGCGGCGATTTGGTCTGAGACCAAAGCAGCCAGTTGCTCAGAGTTGAAGGCACGCAGAGCGCTTGTCCCCAAACTGCGCAAATCATCGGTCGCCAGCGCCGCGATCTGATCGGTGCGCAAACCCAGGACTTGGCTGCTCGTCAACGAGGCCGCCTGCAAAGTGCTCAAAGCCACGATTTGTTCGCTCGACAAGGCAGCCAATTGGCTTGAGCCCAGGCCGCGCAAGCCAGACGTGCCAATGGCAGCAAGGTCTTCGGTCATCATCGCCTTCAGCTGATCCGTCAGCAGAGCGGCGATTTGCGCCGAGCTGATGGCCTTGAGCTGGAGGGAGGTGAGGGCGTTCAGATCTTCGCTGCTCAGGCTCTGCATCTGCAGGCTGGTCAAGGCATTGACTTGCGCGGTGCTGAGGGCAGCAAATTGGGCCGAGCCCCAGGCGGCCAATTGCTCGGTGCCCAAGGCGCGCAGGGCGCCGGTATTGAGCGCCGCCAGGTCTTCGGCCGCGAAAGTGGCCATCTGCTCGGTGCTCAGACCCTTCACCTGTGCGCTGCTCAAGGCGGCGGCTTGCGCTGTGCTCAGGGCGCGAATCTCATCGCTGCTGAGCAAGCCCAGCTGGTTGACCGGCGAGCTCGTCAGCGCGGCGATCTGGCTCGTCGTCAACGCGGCGATCTGGTTCGAGTCCAGCGTCTGAAACTGCTCGCTGCTCAATGAGCGGATCACCGCCGTGCCAAGCGCCCGCAAGTCATCGGTTTGCAACTGGGTGATTTGCTCGGTGCTCAGGCCGAGCGCCTGGCTGCTGGTCAAGGACGCCGCCTGCGCGCTGGTCAACGCAATGATGTTTTCGCTGCTCAGCGCGGCAACTTGGGCGGAGCTCCAAGCGCGCAAGGCGGTGGTGCCCATGGCGGCGAAATCTTCGCTGCTCAGCGTCTTGATTTGATCGGATGAGAAGGCGGCCGCCTGGGCCGAGCCGAGCGCGCGAAACTGTGCCGACGTCAAGGCATTGAGATCAGCGCTGCTCCAACTCTGGATCTGCGTGCTGGTCAATGCATTGACTTGCGCGGTGGTCAAGGCGCCAATCTGCTCGGTCGTCAGGGCGCCGAGTTGATCGGAACCCAGCGCCCGCAAGGCCGCAGAGTTGAGCGCGCGCAGATCGTCGCTGGCCATGGCGGCAAGCTGATCGGTGCGCAAGCCGGCCACTTGGGCGCTGCCCAGCGACGCCGCCTGAGCGGTCGTCAAGGCCACGATCTGCTCGGTCGTGAGAGCCGAGATTTGCGCGGAACTCAGCCCCTTCAGCCCGGCGGTGCCGACGGAGGCGAAATCATCGCTCGTCAGCGCCTTGACCTGGCCGGTCGTCAGCGTAGCGAATTGCCCCGAACTGATGGTCTTGAACTGCGCAGTCGTCAGCGCATTGAGGTCGTCGGTGCTCAAGCTCTGAATCTGGGTGCTGGTCAAGGTATTGACCTGCGTCGTGGTCAGCATGCCGATCTGATCGGAGGTGAGGGCGCCAAGCTGATCCGAACTCAGCGCGCGCAAGGCAGCCGAGTTGATGGCCCGCAAGTCATCGGTGGCCAGTGCGGCGACCTGGTCCGTACTCAGGCCCAGCACCTGGCCGCTGGTCAGCGAGGCTGATTGCGCGGTGGTCAGCGCGACGATCTGCTCGCTGGACAAAGCGCCCATTTGGGCCGAAACCAGGCCACGCAGCCCGGTCGTGCCAATAGCGGCCAAGTCTTCGGTGCCGAGGGTCTTCAACTGGTCCGTCGTCAGCGCGGCAACTTGGACCGAGGCAATGGCGCGAAGCTGGGTCGAGGTCAGCGCATTCAGATCCTCGCTGCCCAGCGACTGAATCTGGCTGGCGCTCAGGTTGTTGACCTGTGCCGTCGTCAGCGCGGCGAACTGGCCTGAGCCCAGCGCGGCCAATTGCTCGGTGTTGAAGGCCCGCAAGGTGCCGGTCGTCAAGGCCCCTAAATCATCGGTGGCCAGCTTGCTCACTTGTTCACTGCTCAGGCCGGCAACTTGCACGCTGCTCAATGCGGCAGCCTGGGCCGTGGTCAGCGCGATCAGTTGTTCGCTGCTCAAGACTGCCAGCTGAGCTGAGCTAAAGCCGCGAAGACCGGCGGTGCTGATCGCGGCAAAGTCCTCGGTCGTCAAGGTTTTCAGTTGGTCACTCGACAGCAGCGCGAGTTGGGTGGAACCGAAAGCCCTGAATTGAGCCGAGGTCAATGCATTGAGGTCTTCGCTCGCCAAGCTCAGCAGCTGGGCGCCGCTCAATGCGCCGACTTGCGAGCTGCTGAATGCAGCAAACTGATCCGAGCCGAGCGCAGCCAACTGTTCGTTTGCCAGCGCACGCAAGGCGCTGCTATTCAATGCACGCAAGTCGTCGGCTTGGAAATAGCTGACCTGCTGGCTGCTGAGCGAAGCAATCGCGAAGGTGCTCAAGGACGCGAATTGCTTGGTGGTCAGCGCGATGATCTGGTCGCTGCTGAAAGCGGCCCAGTCCTCGGAAGTAAACCGCGTGAGTGTGCGGGTATTCAGTCCTGAAATCTGGGTGGTCGACAGACTTGTAATCAAGGTGCTCATAGCTGGCCCAGCAAACGCACAGCAAGAACGCGACCGCGCAAGGTCATCGTGTTGATACAGGCTTCGGTAAGCAAATCAAACGCGCAGGCGACTTTAAGACGCAAGTTTGTCGGCCTTATGGGTGATTTGCGGGTCTGCCTGTTCATCGCTGATTCGCTTAGAAATGGGCCGTTTCATGGGGTGGAGCTTGGGGGCTCGCTCGGCTTCGTCCATCCTTGCCCGGTCGAAAACAAAAATAGTTCTAAAGTTTTTCTTGGAACTGCCGATGTTAGAAAGTTGCGCCCACGGCATAGGGCGCATAAGCGGGAGCATTTCTTGGCTGTTCGGGATTTGCGGGATTTGCTGGGCGGGATGCCAAGGTATGGTTGCGCGCCACGGCGCGGAACGTCAGGCTGCGTTTCAGCCCCGTTGCGTAGGGTCGCAAGGGCGGAAAGGCCTGCGTTGGGGTCAGAACTGCATTTGGTCAAAGTCCATGGTGCAGAACCGACGTCCATTTTCTAATCAATGTTCCAGTCCTCGCGACCTTCTCCCCAGCTGGACTACAAACAGGGATCTGTTGCTTAGAAGCTGCATTTTCTAATTATTGTTCCCGCGATCTCCATTTTCTCACTAATGTTTCGCCGAAGACGGCTCCTACGGAGTGTGCATGTCGAAAGCGCGAAGCGGAAGGCAGATTGTCGGCGTGACCGACAAGCCGGATTTCGACCTAGCAAGTTGGCCGACAGCTGACCCTGGAGCGCTCTCAGACAAGGATCGCAAGATTTACCTTGCCAGAAAATTGGCGGTGGAGCTCTGCGTCGCTGGCCACTCGGACAAGCAAATAAAAACACAGTGCGGGATCGGGCTGAAACATACGGTCCGGCTCATTCGTGAAAGATGTGTCCTAGTCCATGCCGACGGCCGTATTTGGGGCTTTCGTATTCTTGTCAATCGTTTACGGGTTGTGCCCGTCTCGCGCCACAAGCCGGTACGGCTAGATTCTTTTGGACGCGGCGGTGTAGGAGCCATGAACTCGCTGCTGGAACTCGATCCCGAGTTCCGCCGTTCACTCGATTCGAAAATCCTGAAGGTTTACAAGCCAAATCAGCTGGGTGAACTCAAACGGCCAAGGTCAGCCCTTTGGAGTTGGTTTCTCACCGAGCTCCGACAGCGCGGCTACGAGATCCGTAACGACTGGCCCTTTAATTCGGAAAGCCTCGGATATTTGGCGTTGCGTCGATACACGGATCGGCTTCTCAGTGCTCATCCGATTGTTGGTGCAAAACAGCTGGGTGGACCTGATTTGGCGAGGAAGCTCGTAGCAGGCGACGGTGTAGACCGCCCTGTGATGAAACCCTTCCAACGCGTTGAGATGGATGCACATAAAACCGATGGGCGTTTTTGTGTGCTTATGCCTCAAGCCGATGGTGGATGGTCGCCAAAAATAATTCACCGTCTTTGGGTCATCGTAATCATTGAAGTTCTCACTCGCGTGGTACTCGGTTATTACTTGAGTATGGGGCGCGAAGTTAATAAAGACGACATTCTTCGAGCAATAAAAAGCGCTGTGACTCGCTGGACAGCTAAGCCAATCAGTTTTTCAGATACCGCCCTTGCCGCTGGAGCAGGACTACCACCGGTGCTCGGAGAGCGATATGTGGGGATCCCATGGGAAGAAACAAGCGTAGACGGTGCATTGGCAGAGACATGCAGAACAGTTAAGGAGCGGCTCAAAGAGGTTGTTGGATCGCAGCTTATAGACCCAAGCTCCGGATATTCATCTCGCCGCTCAAAGGATGATCGACCATTTATTGAAAGATTCTTCAGCACACTTGCAGCTGGAGGACTTCAGCGGATGACCAATTCCACGGGTGCCAATACCAAGCAACGGCGCGGTCGGGATCCAGATGACGTTGCAGTGGCAAGTCGATTCCAGTACGAATACCTTGGCGAGTTGCTCCAGTGTCTGATCTGCAATTACAACGCTACACAACACGAAGCTCTTGGCTACCGATCGCCTCTGGAGATGCTCAAGTATTATGGGGATCGCAACGCCCTGCCGACCCGCCAAATTAATCAGGATTTAGCGCAGGGACTTCTCACCACTCGCCAATTGTGCGTGGTGCATGGCGGCTTTCAGACGGGTCGGCAGCCATTTGTTAATTTTTCTGGTGCGCGTTATGGTGGTCCAAATCTATCTAATCGGCATGACTTGGTTGGTGAGCATGTTTGGGTAATAAATCATCTGGAGGACGATGCGAGGGTTGCGACCTGCAGCACTCAAAAAGGGCAGTCCGTTGGAGTTCTTCGTGCAGCACCACCTTGGCACAAAACGCCTCACAGCTTGGTGGTGCGGCGTAGTATTTCATCCCTAGTCAGAAGCAAGCGCATGAACTCCTTAGGTCTAGACGCGATCTTGAGCTTTATGGATTTTGTGGAAAGTCAGCCGAAAAAGCAGTTGCCCATCCATCCTGCCTATCTTGAGGTTCGCCGAATATTGGCTCAGCAGGCTGAGAATTATGAAGGGGACAGGGCAAGCGAGCGAGCCCTGTGCACGTTGGCCGAGAAATCGAAAGCGGACTCACTTACTGCGAGCCGTGGGAGCGGGCCGATTTCTGAAACAACGCCCACTTTGGCCGGCGAGACGGCGCCGACTCAACCGAAACCGTTAAAGATCAAAGTGGACCAGCGTTCGGGATTGTCAGCTAAGAGAGCACTTCCTGCAAAACGACTTGCCGCGAACTGACGAGAATGCGACGCCTCCCATCCAGTATTTGCCAGACTCACCCCATCGCGACCCAGCGATACGCAGTATTTACTTCCGCAATAGATAGCTTTGTTGAAAAGCTTGGCTCTTGGATTGATGCCAAGGTTACTGGTGCGTACGTGTACGGACCCTCGCGCTTTGGAAAGACACGAGCAATCAAATGGTTTCTTCGTCAATTACTTGAGGAGCGTTTTGGGGGGGCTGTTCCGCTACATGTGTTGGTGCATACAGTTGATACTCGCAGAAGTCAGTCGGAGTTTTACAGAAGTATTTTGGTCGCATTGGGTCACGCATACGCAAAGGGTCGTTCAACATCAAGCGAACGTCTAAACATGATTGTTGAGTATTTTATTGCCTCGGCAAATGAGTGCAATAGCAATTATGCAATTCTTGTTATCGACGAGGCCCAGAATATCAGCACGCTTGAGTGGATGTGGCTCCTTAACGTGCAGAATCTACTCGATATGCAGGGCTATGCGTTGAGCGTATTTTCGGTCGCATCGCACCAAATGAGTTACGAATTTGATCTATTGGCACGAACCGGAAATCCGCATCTTTCTGCACGATTCCTTGTTGATCAGTGGAAATTTCCAGGGGTGGAGTCAGAAGAAGATCTTGCATTCATTCTTGATGGATACGATGAGTCAAGCAGATGGCCTGCAGAGAACGGCGTCTCCTATTTGGCTTACTTTGCGCCCGAAGACTATGCGAGAGGAAAGCGTTTGGCACATTGCGCTCCTGTTTTGTGGGGAGTTCTGGACGCATCGCTGCCTCCTGGATATAAAGGGGAGGCAAGCTTCCCAATGAAGCATATTGCGTTGGCAGTTGAATCTATCCTTTTTCGGCTTGCTGCAGGTGAGCTATGGGATGACGCGACGTGTGAGCCGTCTTGGATTCATGAGCTTACGACTCACCGTTTCGCTGATCACATGCGGGCCATATCTATGGCCAGCTGATTGGCCGGTTGTACGAAATTGAAATTAATTCTTCAAAATTTTGAATTGCAATCGGCTCGGCGTCCACGTCTGAATTACGCGTGGTGTCCAGGCACAGTGCATCCCTTCGCATCTCTATGGATTACGATCAAGCGGTTCAGTATGCTCAACCGCGCTACTTACGCTATGTTAAGTCCGGATCTACAAGGTCATGAGCGCACCAAGCGAAAGAGACCTCTAGAGCTATACAGCTCAAATTCTTGGCCCCGTCATGATCACATAAGTCTAAATTTTCTTTCGCATGCGCTTGGGGAGCCGCTTGACGCATTTAGATGGTCAAATGTGGGAGATTTTCCAAAAGGGCTTCAATCTCTGTTTGCAGAGGGTTATAGAGTTTGTCCTTCGTGCATGCAGCAGGCATTTCATACTGTCATTTTCTCCATCTGGATTCTCGACCGGTGTCCGATACATGGGGATGAATTACTCAGCGACTGCCCGCCCTGCGGTAGAAGTTTGGATGATCGAATTAGGCCCATGGCCGGTGTGATATCTGTAGGCTGCAGATGCCGCTATGAATGGTTTAATTTGAAGGCGGCGCGTAAGCCAATTCAGAATTCGGTTAGAGATGAAGCCCTTGGTGAAATAGTTCGATGGATTCACGAGCAAGCAGAGCGATTCTGGACTCGGCTACCAGATACGTTATACAAGATGACATTCGTGGAAGCGCACTTACCGCACCGCCCCTGGGATGACATAGTTAGACATGCAGTTCGCTGGTCGGAGGAGGCGGATGCAACGTTGCCGCCTTGGCTCAACGATACAAGACCTCTTAAACTACGAGATGCAATGCTTGTTCGTTGCATCGAAAGCTCAGGGCATTTTTTTCGAGCACCCGACGATTTGATCACCGCTCAAGCGGGGCAATCATTTTATCTAAGTGAGGACATCTCGGCGGCAAACAGAAAGGATGCCTTTGCTATCTTCAAATGCCTTCGCCGATATTTGACAAAGCATTTTTTAGGCAATCGTGTTCACCTACTTATTTGGCTTGGGCATTCGCATAGCACCAGTCAAATCCGGCGTTTCTTTGAACGCAACCCATATGCTCGGAGAGCGTATGCAATGCTTGTGTGGATGCAGTGCACCATTTGGAGACATTATGTACGGTATTGGTTCCTGCAGATCGTCCAATGTACTGGGCTTTATGGTATATCGTCTGATCCGACTTATCATTGGCATGAATCAATGCAAGGCGTGGCAGTTTTTGGTGCCAAAAACCCTGCGCAACAATGGATATCGGACTGGTTGAACGTGTCACTTCTCCTTAACCATTGGCCGGCCGATCAGGAAATCGACGATGTTCTCCTGGGCGGGGGCAGTTTGGACAAGTTGCCATTTGGACCACTCAAGCCAATAGTGGAGTGGTGGGCATGGTTGTCTGAAGGCCGCAGGCTCCAAATTGGCTTGTACCGTCGGCAGGTCGAGTGGGTGCCGGCAGGTCGCGAGACCTCCACAAAGGACGACCGGCGCAAGGCTCACGCCGACAAAATTCGGAATCGGCAAGAAGGTCTCGTTCGCTTGGCCCGCTCCCCGGCGCTATGGCGCGACGCCAGTGGCGATTGGAAAGCCCGCCCTGGATCTGACGTGTCCAATTGTTCAAGAAAACCAAATCGACTGCTTCTCGGACCGGGTTTTCGTATCACATTCTTTGTGGCCGAATTGGATTCCTCAACCTTGCATGGAGCTAAGCAGTGGATGATTCGATGTGTTGAGTTTCCAATCTGTGTAAGCGCAACGCTCATCCGAGATGGTATTCATCAATTGAAGGAAGCAGTCCGCCGGTATATTACCGCTGGCATGCACAAGGCAACCAGAACCGGTGTCGATCCGGTCGATTTGCGTCCGCGAAATCGGTAGCAGCGAAACCAAGCATCAGTGCAAGCCCTGCAATACAAGGTGTTGTCGACAGGCGTGGAATTCTAGAATAGCACCTAGTCGCTTTGGGCTCGGGTTAGCGCGCAAGTTGATTCGTGTGGTCTTGCAGAATTTCCTCAAGGTGAAACGCGCGCTAACAGCTCCCTGTCGACCACGTCCGAGACGCGGATTTCACTAAAAGATGGGACAAACTTACGCCCGTTGCGAGCCACCAGCACCAGCTCTCTCGTGCCAGCGCCGCTGTCGACACCGAGCCAAATTGCGTATTCCGAGCCAAATCTGCCACCGTTTTCGGTCCAGTACAGCCAACCGATCCGATTCAAAACGGCCACTCAGTCTGATTCTAAGCAACCAGGAGGGCGGTTACCAAAGGTCCGCATTCGACCGCCTGTAAACGGCGACTTTGTGCCCATAGCAGCCGCCCGCTCCACGAACTTGAACGACCGAACTGGCCGTGACTGCGAGCTCGAAGCTGGGCCAAGAAGCTGACTGAATTGCCCCTGGTTTGAATAGCTCTCAAATGCGGGCCTCGGGCAAGCCAGGGTTCAAGAATCAGGCCGGCAAGCGGCACAATCTCACTTCACCGATGAACCCAAAAAACTAACTTCGCAAACACTCCCGCATATGGAGTGGGTGAGGTCGCTGTGGATTTTGGGCAAGTGGACAGCGTCGCTAGGCGCTACCGTCACAGACATTTCTTGCTCATACCTGTCGATGAACCCTTCAGTCAGCCTGGTTGCCCGCGAGCTCTACCGCTATCCGATCAAGGCGTGCGGGCCTGAGTGCGTCGAGTCGCTGGAATTTGATACTGATGGACTACTAATTGGGGACCGAGAGTGGGTCGTCGTAGATCAGCACTCCAGCGTAGTTTGGCAGGGTTCGCATCCTCGACTGGCGCTAATACGGCCCCTGCTTCGGAACGGCTCGCTGACATTGCTCAACGATGCTGGTGATCAAATAGAAGTTGATGCGACGGACGGCTCCGACTCGGACGACGTCCGGATATGGAATGACATGGCTAAATGCCACGAAATTCACAACGGCTCGGATGCCGGCTATGAGGCTGCACGCTTTCTGCAGCGAACTGCTGGACCTGGTCTACGTCTAGTTCGCCTTGGACGCACGGCGCTTCGGAGATCTGGCCTGAACCCAGTTCACTTAGCAGCCGAAGACTCCTTCAACGAGTTTCTGGCTGCTCTTGCGCCAGAGCAGCGACACTTGGGCAATGCACTGCGCTTTCGACCGAACGTGCTGATCCAGGGACTCGGGGAAGCTTTAGTCCCCTTCATCGAGGAGCACCTCACGCGATTGGAGTGGTCATCGAATGGGGACAGCAGCGCCCTTGTTGTGACTAGTCCCTGCATCCGATGCGTAGTCCCCAACGTCGACCCCGCAACAGGCTTGGTCGATGACAGGGTCCTGGATGCCGTCAGCAAGCTTAGTGCGGAGCGCTATCACAACAAACCGACTTACTTCGGGGTGTACGCGCAACCAGCAGGTCCAGCAGTTCTGTCTCGTAGCGCTGTCTTGACAGGAGCGCTCGCTTTCTGAAAGGGCACGACCGGTGGCGAAATGCAAGATGGGAGACCTGAGCCTCGGGCTACGGCCATGCGGCCGACTCTGCCGCATGGCCCTGCGGGTCCGCCTCGTGCCAGGCTCAGTGCGCCGAATTTGCCGGGCCGCGCTCGTGCTGAGGCAAAGAATGCGTCAAGACTTGACCCCGTTGCTTCCCGTTTGGGTGCGTTTTCACAAATTAAATGAACCTGACCCTAATTTTCTGCAAATTAAATGAACCTGACCCTAATTTTCTGAAGACCTGACGCCTGCTTTTCCGCGCATACATTTAACTCGAACTCAATTTCGTCTTTATTAACCGTACCGTTTGCAGTTGATTCAACATTTGGTCATTCACAACTATCACTCCGCTTTTGAAAGTAAATTTTGTTGATCCACTATTGAATTTTGTGTGCTTGAATTTAGCTTCTATTATCTGATCGTTGCTAAAATATTTTAGATGCCCAAATGGAGTCACAGTTAATACGCCATTGTCTACGCAGATAATTTTCTTATTGAGAACAAATAAAGTGGAATAAGTAAAAAAAGAGTGCATCAAAAACAAAGAAATAAAATCTGATATTTGACTACCCTGCGTCATGTAAGGATCGACCAAAATCATGACTACGCAGACTAAAACGTACAGCGCACAAGTTATAGCTTTTGATGTTCTGCTATATTCCGCCAACTGCAAAATCTGTTTCCCAGTTACCCAAACAGCTACAGAACGTGAACAAATCGTAGTGAAAGCAAGGCAGACTGAAAATATTAAACCGCTAAGCAAGATGAGGTTAGTTGACATAAGAGTATTGGTTAGCAGGCTGCTGAAATACTGTTCTGCAGACCAACGGATAGGAAATTCAATCGCCCCACAGTAACTAGTCGGCCCTGCAAAACCCCGCCAACCCCCATGGCCACTGACATCTCGGGGTGAATGCCAATGGCCAGAACTCCCAAAAAGATATTCAATCGCTATTGATTTCTGGGAGTTCTGGAGGGTAA
>NZ_JAQQXT010000024.1:0-22818 GCF_028595345.1 Roseateles albus | reverse complement strand
TCGCGGACACCTGAGCTACCATCAACCCAGGCACTTGCGCGCGCCCAAACTGTCCGCGATCAGTTTGAAACGCTGTCCACCATCACGCTGAAATGACTGTCCGGGATCGCTGAAATCCGCACCCAACGGCTCTTTCGAGCAAAAGCAAGCGGTCAACTGTTGGATTTAGGTTCAAATCCCGGCGCACCCGAGTCCGGCAAGGTGATGCGCACGCGCAAGCCCTGCGGCTGATTGGGCAGCAACTCAACCTGCCCGCGCATCAGCTCTTCGACCAGATTGCGCACCAGCACCAAACCGAGCCCGCCCTCGGTCAGCAATTGCTCCGCAAAGGGCTCGAACGCATGGGCGCGGCGAGCCTCACTCATGCCGGGCCCCCGGTCGCTCACCTCGATGCATAGCCCGGGCTCGGCAGCTCGCCTGCCGAGCAAAAGCGTGATCTCGGGCAGACTGCCGGGCGCCCGGCCAAAGCGCAAGGCGTTCTTGAGTAAATGCTGCAAGACCTGGCCCAAGGCATCGACAGCGCCCAACCATTCGATGCCCTCCTCCAGTTGCAACAAGGGCTGTGCACCGGCCGCCTGCCATTCCGACTGCAACGCCTGCACCTGTTCTCTGATCCAGGGCGCCAACTGCATGCGCCGTTTTTGATGCAGCTGCTCATGCAGACTCAGCTCGCTGAAGCGACCTAACAGGCTGCGCGAGCGGACCAGGTTCGCCTCCACCAAGGCGGCGGATTCACTCACTTGCGACAAGGCCGCCGATAGATCCTGTTTGCGCATGGGCGCCTGCAACTTGATCTGCAGCTCTTGCACTTGGTCGCGCAACGCGCTTATGGTCAAGTTCGCCGTACCCATCGGCGTGTTGAGTTGATGTGCGACGCCGATCAGCAATTTGCTGACCACCTCGCGCTGCGCATGTCGGTGCAAGGCCTGCTGGGCCTCGGCCAACTCGCTGCTGCGCTCCCGTACGCGTTGCTCCATCTCCTCATAGGCTTGGTGCAGTTCGGCATTGCGGGTGCGCAGCTCGGTGGCCAGCTGGGCCTCACGCAACAGCGCCTCCATGCCGGCATTGTGTTTGGCGCGCAACTGCCGCAATACCTCGTCTTGCACCCCTTGGCGTTGCTGAACGGCGCGGCGCCCATCTGCCACGCGGCCTTGGCGAAATGCACACTCGGCCTGCGCTTCAAGCACCTTGCTCTGCAAATTCGCGCTACGCGAACTGCCCATCTCTAGCTGCAGCGCCTGCCCGAGCTCGGCCGCCGCCGAGTCCAAATGCCCATCGCGCAAACCCAGTTGCCCACGGGTATAGGCCCGCCATGCTTGCATTAAAAAATTCGGCTTTCGCGTGACCAGAGCATCCTGCAGTTCAAGTTCCTCGAGCTGCTGCTGCGCCGCTTCAAAATCCCCGGCCAAGGCTGAATTGATGGCCAGATTGGTACCGATCATGCGGCGGAACTCACGCAGGTGCGCAACCTTTGTCCTCTCATACAGGCTGCGATACAGCTCGATGCACAGGCGCCTGCTACCCTCATCACCGGCCTCCGCACGACCATAGGCTACCGAGGCGCGGCAGCCACCGAGATAGATGTCCACCCAATCAAATCGCCCAAGCAGGCGCAGCTCCAGCTTGGGCAATAGACGGTCCAACTCATCAAGATCGCCGATCGCAATCAGGTGTGCAAGCATCTGTTGCGCAGCCATGCACTCGCCCACGCGCGCACTAGCACGCTCGAACAAGGCCATCGCCTCGCCCTCGTTCTTCAGCGCTTGCACGGTCAAACCCATCGCCTTGCGGCCTAGGGCCAAGAACATCAGTAGCTCGGCCCGCTGCCTGGAGTCAAACGAAGCGTCAAGCTCCAAGCGCTCCGCCAAAGTGGTCAACTCAGGCGCGACAGCACGGCCTTGGCGCAGCTCCATCCAAGCCTGCAGAAGCTCAAAACGCGGGGAATCTTGCGGTCGCTGCAGTTGCTCTTGAAGGCTTTGCTGGGCTTCATGCCAGCACAGGGATCCGACTGCCGTATAGATGGCCTCCACGGCCGCATCACCTTCTCGCACTTCGGTCATGGCTCACTCTCCAGTTCGCCGCTAACTCTGCTCAAAGTCAAACCATTTGCACCCGCCGCTCAAGCTCGGCCGCTGAGCGCCTGGCCAACGCTTTGGTACAAACTGCCCGTACCCGACTCCGGCAGGGTGATGCGCACGCACAAGCCTTGCGGCTGATTGGCCCTCAGCTCGACTTGGCCGCGCATCAAGCCCTCGACCAAGTTGCGCACCAGCACCAGGCCGAGGCCGCCTTCGGTCACCAACTGCTCGGCGAAGGGCTCGAAGGCATGGGCGCGCCGCGACTCGCTCATACCGGGGCCCTGGTCTTTCACCTCGATGCACAGACCCGGCCCTGGCAGCAGGCGCTGAAAGACCAGACTCACCGGCGCGGCGCGCCCATCTACCCGAGCAAAGCGCATCGCATTGCGGAACAAATGCTGCAGCACATGGCCCAGAGCATCAACTGCGCCCAACCATTCGATGCCCTCCTCAAGCTGCAAAACCGGCTGCACGCCCACCGCCTGCCATTCCTGCTGCAGCGCCTCGACTTGCTCGCGCAACCAGGGTGCCAGCTGCACACGCCGGCTTTGATGCAGCTGCTCATGCAGCCCTAGTTCGCTGAAGCGCGACAAGAGGCTGCGTGAGCGCAGCAGATTGGTTTCGATCAAGGCAGCGGCATCGTCCATCTGCTCGACGCTGGCCAGCAGATCTTGCTTGCGCATCGGCGATTGCAGCTGTGATAAGAGGCCCTGCAGCTGGTCGCGCAAGGCACTCACCGTGAGGCCGGCCGTGCCCAGCGGCGTGTTGAGCTGATGGGCGACGCCGATCAAGAGCTTGCTGACAACGCCGCGCTGCGCGTGCCTGTGCAGCGCCTGCTGAGCCTCGGCCAGCTCGGCACTGCGCTCGCGCACGCGCTGCTCCATCTCGTCGTATGCAAGGCGCAGGTCGGCATTGCGCGCGCGCAGCTCGGTGGCCAGTTGCGCCTCACGCAGCAGCGCCTCCATGCCAGCATTGTGCTTGGCGCGCAGTTGCCGCAAGACATCGTCTTGCACTTTTTGGCGCTCCTGCAGCGCAGTGCGACCGTCCTCGATACGGCCCTGGCGGAACGCACATTCGGCCTGCGCTTCGAGAATTTTGCTCTGCAAATTGGCACCGCGTTGGCCCCTATTTTCGAGCTGTAGCGCACGCGTCAGCTCGACGGCGGCGAGGTCCAGATGCCCATCGCGCAGACCCACCAAGGCATGGGTATAGGCGCGCCAGGCATGCATCGTAATCACGGCAACTTGGTTGACTCCGGCGTCGAGCAGTTCAAGTTCGCTGAGCAATTGCTGCGCAAGCTCAAACTCCCCACCCAAAGCGCAATTGACCGCGAGATTGGTACCCACCATACGGCGAAACTCGCACAGCGCAGGCAGTTTGCTGCGCTCGTACAAGTCGCGGTAGATCGCAATGCAGGTCGAGCGGCTGTTTTTGTCTCCGGCTTCGGCGCGGCCGTAGGCGGCCGAGGCCCGGCTGACAGCCAAAACGGCGTCGGCCCAGTCATAGCGCCCGAGAAGGCGCCGCTCCAACAGTGGCTGCAGGCGCTCCACCTCATCCAGGTCACCGATGGAAATCAAGTGCACCAGCATCTGCCAAGCTGCCATGCACTCGCCAACTTTGCGCCCTGCGTGCTCAAACAGCGCCAGCGCCTCCCCCTCATTCTTCAGCGCCGTGAGCGTCAAGCCCTGCGCCATGCGTCGAACCGCCAGCAGCAGCAAGAGCTCGGCTCGCTGCATAGGGTCAAGCGTGAGATCTTGCTCCAGCGCCTCCGCCTGCTGGAGCAGCTCGGGTGCAGCCGGCTCGCCAAGTCGCAAGCCCAGCCAAGACTGCAAAAATTTGCAGCGCTGCGAATCGGGATAGCTCCCAACCAGTGCCCGCGACAACTGCAGCGCCTCGCTCATCCGGTAGCTGCCGGCAGCGGTGTAGACCCCGTCCACCTCTGCATCGCTCACATCTGTTCGAACCGACGTCATAGTGAAGTCCGCCCTTTGCTCGGCGTTTTGCTCGGCATTTTGCTCGGCGTTTTTCCTGCCGCTGTACCCGCAGCTCAGACCCCCTTGCTGACCCTACTTTAGACCAAGTCACGCCATCGGTGCCTGCCCCTCAAAAAGTGGCAGCAGCGCCCTTGTGCCCTCATAAACCGCATCAAACAACTGCTTGATGCGGGGCACGTTGCGCAAGTCCTGGCGGGTCAATAGCCAAAGATCGCTGCGCCATTGCTTCGGTGGCGCTTGAATAACGCGGCAGATAGACGGTTCCAGATCGCCCAGATAGCAGGGCAGAACGGCCAAGCCCGCACCGGCCGCAACCAGTTTCAGCACATTCACATGGCTATTGGTCAGCAGATGCGCCTGCGCGTCCAGGCCTTGCTGGCGCAGCCATTTGCTTGAGTCCAGATGCGCAAAGGTTTCATCACCAGCTATCCAGGGGAAGTCGGCCAAGTTATCCGGCGTCACGCCGCCGATCTTGCGTGAGCGATAGACGGTCGACTCGATGCGGCACAGCCGCCTGGCCACCAGCGGGTCGGCCGGGCGGCCGCCGGCGCGAATTGCCACATCGGCCTCACCCCTCAAGATGTCTTGCTGCACCGTCGAAGTGTTGATCAGCAGTTGCACGCCAGCGGACCGTTGATAGGCGCTCAGCAGCGGCGCCAGCGCGGCATGCATCAGCGTATCGGTGGTGGTCAAGCGCACGATGCCGCCCGGCCAAGCGGCTCGCGCGCCCAAACGCCGCGTGGTCGAGGCCAAGTCGAGCTCCATCGCGGCGGCGACCCGCATCAACTCGGTGCCCGCCGCCGTCAAACTGTAGCCCGCTCTGGAACGATCGAACAGACGCACGCCCAATTCGGCCTCCAACCCTTGCAGACGGCGGAATACCGTCGCATGACTGAGCCGCAAGCTGGCGGCCGCCGCCGTCAGGGAACCGGCGCGGCCGATATGCAAGAACAGACGCAAATCGTCCCAGGAGCTCGGGGTGATATTCATGGCAATTCGTTCGATTCTTTGTTTGCAAATTTGACGATTTTGCTTGCAAAAATGATTGAACTGACTAGCCCTTGCCTTTCTAAAATTTGCGCACTACATCTAGCCCGCAAAAGAGCAATCACATGACTTCATCCGACATCAGCGCAGCACCCACCACCGGCAGTGCTGCGGACTTCGACTTTTTCATCGGCTCCTGGCGCATCCAGCATCGGCGCCTGAAAGAGCGGCTGCTCGGCTGCCAGGAGTGGGAGTCCTTCGAGGGCAGCTCGGTGATGCAAAAAATGCTCGGCGGCCTCGCCAATGTGGATGACAACCTGCTCCACTTACCCGACGGCGACTACCGCGCGCTGACGCTGCGCAGCTTCGACGCTGCGACCGGTCAATGGGCTATTTGGTGGCTGGATGGGCGCCGGCCCGGCCAACTCGATGTGCCGGTGGTCGGCCAATTCCGCGACGGGATCGGCTGCTTCTACGCCGATGACACGCTCAGAGGCCAGCCGATTCGCGTGCGTTTCATGTGGACCGCACGCGCCGAGACGGGCCAGCCGCGCTGGGAGCAGGCATTCTCGAGCGATGGCGGTACGAGTTGGGAATGCAACTGGGTGATGGACTTCAGCCCCCTCCTAGCCGGCCAAGCCGCAACGCCATGCGCGTGATCGAAATCAGGAGCTACCGGCTGCGCGCCGGCAGCCGCGAGCGCTTTCATCAATTGGTCGAGCAGCACAGCCTGCCCTTGATGCAGGCCTGGGGCATTGACGTGCTGAACTACGGGCCTTCGCTGCAAGACGAAACCGGCTACTTCCTGATGCGCGCCTTTGCCGATCTGGCCGAGCTGGACGCTGTGCAAGCGGCCTTCTATGCCAGCCCCGGCTGGCGCCAAGGGCCACGCGAGGCGATCATCGAGTTGATCGAATCCGACAGCAATGTGGTGCTGGCCTTGAGCGAGGCCGCGATTGACGGGCTCCGCCTCAAGGCAAATCAGCGCTGAGCCAGGCGCGCGCGCAGCAAGGGACTAGCCTGCTCGATCGGCGCCAGCAGCAGCGGCCAGATACGTTCGCCCAACTCGCGCCTGAACATGCCGAAATGCCCTATCGCGCGCAGACCCAGCGCCTTGGGGTCCAGCGTGTGGCGGGCCACCCGCGCGCTGCTGAACTGTTTGCCCAGATGATCTACCGCCGGGCCAGGCCCGAACAGGCTGTCGTCGCTGACGTTCCACAAATGCACCGGGCCGGTGAAGCGGTGATAGCCCAGCTCGCCTGCCAAGGCCGGGTCGGTGAACATATAGCCCTTGCGCCGGCCCCAGCGGGCCCAGTCCAGGGCCGCCAGTTTCGGGAGCCCCTCGGCCCGCGCGCCCAGCAGCCAGGCCGGCGCATGGCCAAAGGCGTGGCTCAAGCCGGGCAGCAAGGCGTGGAAGAACAGCGCCGCTTTGGCGCGCTGCAAGCCCGCCCAAAAACGCCAATCCGCCGCTTGAGCCGCCACGCCCAGTAAAGCGTCGACCTGCTCAAAGCCAGGCGCCAGCCCGACCGCATTGCCGCCGAAGGAGTGACCGATCGCCAGCAAGCCGATCGCGTGCCCCTGCTCACGCTGCTCCAACTGGCGACGCTTGTCGGCCGCGCGCAGCGCGGCGGCCATGTCCAGCCGGGCCCAGTCGCGCAGGCCGGCGCCTTCGCGGCGCAGCGGCCCTTGCAAATTGGCGCCGATGCCGCGGTAGTCGTAGCTGAGCACCGCATAGCCGCGGCGACTCAACCATTCGGCAAAGCCTCGGTAAAAAGGGCTGGCCACCGCCATCGCCGGGCTGACGACCGCCACCGCACGCACCGGGCCGGCCGCAGCATCCGGCTCGTACCAGCAGGCATTCAGCAAGCGGCCGTCGGCGCAGCGCAATTGCAGCGGTCTGGGCGCGCGTGGCGCAGCCGTTGGCGCTGGCGATTGAGAATGGTTTTGGTCAGTATTCATGAGCCTGTACTCCTGCGTAAGAATCTGGGCTCAGTCTAAATTGGCAACTTATGCGTGACTAGACCAAGTTTCGTCCACAGATTGGTGATTAAATATTGACAATGAAACTGAGCATTTCACGCAGCCGCCGCACCGCCGCCGACCAAGCCTTGGACGCCAATGCGCTGGAGCTGTTCGCCCGCATCGCGCAGGCCGGCAGTTTTGCGCGCGCCGCGCGTGAGCTGGGCCTGACCCGCGCGGCGGTCAGTCGGCGGGTGGCCGCGATCGAGGCCGCCGTGGGCCTGGCCCTGTTTGCCCGCAGCACCCGCAGCCTGAGCCTGACCGAGGCCGGCCGGCGCCTGCATGCCCGCGCCCGCGCCGTGCTGGAGGCGGCCGAGGGCGCGCGGCTGGCGCTGCGCAGCGAGCGCGACATGCTGGGCGGCACGCTGCGCATCAGCGCCGCGCCGGTGTTTGGCGTCCATGTGCTGGCGCCGCTGCTGGCGCGCTTTCAAAGCCTGCATCCGGCGCTGCGCTATGAGCTGATGTTCACCTATCGCAAGGTTGATCTGCTGCGCGAAGGGGTGGACATTGCCTTTCGCGCTACTGCCCGGCCGCCCGAGGATTGGGTGGTGCAGCCGCTGCTGCACTATGCGGTGCGCGCCTATGGCGCAGCGGGCAGCGAGCCGCTGACCGGCCCGCAGGCCTTGAGCGAGCGGATCTGCCTGCTGGTCGGCCAACATGAGGAACCCAGCGCCGCCATCTGGGTGCACGAGTCCGGCGAACAGATCGAGCTCAGCCTACAGGCCGGCGCCTGGGGGAATGACTTGGACGCCTTGCTGGTGATGGCCAAGCATGGCGACGGGGTGGTGCTCAGCCCGGACTTTTGTGTGCCGCCCGAAGCCGGTCTGGTCGATCTCTTGCCGGGTTGGCGGCTCGATGTGCAAGAAGGCGAATGGATACAGGCCTTGACACTGCCTATGCCGGCCGGCTCGGAGACAGCGCGCGCCTTGCTGCAATTCTTGCGCCAACAACTGGTTTAGGTCGCGCTCTCGGTATTGGCCCAATGACTGGCGCTGCCAGCGCCAAACTCCTACAATCGCGGGTTTTGCGCAGCGGCTGCGTCGCTGCCCGGCCCAGGTCGCATGCTGTGCGGCCCGAGATCACGCGTGGCCACCCCTCCTTAAACATTTCGCGATAGAAGAACAACAACTAGCGCCCCGGCCACGAGCAGGGAGTGCTCGCACACCGGTATGTCCAAGCCCAATATTGCCCGCCTCCTGCATGTCGATGCGCTGAAAGCCTTCGCGGCACAGCTGATCGTGCTTCACCATCTGTCGGCCTATGGGCCTATCGCCGATGCCGTGCAGACCGTAGCACCACAACTGATCTCGGCTCTCTATCACTATGGGCGCATGGCGGTACAGGTCTTCTTGGTGGTCGGCGGCTTTTTGAGCGCACGCGCCTTGTCGGCACGTGGCCAGTTGTTCGAAGGCAGCCTGCCCGAGCAACTGCTGCGGCGCTATCTGCGTTTGACCTTGCCCTTTATGGCCGCCGTGCTGCTGACGCTGCTGTGCTCGGCACTGGTCAGCGCTTGGCTGCCCGACTTGGTGCCCGCTTCAGTCACCCTGCCGCAGCTGCTGGCCCATGCCACGCTGTTGCACGGGGTGCTGGGCTTCGAGTCCTTGACGGTTGGTGCCTGGTATGTGGCGGTGGACTTCCAGCTCTTTGCGCTGCTCTTGTCGTTGCTCTGGTTGAGCCGCTGCCTGGCCCCCAGCCTGAGCCGCCAGCAAGCGCGCCTGCTCGGCCCAGGCCTGATCTTGCTGCTCTGCCTGGCCTCGCTGTTTGCCTTCAACCGCAATAGCGAACTCGACAACTGGGCGCCCTACTACTTCGGTGCCTACGGCCTCGGCGCCTTGGTCCATTTTCTAGGCTTGGTCAACTATCGCCGGCTCGCACTGTATTTGATCAGCGCGGCCGTCTTGCTCGCTTTGTTGTTCGACTTCCGCGAGCGTGTCGCCTTGGCTCTGGTGAGCGCCTGGGCCTTGGCCTGGCTGCAGCAGCGCCATCAAAATGGCCAGCATTTGTTGGCCGAGCGCCCGCGCGCTGCGCCGCTGTTGGCGCATTTCGGCACCCACTCCTACGCGCTCTTCCTGGTGCATTTTCCGATTTGCCTGTTGGTCAACGGCTTGTTTGAGCATCCCGATGCCGAACATGCTGGGTCGGCTGTGCTGGCGGCCTTGGCTGCCCTGGCGCTGAGCAATATGGCGGCCGTGCCTTTCTACCGCTGGGTCGAGGCACCCTCGGCACGCCTGCGCCTGGCACCTCTGCTGGCCCGTCTTCTACCCAAGGCCTCACGCTCCTGAGCGCAACAGTTGTAGGGCCAAGCCCCGCTATTTTTGGGCCATGTCTTCCCAGGCCTTGATGACCTCGGCGCTGTACATCAGCGCCGGCCCGCCGCCCATATAAACGCAAACCGACAGCATTTCGTCCAACTCGGCCCGGGTGCAGTCCAGCTTGTGCAGCGCTTTGACATGAAAGCCGATGCAACCCGAACAATGCTGAGTGACGCCGATGGCCAGCGCGATCAGCTCCTTGTGCTTGGCACTCAGCGCACCGTCCTTCATCGCCGCGCCGGCCAATTGGCCAAAAGCCTGCATCGCCTCGGGCTGCGACTTTCTCAAGGGCGCGAGATTGGCGTTGATGTCTTTGATCAGCCCAATATGGTCAAAGGTGCTCATGCAAATACTCCTGATATCGGTAAAGATGACTTTTCAGTCCAGCGGCTGCGTCTGCGGTGTGCGCTGAAACGCCGCGCGATCGAAACCCAGCTCGCCCGCCCGGTCCAGCAGCTTTTGCAACACCGCCTCATCCATTTGCGGTGTGCGCGACAGGACCCAAGCGTATTTGCGGCTGGGCTCGCCGATCAAGACATGCTGGTAGTCGCTGTCCAGATCGAGCACCCAGTAATTGCCGTAAAACGGCCAAAAGAAAGTCACCCTGAGTTTGGCGTTAGCGCTGCCTTCCACGACCTTGGCGTGGCCGGCCGTACGGTCGACCTCGCCCTTGGCTGTGCGGCAGCGATTGATCACCTCGACCCGCTCGCCATCAAGCCGGTAGCGCGCCTGGGTATCGGACACACATTGCTTTTGGAAGCGGTTGGGCAGCAGCGCGATCTCGTACCAGGCGCCGGCATAACGCTGCAAATCTACTGCGGCAACGGTCGGCAGGGCAGCCGGTTCCGGCGCCGCATGGGCCGAGCCGCAGCAGGCCAAGATTGAGACAAGAACAAAAGATGGGGTTCGCATGAGATGGGGCCTTCAGTAATCAGGCCGCCACCATAGCAAAGCGCGAATTCACCGGTCTTTCATCTGGCATGTGTTCATGCCCAATAAGGGATAGGCCGGGCAAAAACGGAACACGCCCGTCAACAGCGGCACGATGCCGATATAACCCCAGACACCAACAGTGCCGGTCGCAGCCAGAGCAATCAAGGCCAAGCCGCCCGCAATCCGCAGAACCCGATCCACCGTACCGACATTTGCTTTCATCGCAACTCCTTCAACAAACCCAAGGCCAGATTCAGCCCTATGTCACGATTGTGGGCGCGCCCGCTCGGCCAAACTTGCGCCAGATCAAGCCTGACTCTCGGCCCGCCGCATATCGGCCAGCGTCTTGCCGGCTTCGTCGCGAAACTGCTCGTCGAGCAAGGCCAGACCCTGGATGCGATCAACCCGGAAGTTACGGAAACCGGCTCGTTTCTCGCACCAAGCCGCCAGCGTCCAGGTCGGGCCCCAGAAATAACAAGCCAGCGGGCGCACCACGCGCTCGCTGGCGGCGCCGGCCAGGTCCAGGTAGTCAAGCCGCAGCTTGTGGCGGCTCTCGGTCGCTTCGCGCAGGCTGGCCAGTCGGTCACGCATGGCCTGGTCCAGCCCGCTCAAGGGCGCATACAGGGCCAAGCTCTCGGCGGCGGCCCTGGCGGCTGAGGGCATCACACCCAGGATCTTCAGCATGGCCTCCTCGGCCTGCCGCGCCAGGCCGCTGTCCAGCTGACCCTGCGCCAAGCGCAAGGCGGCCACCAGCGACTGCGCCTCTTGCTTGGTGAACATCAAGGGCGGCAGATCAAAGCCGGCGCGCATGCGGTAGCCCACACCCGCTTCACCGTCGATCGGCACGCCTTGCGCCTGCAAGGCGGCCACGTCGCGGTAGACGGTGCGCATCGACACCTCCAGCCGAGTGGCCAGGAAGTCGGCGGTGGACAGGCGCCGGCCTCGGATCAGATGGACAAGTTGGAAGAGTCGGTCGGCGCGGCGCATGGCCCGCATTGTCGGGCCTGCCCGACAACACTGGCACGCGACTTGCAGCTGCCAGGGCACCAACGCCCGCAAACCGTTCACCCTCGGTTCACGCTCGATTCACCCCTGCATCACTGGATAAGGAGCTTTCCATGAGAAGACTTGCTGCATCCGCTTTTCAACTCGGCGCCCTGCCCTTGCAAAATCCCTTTATCGGCTCGCTTCAGGCCTTGCACGGCCAGCACTTTGGCCGTGGCCAGATCTGGGTGGCCCGCGCCAATGACATGGCCAAGCCCTCCGCACCCAGCACCACGGTCAAGATGGAATCGATGGCGCAGCCCGAGGTCCAGGCGCTGCTGACGGCACTCGATCAAGAGCAAGAGCGCCTGCTGCAGCCCCAGCCAGCAGCGCGCCCCAATGCCCGGGCCGCACTGCGCCGTGCAGCCACACGCTTGGTCGTGGTGCGCGACGCCCAAATGCGGGTCATCGCCTGCGGAGCGCTGCTGCTGCATGAGGAATATGCCGAGCTGGCCTGCTTGATGGTGACGCCCAGCCGGCGCGGCCAAGGCATGGGAAAACTCTTGCTCAGCAAGCTGGAAGGCGAAGCGCTTCGCCTGGGCCGACCGCTGTTACGGCTAGAGGCTGATGTGCGCCAACATGCGCTGCATCATCTGGCCGAAGGCGGTGGCTTTAAGCGCTGCGGCCCTTTTGATGAGCGCCGCGCCCATCCCTTCGGCGTCTTTATGGAGAAACTGCTGGGCAGCTGAGCAAGCATGCCTGCCGGCCGCTCAAGAGCCGGAATGGCATTCGTCGCAACGCGCCAGCACCATCAGGCGCTCGACTTCTTCGCGATGGTTGATGCAGTTGCGCTGGTGCCAAATCCGGATCAGCGCCATCGTGCCGGCCACGATCAGACCGAAGATCGAGATGGCGATAAAGGCTGACAGCCCGATCCGCGTCATGCCGGTGTAGAGCGCGCCCAGACCCAAGATGCAGGCCTGCTCGTTGAAGTTCTGAACCGCAATCGAGCGGCCCGCGCCCATCAGGTTATGGCCACGGTGCTGCAGCAAGGCGTTCATCGGTACGACCAAAAAGCCGCCGACCACGCCCAGCAGAATCAGGAAGGGCACAGCCACCCAAATATTGGTCACCGCATTCAGGCCGACCACCAACAGACCCAAGGCGATGCCCAGCGGGATCACCCGCGTCGCTCTGTCCAAGCGCATATACATAGAAGCCGCCACGGCCCCAGCCGCCGTACCCAACGCCACCACGCCGCCCAAGGTCGACGCTTGCGTGGTGGTGTAACCCAGCGCCGCAGCGGCCCAAGGGAACACGATGATGCGCATATTGCCGGAGATGCCCCAGAACAGCGTGGTCGTGGCCAAGGAGATCTGACCCAGCTTGTCGGCCCACAGGCGCGAGTTGCAAGAGGCGAAGTCGCGTATCAAGGCCAAGGGGCTGTGCGCCAGCGGCTGCAGGGTCGCCTGCGTGCGCGGAATGGCCAGATTGAATATCGCTGCCGCCAGGTAGAGGATCACCAGGCTGGCGATTGCCGCCTCGGGCGGGGTATCGATGCCGGTGTCGAAAAATGGCAGATCAATGCCCAGCAAGAGCGGCGCCAGATGCGGCCCGACCAACTGCCCGCCCAGCAAGATGCCCAGAATGATGGAAGCAATCGTCAAGCCTTCGATCCAGCCATTGGCCTTGACCAGTTGCGAAGGCGGCAGCAGCTCGGTCAGGATGCCGTACTTGGCCGGTGAATAAGCTGCGGCGCCCAGACCAACGATCGCGTATGACAACAAAGGATGAGCGCCAAACATCATCATCAAGCAGCCGATGATCTTGATCAGATTGGCGTAGAACATCACCTTGCCCTTGGGCACGGCGTCGGCAAAAGCGCCCACAAAAGGCGCCAAGATCACATAGAAGAGCGCAAAAATCGGCCCCAGTGCGGGGACCTGCCAGGCGGGCGCGCCGGTATTTCTGAGCAGTTCAATAGCGCCGACCAGCAATGCGTTATCAGCCAGCGAGCTGAAAAACTGCGCTGACATGATGGTGGAAAAGCCTTTTTTCATGAACCTATTTTGTACTGCTTGGTACTGCTAAGAAGGCGCAGCCACGGCCAAATGCCCGCGGCGAAAGTGATGCTGCCTCCGGGTTATAGCATGCGCCTTGTTCTAGGGGGGTCGACCCGGCAGACAAAGCCCACGCGCCCAGATGCCACAATTCGGCCATGCCGCGTCCAATTGAAGCCCTCATCCACGTCTCCGCCTTGGCCCACAACCTCGCCCGCGCGCGCGCTTGCGCACCGGACGCCATGGTCTGGGCCGTCGTCAAAGCCAATGCCTATGGCCACGGCATCGCCAATGCCTATGAGGGCCTGCGCGCCGCCGACGGCTTCGCGCTGCTCGATCTGGACGAGGCGCAGCAGCTGCGCGCGCTCGGTTGGCGCGGTCCGATCCTGCTGCTGGAAGGTGCGTTCGAAACGCGCGATCTGGAGCTGTGCTCGCGCCTCAAGCTCTGGCATGCCGTGCATTGCGAGCAGCAGATCGACTGGCTGGCGATGCACAAGACACATGAGCCGCACCGGGTGTTCTTGAAGCTCAACAGCGGCATGAACCGGCTGGGCTTCAGCGCTACCGCTTTCCGCGCCGCCTGGACTCGGCTGAACGCCTTGCCGCAGGTGGACGAGATTTCGCTGATGACGCATTTCTCCGACGCCGACGCGCTGCGCTTCGGTGTCGACGGCATCCAGCACCAGCTCGATGTGTTCGAGTCCGTCTGCGCCGACCTGCCCGGCGAGCGCTCACTCAGCAATAGCGCCGCCACCTTGCGCCACAGCGCACGCGTGCACAGCGACTGGGTGCGCGCCGGCATCATGAGCTACGGCGGCGTGCCCGACTACCCCGAGCATGGCCCCGAGCATTGGGATCTGCAGCCGGCGATGACGCTGCGCTCCAAGATCATCGGCGTGCAGCATTTGCAGGCCGGCGACACGGTCGGCTATGGCAGCAGCTTCACCGCCGATAAGCCCATGCGCATTGGCACGGTCGCCTGCGGCTATGCCGACGGCTACCCCCGCCATGTGCCGAGTGGCTCACCCGTGCTGGTGAACGGCCAGCGCACGACGACGGTCGGCCGGGTCTCGATGGACATGCTGGCGGTCGACTTGAGCGCCTTGCCCCAGGCCGGCTTCGGGAGCGAGGTGACGCTGTGGGGCCAAGGCCCCAAGGGTCAGGTCTTGCCGATCGATGAGGTCGCCAAGGCGGCCGGCACGATTGGCTATGAGCTGATGTGCGCGTTGGCCAAGCGCGTGCCGGTCACTGTTCAACACTTAGAGTGATGCTTTGAACCTGCACTGGACGCCGGCAGATTGGGAGCTCGACTTCAGCTTCATCCGCGCCAGCGGCCCCGGCGGGCAAAACGTCAACAAGGTGTCCAGCGCCGTCCATCTGCGTTTTGACATCCAACGCTCGACGCTGCCGGCCGTCATCAAGGAGCGGCTGTTGGCGCTTTCCGATCAGCGCGTCACCAATGAAGGCGTGATCGTCATCAAGGCGCAGGAGACGCGCAGCCAGGAGCAAAACCGCGCCGATGCGGTGGCGCGGCTGATAGCGATGGTGCAGAGCGTCGCTCACACGCCCAAAGCCCGCCGCGCGACCAAGCCGACCTATGGCTCCAAGATGCGCCGACTGGAGGGCAAGGCACAGCGCAGCGACATCAAGGCGGGACGCGGGCGAGTCAGCGAATAGGCGAGCAAGCAAGGGAATACCCTTGGTTTCGCCGCTTCGGTCGGCGCGACTTGCAGTTCGTCGCATGCCGCTCGCTAGGCCCAAGACTTGACCGCAAACTGCAGACACGGCACTTCAGCCAGCAGCATCAGGAGCTCTCCATGTCTCTCAGCAACGAATTCGAACGCCTCGCCGACCTGCATCAAGCCGGCCAACTGACAAACGATGAATTCGCCCGCGCCAAGGCCAGGCTGCTGGACGGTCCGCCGAGCTTCAAGCCCGATGAAGCGCCGCGCCGTCAGCCCCAAGGCGGCGGCCTCGGCCACGCGATCAATGGCCTGCAGCGCAGCCGCGATGAACGTTGGTTGGGCGGCGTATGCGGCGGGCTGGCGCAGATCAGCGGCCTGGCCGCCTGGATCTGGCGGCTGATCTTTATTGCTTCGATTCCCTGCCACGGGATTGGCTTGATCGCCTATTTGATCCTGTGGGTCTTGGTGCCGGAAGAGCGTGACGAGCCCTTGCGGCTGAACTGAGCCGGGCTAAATCAGCGCCGCTTGGTCGCCATGTAAATACTGACTAAGCAAAGCGCCATGCCACTGACGGACAAAACCGTCGGCACCCAGCCTTCCAGCGCGGCCGAGATCACCAGTGCGATGACCGGGATCACCACCCCGGTCAAAGCGGCACGCGCCGGCCCTTGCAACTGCGCCAGCTTGAAATACAGCACAAAGGCGATGACCGAGCCAAACACCGCCAGATAGAGCAGGCTCAGGACATAGGGCGCATGCCAATCGAAATGCAATCCCTGGCCGCTGAGCAGCGACATCAAAATCAGAAAGACCGCGCCATAGCCCATGCTCCAGGCCAGCACGGGCACCAGCGCCAGCCCGCGCCTTGTCAGCGTCAGCGTCAGCACATTGCCTATGCAGGCGGCCAAGACGGCCAACAGCCCCAAGCCCAGGCCTAAAGCGGCGCTGGGCCGCGCGCCCGTTGCCGCAATCTCGGGCCAGAAAATCATCACCACGCCGACCACCCCGCCGCTGGCCGACAGCAAAAACCGCCGTGTCACCGATTGGCCGAAAAAGAGCCGCCCGGACAAGGCGTTACCGAACACCATCAAACAAAACAAAACCGCCACCAGGCCGGTCGGGATATGCCGCTCGGCCTCGTAGACCGAAAAGTAATTGCCGCTGTACTGGACGATGCCGGTCGCCAACATCAAGCCATGTGCGGAGGCCGGCATGCGCAAGGACTCGCCCCGCATGCGCGCCAAGCCGACCAGCAACAGCGCCGCAATCGCAAAGCGCCAGGCCACCGAGTTGAGCACGGGCACGCCGCTGGCCAGCTGATACAGGATCACATGCCAGGTACTGGCCCAGATCAGCGTCGGGCCCCAGAACAGGGTGCGGGTAGAGAGGTTCACTGAGATTCCTGCGCCCACACTGGAGCCGATATTGAAGCAAGGCGCCTTGTAACATGTTCCAAACGTATCGACATGGCCACAAGCTGTGCATCAGAGGAGGATCCATGTCCGTCAACCCATCGATTTACCGCAGCGAGCGTCGCTGGATGCAATTGACCCGCGAGAAACTGCGCCGCGAGCGCTTCTTGCGTTGCCATGTCGCCTTGATTGCGGTTTGTACGCTAGCCGCCCTGCTGCTAGGCGGTGCGCTGCTTCGTTGGGCAGGGGTTGAGGCCCTGGCATGGCGTTACGCCTTGCTCCTGCCGATGACTTACCTGGTCTATTTAGGGCTTTTGCGCCTTTGGGCAAGCTACCTGCTTCACCGCGACAAGGATTCTTATGACGGTGCCGATATTGCTGCAGATATGCTTCTGCAGTCACAGGATGGCTGCGCGCCGCGCAGCGCTTTTGAATCCGGCGGCGGCGGTGACTTTGGCGGCGGAGGGGCCAGTGCTGATTTCAGCGCTGATTTCAAGGATGTGGCCGCTGACAGCGCAGGAGAGTTCGCTAGTGGCGCGGCCAAGCTAGGTGGAGAGGTGCTCGGCGGCTTGGACGAGGGTGCCGTCGTCGTCGTACCTTTGGCCGCCATGTTGGCCATCTTCGCCTTGCTGGCAGGCCTGTTGAGCGCAGCAGTCTTGATGCTGTTTGGTGTCGAGGTCTTGCTGCTCGTGTGCGTCGAAGTGGCGCTGTCGGCCTGGATGGGCGGCTTGGCTTACCGCCAGCAACGCGAAGGATGGCTGGGCCGGGCTTTCAGCCACACCTGGCGCGGCGCATTGGCGGTCATGCTCTTGGGCCTGGCGCTGGGCGCCGCCATCGACCACTTCCTGCCTGCTGCCGATTCGCTGCCGCAGGCGCTGACGATCTTGCGCGGCAAGACCTAGGGACAGTCGGTCAACACGTTCTCATCGCTGGCGCAGTCAAAACAAGCTCATCAGGCGCTGCGCTTGAAGCTCGCCAGCAAGGCGCCGGCTACGATGAAGAGCGTGCCGAAGCTGCGGTTCATGATCTGGATGTGATGGCTGGAGCGCAGCGCCGACAAGACTCTTGCAGCCAAGGCCGTGTAGCCGGCCATCACCACCATATCGGTGAAGGCCAGCGTCGCGGCGATGACCAGATATTGCTGGGTCAAATCACCCTTGAGATTCAAGAACTGCGGCACCACCGCCAGCAAAAACACCGTGCCCTTGGGGTTGACCGCGTTGATGCCCCAGCCGCGCAGCACCAAATGGCGGCGCGTGATTTGAGCGCCTTCGCTGCGGGCCGCCACCATGGGCGTGGCCGGCGCACGCCATTGCTGCACGCCCAAATAGACCAGATAGGCCACCCCCAAATACTTGACCAGTGCGAAACCGATGCTGGAGGTGGCGATCAAAGCGCCGAGGCCGGCACCGACCAAGAGAATCTGGGTCAGGATGCCCAGAATCAGGCCAAAGGTGGTGAAGTAGCCGCGCCGGAAGCCGTGGTTGAGCCCCGAGCTCATCGCTGCGATGGCGCCTGCACCGGGGGAAAGGCTGATGGCCCAGGAGGCGGCGAAGAAGGCCAGCCAAGTCGAAAATTCCATCGCTGAGTCCTGAGCTGCTGAGTCGAAACAAGCCGGGTTTGTAGCACGAACGGGTTTTGCCCCTGTCGCAATGGCCTGGAATCAGTGGGTGGGATTCAGGCTGTCCAGCCCATGCATACCGTACAAACCGTAGAGGCGCTCGCTCGGGATGCGGGCCATCAGGCTTTTGTCACTCTCTACCGCCACCACCGCAAATTCGCGCTGCGCCGTGTCGTAGCGGATCAGTTGCGCCTTGAGCTGGCCGCGCTTGTCGGCCAAGGCCATCACCAAGGGGCATTGCAGCGTGGCGCCGCGCCGAATCACCACGGCCAGATCACCATTGGCCAAGCGCAGCAACTCGCCCGGTGGGTACATGCCAAATTCTTTGATCAACGAGGCAGCCAAGGGGTTGCCCGGATTTTGCTCATAGACCTCGCGCGCCGCCTGCTTGATCTCCAGCGCCGGGCGGTTGACCCTGGAACTGATCTTGGCCAAGAACACATCCACCAGGCGCAACAGCCGGGCCATCTCACCGACATCGCGCAGACCCCTGGGGTAGCCCCGGCCGCTCACTTGCTCATGATGCTGAGCCACGGCTTGCAGCCATTCCTCATCATCGACACCGGCGGCCCGCAGGCGTTTGCAGGCTTCGTCCGGATGCAAGCGCAGCTGCTCGCGCTGAGACTGGGTCAGGCGCCCGCCCGTCATCGCATAGACGCCTTGCAGCTCGATGATGCTGGCATTCATCGTCAACGCTGCCTTCACGACCTTGCGCTGGCGCGACTCAGCCCAGCCCAGCCGCCGCGCCACCATCAAGCTCAAGGTGGCCACGTACAAGGCATGCGTCAGACCGTAGAGGCGCAGTTGCAAGCCTTCTTGACGCACGGTTTGGTACAGCGCCATATCGCCGTCTTGCACCGCCAGGGCGATCACCTCGCTGGTCGTCTCATCGCAACTTGCCATGAACTGCAGGCCGTCGGGCAAAGTCTTCAACATCGCATCGACCGCCCACACCGCCTGCGCCCAACGCGTGGCCAGCGGCGGCGGCTCGGCGGGCACTTGGCCGCCGGCCTGCAGCGCGCGCAACTCCGCCACATCGGCATACATGCCCCGCGCGAGCAAGGCCGCCAGCTGCGCCGCACTGATGACGATCTGGCCGCAGGCCAAGAGCAGGCCGCCCTCGGCGTCGCGCACATTGAAGGGCAGGCGCGCACCGATCCGAATTTGCTCGGCAACCAGTTTCAGCAGCTGCATGATGCCGGTGAATTTCGGCGCTAGCTGTTGCCGCCACCAAAGCGCAAGGCCATCACGACCTGATTGCGCAGCGTCTTCAACAAGGTCAACTCGCGCTCGCTGATTTGCAAGGTACCGGGATCGGCCTTGTCGCCATAGAAGGCGCCCAGCACTTGGCCGCCCGCCACCATGGGCAGCAGCACAAAGGTGCCGGCCTGCACCTGGTTGCGGAACCAAGCCGGCAAGCGCTGCGCAATCACCGGGTCGGCGGTGTCCGAGATCAAGGTGTCGGCGCCCTTGCTGCACAGCAGGCCGAACAACTCGCTCGGCGGCTGCAGCGGGATCTGGAACACCGGCGCAAGGGCCGTGGCGCGCTCGCCCACGCCCATGCCGCCCTTCAACATCTGCCCGCTGCCGTCGCGCAAGCAGACCACCACGCGGCGCAAGCCCAGCGCTTCATGCATCTGCCGCATGCACAGCTGCAAGAGCTGCCCGGCAGGCGCTCCGGCCAAGACCAGGCCGCTGAGTTTTTCGAGCGCGTCGGACAGCGACTCGGCCACCGCCGGATTGACAGGCGCCACCGGTGCCGCAGGGCGCGGCGCGGCAGCAGCCGGTTTGGGCGCAGCGGCGACCGGCGCGGCGGCCGCTGCCGTTGCCACCTTGGCCGCGCCGGGTTTGGCGGCGGGATCGGCGGCTGGATCGGCAGCCTTGGCAGGCTTGGCCGCCGGAGGTGCCGCCACCGGGCCGAAGCCCAGCACCTGCGCCAAGTCATTCCAAAGCTCTTGAACGCCGGCCACTTCCTCGACCAGCGGCTCCGGGTTGAGGCTCAAGGGCACGGCCATCTCGGCCGCAAAGCGCTCGACGCAGACGCGCCGGGCCTCGGCTTTTTCTTCCGCCGAGCCGCCACCGGGCAGGCCCAGCAACTGGGCCGCCAAGACATTGGCCGAGGTGCAAAGCACGCGCTGGTATTCCTCGGCGCTGGCGGCGCGCTCGCTGCTGCTGGGCTGCAGGCGGCGCATGCCGTGGCGCACGGTTTCTGGCCAACCCCATTGTTCGGCCACATCGATCGCGATGTCCTCAATGTCCACGCCCCAGTGCTCGCGCGCCAGTTTGTCGCGCGCATCCATCCATTCATGCTTGCCGGTGGCCAGACCGCGCGTCGCCAGCTTTTCCTCAAAGCCGTACAACTCCTCGGGGAAATGCAGGCCCCCCAACATGCCGCCGAGGTTCTGGAACAAGGCCGCCAGATAAGCCACCTCAAGCTGCTTGTTGCGGTTGCAAAACTGCTGCGCCAGCAGCGCGGCCAACTGGGCGCGGCCAAACTCTTCGCGCAGCCGGTTGCCGTCAGACCCCTTGGGCAGGCGGTCGAACAACATCAATGAGTTGGCCATCATGCCCACGGTCTGAAAGCCCATCAGCGCGACCGCACGTTGCAAGCTGGTGATCGTGCCGCCACCGGCCGAGCTGTAAAAAGCCGCGTTGACCAGTCGCAAAAGCTTGGACGTCATCGCGATATCTTCCGAAATCGCGCCGCTGAGCGCGCGCGCATGGGCGTTCTCGGAGCGCGAAATCTTCTGCATCAAGCGCACCGAATCCTTCATCGAAGCGAAGTCGGCTTGTTTGGAAATCTTTTGCATCAGGCGCTTGTAGCGCGCCTCGCGTTCGGCTGCGGCCTTCTCTTCTGCTTCGCGTTCCACCTCACGCTCAGCATCCCGCTGGGCTTGCAGACGGGCGGCCTCCGCCTCGGCGGCGGCTTGCTCTTCTGCGCTCAGTTCGGCTTGCGCAGCGCCGGCCGCCTCTGCCGGCGCCTCGGCTGCAGCGGCCGGCAGATCCGTGATCTCTGTAGTCATTCTTTGTGGTCCCTGTTGACGGAACTAAGACCATCGGCAGTTTTGCTGCATAGCTGAAGCCCGACTTGCAGGGACAATCCGCCCCATGGCCAAAGAAAAATCAATCTACACCTGCAGCGATTGTGGCGGAGTGAGCCCCAAATGGTTGGGTAAATGCCCATCTTGTGGCGCCTGGAACACCTTGGTCGAAGGGATTGCCGAAACACCGGGCGCCAGCGTGAAAAACAGCCGCTATCAAGCCCTGGCCAAAAGCCAGCCCGTTGCCACGCTGAGCGAGATCGAAGCGGCTGACTTCGAGCGCACCCCCACTGGCCAGGAAGAGCTGGACCGCGTTCTGGGCGGCGGCATCGTCGCCGGCGGCGTGGTCTTGATCGGCGGCGACCCCGGCATCGGCAAGTCCACCTTGCTGTTGCAGGCGATTGAAGATTTGTCCCACAAGCTGCCGGTGCTGTACGTGACCGGCGAGGAATCGGGCGCGCAGATCGCGATGCGCTCTCGCCGCCTCGGGCTGGCCGGCAGCAAGGTGCGGGTGCTGGCCGAAATCAGCCTGGAGAAAATCCTCGCCACGCTGGAGGCCGAACAGCCCGCTTTTTGCGTGATCGATTCGATCCAGACGCTCTATTCCGAACATCTGACTTCCGCACCCGGCTCGGTCGCCCAGGTGCGCGAATGCGCGGCGCAGCTGACCCGCACGGCCAAGTCCAGCGGCTGCGCGATCGTCTTGGTGGGCCATGTCACCAAGGAAGGGGCGATTGCCGGGCCGCGCGTGCTGGAGCACATCGTCGACACGGTGCTGTACTTCGAGGGCGACACGCATTCGAGCTTTCGGCTGGTGCGGGCGATCAAGAACCGCTTCGGCGCTGTCAACGAGATCGGCGTGTTCGCGATGACCGAAAAGGGCTTGAAAGGCGTTGCCAACCCGAGCGCTATTTTTCTGAGCACGCACGGCGAGCCGGTGCCGGGTTCTTGCGTGCTGGTGACGCTGGAAGGCACGCGGCCGCTCTTGGTGGAGCTGCAAGCGCTGGTCGACAGCGGTGGCCCCAGCCCGAGGCGGCTCTCGGTCGGCCTCGACAAGGACCGCTTGGCGATGTTGTTAGCGGTCTTGCACCGCCATGCCGGCGTGGCCACCAACGATCAGGATGTGTTCATCAACGCGGTCGGCGGCGTGCGCATCAGCGAGCCTGCGGCCGACTTGGCGGTGCTGCTGGCGATTCAGAGTTCGCTGCGCGGCCGCCCGCTGCCCAAGGGTTTCATTGCCTTCGGCGAAATCGGTCTGGCCGGTGAGGTGCGGCCGGCGCCGCGCGGTCAGGAGCGGCTGAAGGAAGCCGCCAAGCTCGGTTTTAGCGTCGCCGTGGTGCCCAAGGCGAACGCGCCGAAAAAGGCAATCGAGGGGCTGACCGTGCATGCGGTCGAGCGGATCGAAGAAGCAATGGATCTGGCCAGAGGGCTGTGACGATGAAGAATTTCGAGTTCGAGCCACCCTATTACGCGGTGATCTTCACCAGCCAGCGCAACTCGGTCGAGCTGGGCTATGCGGAAACAGCGGACCGCATGGTCGAACTCGCCGCGCAGCAAACGGGTTACTTGGTCGGACCTGCAAAATTCGTTTTGCCGAAGCAAGCAACTGAAGCAGTTCCTGGTGAGGCTTGCCGTTATGGTGCGAATTGATGTCGCCAAGCCTTCTGGTGTGCCATCAGGCCGCCCAGCAGC
>NZ_JAQQXT010000023.1:0-23975 GCF_028595345.1 Roseateles albus | reverse complement strand
GGAGCTTCATCCAAGGACGAGAATCAATCCCAATCTACTGACGCAGGCACCTTGGGGTAGCCTCTAGCAGTGGGTCAGTATTGCGTGATCGCGGTGGGTCAGTTCGATGCAATCGCCAACATGCAAACGCCCGATGCAGTGCACCGGGCGTCCATCGCCGGGTAACCGGCATTTCTTCAACCGTTCTGAGTGTCAACCTATCTCAGGACGGGTCACAGCAGCAAGACTCTTGCTCAGAGCACCGCCTTCAAGGGCTGGGCCAAAGCGGCGGGGTTGCTGAGCACCCATTTGCGCACACGCTCCGCATCACCGATACGCGAGTACTTGCCGGTCGAATCGAGCAAGACCATGATCACTTTGCGACCGGCCATGCGGGCCTGCATCACCAAACAGCGCCCGGCCTCGTTAATGAAACCGGTCTTTTGCAGACCGATATCCCAAGACTTGCTGCTGAGCAGGCCGTTCGTGCTGTGAAACTGGACCTGGCGCCGACCCAGCGCGACTTGGTGCTCACGGGACGTGGACAACTCCCGCAGCAAAGGTACCTCGTGCGCTACCTTGACCAGGGCCGCCAAATCATTGGCGCTGGACTGGTTGCGGCTCGACAAACCGGTTGGCTCGACATAATGCGTATCACGCATGCCCAAGGCTTGGGCTTTTTGATTCATTGCCGCCACAAAGACGTCCAAACCGCCCGGGTAGTGGCGACCCAGGGCATTGGCGGCGCGGTTTTCCGATGACATCAAGGCCAGATGCATCATCTCGCCGCGGGTCAAGGTGGTGCCCACCGCCAAGCGAGAGCGTGTGCCCTTCTCGGTATCGATATCCTCGTCGCTGATGGTCAGCTTTTCGTCCAAGGACTGCCCGGCCTCCACCACCACGAGGGCCGTCATCAGCTTGGTGATCGAAGCGATGGGCAGGACCGCCTGTGAGTTCTTGGCGAACAAGACCTCATTGGTGTCTTGATCCATCACCAATGCCACGCTGGACTTCAGATCCAAGGGGTCGGCCGCCGCGTGCAGGCCGTACAACTGGCCAAAAGTTGGTTTGGCCACTGCCTCGACGACAGGCGCCACGGCCTTGCGCGGCGTGCGTGAAGCCGGCTTGACTTTACGGACCTCTTTCGCCACCGGCTTGGGCGCATATTTTTGCGCCGATTTTTTAACGGGCTTGTTTGCAGCTGCTGCGGCCGCCTCATGCACGGGCAAGGCCGCGCAGGCGACCGCCAAAGCGGCCACCACCGTCCGCAGGGTCCCGCCAGTCAAGTATTTCGAAAAATTCTTCAATCCGTACCCCAGCTACTGATTTGCAGTGTAGATGATAGGAAAAATACTAGCAAGATCAAAAGCTTACAAGCAGCTCTTCAAGCTTCGCTTGCGTTAAAAAATGGCGCAGTCAGCTTGTGTTGATACTCAACCCTGTGCCGCCACCCGCTCGATCTTGCTATGCAATTTATTCAAGGCACTCAAGTAAGCCTTGGCTGAGGCCACAACGATATCGGGGTCTGCCCCAACGCCGTTGACGACGCGCCCGCCAAACTGCAGCCGCACCGTCACCTCTCCCTGCGATTCTGTGCTGCCACTGGTGATGGCATTGACCGAATAGAGCAACATCTCGGCGCCACTTTGAGCGGCCAACTCGATCGCTCTTAGAACTGCATCGACGGGACCGTTGCCGCCGCTCTCCATCCGATGCTCGACCGCACCGGCCGCGAACACCACGCTGGCATGCGGCCGCTCACCCATCTCCGATTTCTGCGCCAAGGCGATCAGGCGGTAATGCTCATTCTCGGCAGTGACCGATTCGTCCATCACCAAGGCAATGATGTCCTCGTCAAAAATCTCGTTCTTGCGATCGGCCAAATCCTTGAAACGCACGAAGGCTGCGTTCACTTCGGCCTCGGACTCAAGCGCGATGCCCAACTCCTGCAGCCGCTGCTTGAAGGCGTTCCGGCCCGACAGCTTGCCCAGTACGATCTTGTTGGCACTCCAGCCCACATCTTCGGCGCGCATGATTTCATAGGTATCACGCGCCTTCAGCACGCCGTCCTGATGAATGCCCGAGGCATGGGCAAAGGCATTGGCCCCGACCACCGCCTTGTTCGGCTGCACCACAAAACCGGTGGTCTGCGACACCAAGCGCGAGGCCGGCAGAATTTGCGTGGCGTCGATGTTCACATCCAGACCAAAGTAGTCACGCCTTGTCTTGACCGCCATCACCACTTCTTCCAGCGAGCAGTTGCCGGCCCGCTCACCCAAGCCATTGATCGTGCACTCGATCTGACGTGCACCGCCGATTTGCACGCCGGCCAGCGAGTTGGCGACCGCCATCCCCAAGTCATTGTGGCAATGCACGGACCAGATTGCCTGATCGGAATTCGGCACCCGCTCACGCAAGGTCTTGATGAAGTTGCCGTACAGCTCGGGGATCGCATAGCCGACCGTGTCGGGGATGTTGATGGTGCGGGCGCCCTCCTTGATCACCGCCTCGACCACGCGGGCCAGAAAGTCCGGGTCCGAGCGGTAGCCGTCCTCGGGCGAGAACTCGATGTCGCCGCTCAAGTTACGCGCAAAGCGGACGGCTTGGATCGCTTGCTCCAACACCTGCTCACGCGTCATGCGCAGTTTTTTCTCCATATGCAACTCGCTGGTGGCAATGAAGGTGTGAATGCGCGAACGCGCCGCGCCCTTGAGCGCTTCAGCAGCGCGGGCGATGTCGCGGTCATTAGCGCGAGCCAGTGAGCAAATCGTGCTTTCGCGGACCGCGTCGGCGATGGCCTTGACGGCCTCGAAGTCACCATTGCTGGAGGCCGCAAAACCGGCCTCGATCACATCCACTCGCAGGCGCTCCAACTGGCGTGCAATACGCAGCTTTTCGTCCTTGGTCATCGAGGCGCCGGGGCTTTGTTCGCCGTCACGCAAGGTGGTGTCAAAGATGATCAATTGGTCGGCCACGGTGAACTCCAGAAGAAAAGGATTGAAAAAAAGCCCGCGAAGCGTTTGCTTGGCGGGCTGTGATGCAGAAAGCTGTTGACGTGAGCGATCAGCGAACCCGAGAGGTTCCTAGTAGTAGCAGGCTGATCGCAGATGCAAAGTTCATGAACTCAATATAGCACGCCACTTCAGCGGTGCAGGCCCTGCTCGTCGGGATCGTGGGTCGAAGTGGCAATCATGCTGACCGGTCGGCCTTTGGCCTTACGCCAAAAATAGATCACATAACCCGACAGCCCATAGGCACAGAAGATCAAGAACAGACCCAAGGGCGGATTCTGACTGATCAACACGATGGCCAGGGCAATCGCGACCAGCACCACAAAAGGCACGGTACGGCGGGCCCCGACGACCTTGAAGCTGTAGAACGGCGCATTGGTCACCATAGACAGGCCGGCAAACAAGGTCATGCCAAACGCGGTCCAGACCACCCAAGATATCCCTGTTACCTGCTTGAAGCCGTAGTCATCAAAAGCCCAGATCATGCCGATCACAATCGCCGCAGCGGCCGGGCTGGGCAGGCCTTGGAAAAAGCGCTTGTCGACCACGCCGATATTGACGTTGAAACGCGCCAGCCGCAGCGCCGCCCCGGCGATGTAGACAAAGCTCGGGATCCAGCCCAGCTTGCCCATGTCCTTGAAGGCCCAGATATAGACGATCAACGCGGGTGCTGCGCCAAAGCTGACCATGTCCGAGAGGCTGTCCATCTGCTCGCCGAAGGCGCTTTGCGCATTGGTCATGCGGGCCACGCGGCCGTCCAAGCTATCAAGCACGGCTGAGCAGAAGATCGCGATGCAGGCCACCTCGAAGCGGCCATTCATCGCCATCACGATGGCATAGAAGCCCGAGAACAGCGCAGCCAGCGTGATCGCATTGGGCAAGACATAAATGCCCTTGCGGCGCGGCCGAGGCAACTCCGGCGCGCCGTCATCGTCATCGTCCGGCAAGTCGTTCTGGGTCTTTTTCTTGAGATCGGTCATGGGTCGGGAGGATACAACATGGCGCCAATGAAAAAGCCGCGCAACCTGTCGGCAGCGCGGCTTTCACTGCTAAGGCATCAATCAGTTTTTAGATTGATCAACCAGACGGTTCGCCTTGATCCAAGGCATCATCGCGCGCAACTTCTCGCCGACTTGCTCGATCGGATGCTCGGCGGTCAGGCGGCGGCGGCTCAGCAGCGTTGGCGCGCCGGCCTTGTTCTCAAGGATGAAGCTCTTCGCGTATTCGCCGGTCTGAATGTCCTTCAGGCATTGGCGCATCGCGTCCTTGGTGGCGGAAGTGACGACCTTGGGGCCGGTCACATACTCACCATACTCGGCGTTATTGGAGATCGAGTAATTCATGTTGGCGATGCCGCCTTCATAGATCAGATCAACAATCAGCTTGAGCTCGTGCAAGCACTCGAAATAGGCCATCTCGGGCGCGTAACCGGCTTCGGTCAGCGTTTCGAAACCGGCCTTGATCAGCTCCACTGCGCCGCCGCACAGAACAGCTTGCTCGCCGAACAAGTCGGTTTCGGTTTCTTCACGGAAGTTGGTTTCGATGATGCCGGCCTTGCCGCCGCCATTGGCCGAGGCATAGCTCAGGGCCAGATCACGCGCCTTGCCCGACTTGTCGGCGTAGACAGCGATCAGGTGTGGCACGCCGCCGCCCTGGGCATAGGTGCCGCGCACAGTGTGGCCAGGGGCCTTGGGAGCGACCATCCAAACGTCCAGGTCAGCGCGTGGAGTCACTTGACCGTAGTGGACATTGAAACCGTGGGCGAAGGCCAGCGAAGCGCCTTGCTTGATATTGGGCTCGACTTCGTTCTTGTAGACCTCGGCGATTTGCTCGTCGGGCAGCAAGATCATCACCACGTCGGCGGCCTTGACGGCGTCGGCGATTTCGGCAACCTTCAAGCCGGCATTCTCGGCCTTGGCCCAGGATGCACCGCTGCGGCGCAGACCGACGGTCACTTTGCAGCCGCTGTCGTTCAGGTTCAGTGCGTGGGCATGGCCTTGTGAGCCGTAGCCGATGATGGTGACGTTCTTGCCCTTGATCAGGCTCAGGTCAGCGTCCTTGTCATAAAAAACGTTCATATCGTGCTCCAGGAAAAATTAGTAAATTGATCAGTCAATTTGTGCTGCGGCTTCGTCACGCTACACGGTCAAACCAAGCGGAACCCGTGGAACCGGCTTTGCCGGGCCGCTGGGTTCGCCCCCTCGAGGGGGAGCGCGAAGCGCTTCGGGGGTGAGTCATCAGACGCGCAGAATGCGCTCGCCGCGGCCGATGCCGCTGGTGCCGGTGCGCACCGTCTCCAGAATCGAAGCCCGGTCGATCGAATCGATGAAGGCATCCAGCTTGGATGAATCTCCGGTCAACTCGATCGTGTAGGTCTTCTCGGTCACATCGATGATGCGGCCGCGGAAGATGTCGGCGGTGCGCTTCATTTCTTCGCGCTCCTTGCCGACGGCGCGAACCTTGATCAGCATCAGTTCGCGCTCGGTGTAATTGCCTTCGGTCAGATCAACCACCTTGACCACCTCAATCAGGCGGTTCAGATGCTTGGTGATCTGCTCGATCACCTCGTCCGAGCCGGTGGTGACGATGGTCATGCGCGACAGCGAGGGGTCCTCGGTCGGCGCCACGGTCAGGCTCTCGATGTTGTAGCCACGGGCCGAGAACAGCGCCACCACGCGCGACAGCGCGCCCGGCTCGTTCTCGATCAGCAATGCAATGATGTGCTTCATTTTTCCTCGTCCTTCGCGCTCTTCAAACCGGCAGCGGTAACTGACGGTTCTTGGCCACGCTATTCGATTTAAGGGAGTGCGTACGACTTCTTGCTGACTTCACAAGGCCACTGACCGCGCGCGGTAACGCAACGGCCCCGGCCATGCTCGGTCGACTCAAAGGTCTTCGGACCCCAGGCGCATTTCCGAAATGCCCTTGCCCGTCTGCACCATGGGCCAGACGTTCTCGGTCGGATCGGTGCGGATGTCCAGAAAGACCGTGCGGTCCTTCAGGCGGATCGCTTCGCGCAGCGCGCCCTCGACATCGCCGGGCTTCTCGACCACCAGGCCGATATGGCCATAAGCCTCGGCCAGCTTGACGAAGTCGGGCAGCGCTTCCATATAGCTGTGCGAGTAGCGCTTGCCGTAGTCCAGCTCCTGCCACTGCCGCACCATGCCGAGATAGCGATTGTTCAGCGACAAGATCTTCACCGGCGTCTCGTACTGCTTGCAGGTCGAGAGCTCCTGGATATTCATCTGGATCGAGCCGTCGCCGGTGATACAAAACACATCCGCCTTGGGTCGCGCCATCTTGATGCCCATCGCGTAGGGCAAGCCCACGCCCATGGTGCCCAGGCCGCCGGAGTTGATCCAGCGGCGCGGCTGCTCAAAGCGGTAGAACTGCGCCGCCCACATTTGGTGCTGGCCGACGTCCGAAGTGATATAGGCGTCGCTGTCCTTGGTCAGGTTCCACAAGGTTTCGACCACCATCTGCGGCTTGATCACATCGCTTGAGGTCTTGTAGACCAAGCACTCGCGACGGCGCCATTCATTGATCTGGCTCCACCAGGCATTGATGGACGCCGCGTCCGGCTTGGCCTGCGCTTCCTTGATCTGAAAGATCAATTCCTGCAGCACGTCCTTGACGTCACCGACGATGGGGATGTCGACCCGCACCCGTTTGGAGATCGACGAAGGGTCGATGTCCACATGGATAATCTTGCGCTCGACCTGAGCGAAATGCTTGGGGTTGCCGATCACCCGGTCATCGAAACGCGCGCCCACGGCCAGCAGCACATCGCAGTGCTGCATGGTCATGTTTGCTTCGTAGGTGCCGTGCATGCCCAGCATGCCAAGGAACTTGGGGTCGCTGGCGGCAATCGCACCCAGGCCCATCAAAGTGTTGGTGCAGGGGTAGCCGAGCAAGTTGGTCAGCTCGCGCAGTTCGGCCGAGGCCTCGCCCAGGATGACGCCGCCGCCCGAATAGATATACGGCCTCTTGGCCTGCAAGAGCAGTTGCACCGCCTTGCGAATCTGGCCGGTGTGACCCTTGCGCGCCGGGTTGTAGGAGCGCATCTCCACATGCTTGGGGTACTCGAACGTGCTGCCCAGCTTGGCCATCGAGACATCCTTGGGGATGTCCACCACCACCGGGCCGGGGCGACCGGTACGGGCGATGTGAAAGGCCTTTTTCATCGTCATCGCCAGATCGCGCACATCCTTGACCAGGAAGTTGTGCTTGACGATCGGGCGGGTGATGCCAACGGTATCGCATTCCTGGAAGGCGTCGAGACCGATAGCCGGCGTGGGCACCTGGCCGGTCACGATCACCATCGGGATCGAGTCCATATAGGCGGTGGCGATGCCGGTGACGGCGTTCGTCACGCCGGGGCCGGAAGTGACGAGGGCGACGCCTACATCACCGGTGGCGCGGGCATAGCCGTCAGCGGCATGCACGGCGGCCTGCTCGTGACGCACCAGCACGTGCTGAATGGTCTCTTGTTTGTACAGTGCGTCGTAGATGTACAGCACTGCGCCGCCCGGGTAGCCCCAAAGGTATTGAACACCTTCGGCCTGCAGGCAGCGAACCAGAATCTCGGAGCCGTTCAGCTCAGAGGAAGAATTTTGTGTTTGGGAATTTAGCGGTGCCGAACCGGCACGCTTGACATCCGCGCTTGACATATCCATTTAGAACCTTTGTGAATTTCTCTAACGAAAAACCATTGGTGTTCCTACTCGTGCCCTCGTGAGGCGGACTCGGAACCTGCGCGATCAAAAAGGTGGTGCCCCGGTCGGGCTGCCAGCTGAAGACCAGAATTTTCTTTGTGCGAAGCAGCATTATGCACTGGACTTGAGGCCAAGCCGACTCGGCGAATAGAGAACGCTCTCGCAATGCGATACTTCGCGCTGTTTTGCCAGCATCGGGTTCAGTCCCTCTCCTCTCCTTGGCCACCGACAAAGAACTCAATGATTTCCTGCGTGCCGTCGACCGGCGCGCCTTCAAGCGCACCGCTTATATGGTGCGTGACGATGACGCGGCCCTGGACATCGTGCAAGACGCCATGATCAAGCTGGCGGAAAAATACTTCGACCGTCCGGCGGCCGAGTTGCCACTGTTGTTTCAGCGCATCTTGTCGAACGCGACGATGGATTACTTCCGTCGCAAGAAGACTCGCAATGCGGTCATGCAAAATATGTCGGACTTTGAGTCCAGCGATCCGGATGGCGATTTCAACCTGCTGGAGGTGCTGGAAGCGCAAGAAGGCACATTGGGCGCATTAAGTGCTGCCGATGAGGTTTCCAGGGGCCAAATCTTGCAAGCCATCGACGCCGAAGTGGCTGAATTGCCCGCACGTCAACGGGAAGCCTTCCTGCTGCGTTACTGGGAGGAAATGGATGTCGCTGAAACCGCGATCGTCATGGGTTGCTCGGAAGGCAGCGTGAAAACGCACTGCTCCCGCGCCACGCATGCATTGGCAAAATCGCTGAAGGCCAAGGGGATTACTTTATGAACAAGTCGCAATTTGGAATGGACCATGCGTCCAACGAAGACGCCCTCGTCGCCCGCTTCGGCTTGCGCGTGGCGGCCGGTTTGAGCGATCAGGCTCAGAACCTGCCCGCAAACGTCGCCGAGCGGCTCAGCTTTGCGCGCGAGCAGGCCTTGATGAAAGCCCGCCACGCCCGTGCGGCACAGGCTCAAGCCGCCCCGGCCTCGGTACTGGTGCGCTCGGGCTCGGCCCTGAGCCTTGGACGCGGAGGCGACTCGCCGCGCTGGTTGAAGCTGACGTCCCTTTTGCCGCTGCTTCTGTTGGTGCTGGGCTTGGCGGTGATTCAGCACAGCCAGTGGTATGAGCAAATTCTGGCCGCAGCAGAAATTGACACCGGTTTGCTGTCGGACAAATTGCCGCCCGCCGCCTACGGCGACCCAGGCTTCAAGGAATATTTGAACGATGAGCAAGAAGAGTAATCTGCGCCCATGAATAGATTCGTGAGCCACTCTCACTCGCCCAGCCCCAAGCGCCTGCCTGCCCGCCTGACCGTTGCGCTTATCGCGGGTCTTGCCCTGGGGCCGGCCTTGGCGCAGAGCCCCTCGGCCAGCGCACCCGAGGGCGCGACGCCCATCGTCAGTGCCACAGTCGCGGCCCCGCCCTCACCCGAGCCCCTGCAGCGCATCAGCGCCGAGAAGATTGCCGCACCGAACGCGCTGCTACCGGCACCTGGCTGGGCCAAACTGAGCCCTGCGCAAAAGACTGCGCTCTTGCCTTTGGAGCAGGACTGGGACGCGCTCGACGCGGCGCGCAAAAGCCAATGGCTGGAAGTGGCGACTCGGTTTTCTGCCCTGCCTGCACAAGAGCAGGCGCGCCTGCAAGAACGCATGCGCGAATGGGCGCGACTGAGTCCGGCCGAGCGCCAACAAGCAAGAATTGCATTCCAAGGCGCCAAGAAGATCAACGCCGATGAACGCCAAGCCAAGTGGGAAGCCTATCAAGCCTTGCCCCCAGAGCAGCGCCAGCAATTGGCCGAGAAAGCGGCTAAAAAATTGGAGACCCAGGCGACCAAGCTGACCAACACTGGCCCCGGCAGCGCCGCTGGTCAAAGCAATGGGGCGCCACAGGCCAAGTCCAATCTGGTACCCCTGGCGACTTCAAACCAAGCGCCCAAGGCCGTTGCAGCCACCTTGCTGCAAGCCAAACCGGGCGCGACGACAATACTGATGACCCAAGGCAAGCTGGTCCCAGCCCACCAATTGGCCGGAAACACCAAAGTTTTGGTCGACCCTAATCTGGTCGACAGCAAGACCTTGCTGCCCAAAAGACCACAGCCTGGCGCTTCGGCGCCATGACGGTTGAAAGCCAAGAGCGGCCAAGCCTGAAGAGGCGGATGGCTGCCTTTATGTATGAAGGCGTGGTGCTGTTCGGCGTCGTGTTCGCCACCGCTTTTTTGTTCGGCACCTTGACGCAGCAACGCCACGCGCTGAAGGGGCAGCATGCTTTGCAAGCTGTGTTGTTCATCGTGCTAGGTGTCTACTTCGCCTGGTTTTGGACCCGAGGCGGCCAGACCGTGGCGATGAAGGCTTGGCACATACGCCTCGTCGACCTGCAGGGCCAGCCCTTGAGCCGGCTGCGCGCATTGGCGCGTTACTGCCTGAGCTGGCTGTGGTTTGCACCCGCCTTGCTGAGCGTCTGGCTGATCGGCGTGCGCAGCACGGGTGCCATCTTCAGCGCACTACTGGCGGGAGTCGCCGCTTACGCCATGCTAAGTCGCCTGCACTCAAGCGGGCAATTCCTGCACGACGTGCTGTGCGGCACACAATTGATCACCCAAAAACCCGTCAAGCGATGAGCAACCCCTACAAAGGCAAAACCGGTCTGACCCGCATTCTTCACGCGGCAGGCTATTCCTTGGCCGGTCTACGCGCTGCGTACACCGGCGAGAGTGCCTTTCGCCAAGAAGTCTGGTTGCTGATCGTCGCGACGCCCTTGGCCTTTTGGTTGGGCCAGGGCTGGGTGCAGACCGCCTTATTGCTGGGCTCGCTGATGCTGGTGCTGATCGTCGAGTTGCTGAACTCCGGCATCGAGGCCGCCATCGACCGTGTCTCGTTCGAATTGCACGACCTGTCCAAGCGCGCCAAAGACCTGGCCAGCGCAGCGGTGCTGCTGTCCTTGCTGCTGAGCGCAGGAATTTGGGCTGCGGCGCTGTGGCAGCGCTTCGGCGGCTGAAGTTTTGACTTAGACCGCTTCTTCGTCGGTCTCGCCGGTGCGGATACGCACCACTTGCTCAACAGGCGTAACGAAGATCTTGCCGTCACCGATCTTGCCGGTTTTGGCGGCCTTCAAAATGGCGTCGATGCAGCGCTCGACGTCTTCGTCCTTGACCACCACCTCGACCTTCACCTTGGGCAAAAAGTCGACCACATATTCGGCGCCACGGTAGAGCTCGGTATGGCCTTTTTGGCGCCCAAAGCCCTTGACCTCGGTCACGGTCAGACCCGACGCGCCCACCTCGGCCAACGATTCGCGGACCTCGTCCAACTTGAAGGGCTTGATGATGGCGGTGATTTGCTTCATGGTTTGACGCTCCAAAACAGGTGGGATTGACTTTATTTAAGCACGGAACTTCGATGTAATCGGATAGCGCCAATCGCGACCGAAGGCTCGGTGCGTGATGCGGATGCCGATCGGTGCCTGACGGCGCTTGTATTCATTGATCTTGATCAGCCTGGTAACCCGCTCGACATCGGCCACCGCAAAGCCCGCCGCGACGATTTCGGCGAGCGACTGGTCTTCTTCCATATAGCGGGCCAGGATCGCGTCCAAGACCTCATAAGGCGGCAGGCTGTCCTGGTCTTTCTGATCGGGGCGCAGCTCGGCCGACGGTGGGCGCGTAATGATGCGCTCCGGGATGATGGGCGCCGTCGTCAACACCGACCCATCGAGCCGCAAGGTGGGCTGCTCGTTGCGCCAGCGCGCGAGACGAAACACCAGCGTCTTGGCGACGTCCTTGATCACCGCGAAGCCGCCCGCCATATCGCCGTAAAGCGTGCAATAGCCGGTCGCCATCTCGCTCTTGTTGCCGGTGGTCAGCACGATGGACCCGAACTTGTTCGACAAGGCCATCAGCAAAGTGCCGCGAATACGGGCCTGGATGTTCTCTTCGGTCGCGTCAAGCGCCAAGCCCTTGAACTCATCCACCAGGCTCGCATTGAAGGCGTCAAACATTGGCGAGATCGACTTTTCGTCATAGCGGACGCCGAGCCGCTCGGCCATGTCTCGGGCATCGATCCAGGAAATATCGGCCGTGTAAGGCGAAGGCATCATCACGGTGCGGACCTTGTCGGCGCCCAGCGCATCGACCGCGATCGCCAACACCAAGGCCGAGTCGATGCCGCCGGACAGGCCCAGCAACACGCCGGGGAAGCCATTCTTGCCCACATAGTCGCGCACGCCGGTGACCAGGGCGGCCCAGACCTGCGCCTCAAGACTCGGCAAAGGCAAGACCTGACCCTTGACCTGCCCGGACGCATCGATCTCCAGCAGCGTCAGCGCTTCCTCGAAGATGGGCGCCCGGGCAGCCAACTCGCCATTCGCATTGAGTGCAAACGAGGCGCCGTCAAACACCACCTCGTCTTGCCCGCCCACCAGATGGGAATACAGCAGCGGCAGGCCCACATCACGTGCCCGCTCGGCCATGCGCTGCTCGCGCTCCTCGGCCTTGCCGACGTGGAAAGGCGAGGCGTTCAACACGCACAGCACCTGCGCCCCGGCCGCCTTGGCCGCGCGCGCCGGCTCGTCAAACCAAGCGTCCTCACAGATATTCAAACCAAAGCGCAGGCCGCCGACCTCAAACACCGCCGCCGGCTCACCGGCATCGCGGCCCGAGACGAAGTAACGCCGCTCATCAAAGACCTGGTAATTGGGCAACTCGCGCTTGCAATAAGTCAGAGAGACCTGTCCCCCTGCCAAGACCGAGGCCGCATTGAAGCGCGCCGGCACGGACCAGCTCTTGGACCTAAGATCTGCTTGCGCCGCTCGCTGAAAAGGGTGGCCGACCACCACATGCAAACCTTCGCAGTCGGCCAGGTCGGTCGCAATGCTTTGCAGTGCGGCATCACAGGCCTGCATAAAAGCGGGGCGCAAAAGCAGGTCTTCGGGTGGGTAGCCGCACAGGCTCAGTTCAGGCGTCAGCAGCAGTTTGGCGCCGGCAGCATGGGCACGCCGCCCAAACTCGACGATCTTTTTTGCATTGCCTTCAAGATCACCCACGGTGACATTTATTTGCGCGAGCGCGACGATCACAGACATGGATTTCACCGATGAAATGCAGATGGAAATAGGGGCAATAGCAGCGGGCGATTATGTCATCCGTGTGTTCGAAGACCCGCGCCAGCTCCCGCAGGCCGACTGGAATGCGCTCTTGGCCACGCAGGCACAGCCGACGCCTTTCATGCGGCTCGAGTACCTGAGCGCTTTGCATGAGTCCGGCAGCGCCACCGCCACCACCGGCTGGCAAGCGCAGTTCGTCGGTCTGTGGCGACAAGATCGCTTGCTGGCGGCCTGCCCGGCCTTTCTGAAGAGCCATTCTTACGGTGAGTACGTGTTCGACTGGGCCTGGGCCGATGCCTACCAAAGGCATGGCCTCAACTATTACCCCAAGCTGCTGGTGGCGGTGCCCTTCACGCCGGTGCCGGGCAGCCGTTTGCTGGCCGTCGATGCCGAAGCCAGAACGCTGCTGATGCACGGGCTGCAAGCCTTGGCGAGCCGGCAAGGCTTGAGCTCGGCCCATCTCTTGTTCGGCGACTCGGCAGACTTGCGTGCGGCCCAGCAACAGCGCTGGATGCAGCGCCAAGGCGTGCAGTTTCACTGGCAAAACCGATCACCTCTGCCCTACACGTCCTTCGAAGAATTCCTCGCTTCGATGCAGCGCGAAAAGCGCAAAAAAATCCAGCAAGAACAACGCAAAGTGCGTGAGGCCGAGATTCATTTCGAAGTCCGCCAGGGCGCGCAGATTGGCGCGGCCGACTGGGATTTCTTCTACCACTGCTACCAACTGACCTACCGGGCTCACCGCAGCACGCCCTATCTGACGCGCGAGTTCTTCCGCTTGATGAGCCGCGATATGACGGAGAACTGGCTGCTCTTCACCGCCAAGCGCGGGACGGAGGCGATCGCCACGTCCTTGGTCGCATTGGACCCCATGCAAGGTCACGCCTATGGCCGCTACTGGGGCGCGGTCGAGAGCGTGTCATGCCTTCATTTCGATGCCTGCTACTACCAACCACTGGCCTGGTGCATCGCCAATGGCTACCGGCGCTTCGAAGGTGGCGCGCAGGGCGAGCACAAGATGGCGCGCGGCCTACTGCCCGTGGCCACCCATTCCAGCCATTGGCTGGCGCATCCCGACTTCAGCCAGGCGGTGGCCGACTTTCTGGCACAGGAGGGTCAGGCGATGCGCGGCTATGTCAATGAGCTGGAAGAGCACCAACCGTTCAAACCCTCAAGCTAAACCATGTTGAGGGCAAGAGCGCGCTCAATCAGCGCAGTTTGAACTGGGCTACTAGGCCCGACAGCTTGCCCGCTTGCGCGGCAAGTTGGCCAGCCTCGGTGGAGGCTTCTTGCACCAGTCCAGCATTTTGCTGTGTCATCTGATTGAGCTGACCCAAGGATGAGCCCAACTGACCGACATCCTTGGTCTGCTCACTATTGGCGGCGCTAATTTCATTGATCAGCTGACTGACCTGCAGAACCTCGCCGACCAGATGGTCCATCGACTTGCCCGCGTTGCCGACCAAGCTGCTACCTGCCTCGACCTTGGCCACGCTGCCGCCGATCAGGGTCTTGATTTCCTTGGCCGCCTCGGCGCTGCGCTTGGCCAGACTGCGCACCTCACTGGCGACCACCGCAAAGCCGCGGCCCTGCTCGCCGGCCCTTGCCGCCTCCACGGCCGCATTCAAAGCCAGAATATTGGTCTGGAAGGCAATGCCGTCGATCACGCCGATGATGTCAACGATCTGGTGCGAGCTGACCGATATCTCGGCCATCGTCCTCACGATCTGGCCGAAAACCTCGCCACTTTGCGTCGCCACACCGGCGGCGCTGGTGGCCAAGAGCGCGGCGCGCCGCGCCGTCTCGGCGTTGGTCCTGATGGTCTCGCTCAGGTGTTCCATCGAGGCCGCGTTCTGCTGCAAGCTGCTCGCCTGCTCGTCGGTGCGCCGACTCAGATTGACATTGCCCTCGGCGATCTCATGCGAGACCGCCGCGATGGCCTCGGCGCTGACCCGCACTTCGCCAACGATGTCGGCCAGCACATCATTCATATGCTGCAAGGCCGTCATCAAGCGGCCACTTTCGTCGTCTGCCCCGACCTCGACCTGTGTGCGCAGATCGCCGCCGGCCACCTGCTGGGTGAGCTGAACGGCTTGGGCCAGCGCGCGGATGATGCCGCGCCCGACCACGGTGTTGACCAAGAGCAAAATCACCGCCGCCAAGGCCGCACTCACGAGCATGGCCAAGCGGGCCCGCTCGGCGCCGACCTTGCTGGCCTCCTGGACCCGCAGGGACTCGCGCTCGATCTCATCACTCAAGGCACTCATCTGCTCCTCGAGCGCCTTGAAACTGTCCGTAAAGCTGGGCAGTTTGGCGTCCGCCGCAGCCGCGTCGGCAAAGGCCAGATCCACCATGGCAGCGGCGCTGTCGATATAGGCGTTCAAGGGGCCCTGCGTCTTGGCCACCGATGCGTCCACCTGTGCATTCAGCGAGCTGGCCTTCAGCTCCGCCATGGCCTCGCGGAATTGTTTGACATGGGCGTCCAGGTCGGTCTTGGCGGCCCCCTTGTCGGCGGCATTGCCCTTGGCACTGGACAACATTGCACGCAGCACGTCACCGCGCAAGGCGTCATGCATCATGTCTGCCTCGAGTTGCGAGCGCAGCGCGGAGGCACTGCGCGTCAAGGCCTGATGGTCCTCGCTCAAACTCGCCACGGCGAAGAAGCCAACCCCGCCTACGATCAACACAAAGGCGAGGCCGATCAGGCTAAGACCCAGCATTTTTTGCCGGATCGTCAGTGCAAATTTCGCCATTGACTCACTCCTGAGCTGACAGGAAATGTGGATTCTTACGCCGGCACAGAGCTTGGCCGAGCGCCATCCTATCCACTATCGGAGGCCAGCAACAGCAATTGAGTGAAATCGGCGGCGTCTCGACATCAGGCGATAAAAAAGCGCCCGGCTTTCGCAGGGCGCTTTTTGAACAGGCCGCAGCGGCCTATCAGCCTTGCTTGGCCTTGTTGTAAGCCTCAATGCCGGAGACGATTTCGGCCTTGGCGGCTTCGGGGCCTTCCCAGCCTTGCACCTTGACCCACTTGTTCGGCTCCAGATCCTTGTAATGCTCAAAGAAATGCTGGATCGCGTTGAGGCGCATCTTGTTGACGTCCTCGGGCTTTTGCCAATGCTGATACATGGGCAAAATTTTGTCGATGGGCACAGCCAACAGCTTGGCGTCGCCGCCCGCTTCGTCTTCCATCTTCAAGACGCCGACCGCGCGGCAAGTCACCACCACGCCGGGTGTCAGTGGGAAAGGCGTTACGACCAGCACATCAACCGGGTCACCGTCGTCCGACAGGGTTTGCGGGATGTAGCCGTAGTTGCAGGGATAGTGCATCGCGGTCGTCATGAAACGGTCGACAAACATCGCGCCGGTTTCCTTGTCAACCTCGTACTTGATCGGGTCCGCATTCATCGGGATTTCGATGATGACGTTGAACTGTTCGGGCGCTTTGGCGCCGGGGGTGACGTTGTGCAGGCTCATGATTATCCGTAAGACGACAAGGGGAAACCCGCATTCTAAGGGCAGGCCTTGCCGCTAGCTGACAAGGCCTGCCCGAACCGACTCCCATCGTTTACCCGCAAACCTTGGGTAAACACCCAAGGTTTGCACCCTCTGCTTCTCGTAGCATCAATTCGGGCGACCTGACCCTCATGTTCCACTCACGTTCAGAGGTGCCGGGCCTAAGTCTTTCCTCCAACTGCAGATAGAACGATAGGAGACATCTACATGTCGACGAGTTTGGCGCTGTATTTCGCTTTGGCCTGTGGCCTAGCGGCTGTGTTGTACGGCTTCATACAAAGAAGCTGGATCTTGAGTCAAGACGCGGGCAATGCCCGTATGCAGGAGATTGCCTCCGCTATTCAACAAGGAGCTGCCGCTTATTTGGCCCGTCAGTACAAGACGATCGCGGCCGTCGGACTGGTGCTGGCGATTCTGATCGCGGTCTTTCTGGACAGCATGTCGGCGGTCGGCTTCGTGCTCGGCGCGGTGCTTTCGGGTGCTTGCGGCTTCATCGGCATGAATGTGTCGGTGCGCGCCAATGTGCGCACCGCGCAGGCGGCCACCAAGGGCATTGGCCCAGCGCTGGACGTTGCCTTCAAGGGCGGCGCCATCACCGGCATGCTGGTGGTGGGCCTGGGGCTGCTCGGCGTCAGCCTGTTCTTCTGGTTCCTGAGTGGCGGCGAAAAAATTGACGCGCTCACGCTCAAGCCGCTGCTCGGCTTCGCCTTCGGCTCGTCGCTGATTTCGATCTTCGCCCGCTTGGGCGGCGGCATCTTCACCAAAGGCGCCGACGTCGGCGCCGACCTGGTCGGCAAGGTGGAAGCCGGCATCCCTGAGGATGACCCGCGCAACCCGGCAGTTATCGCTGACAACGTCGGTGACAACGTCGGCGACTGCGCCGGCATGGCCGCCGACCTGTTCGAAACGTACGCGGTGACGCTGATCGCCACCATGGCGCTGGGCGCGCTAGTGGTGACATCCGCTCCGATGGCCGCCATCCTTTACCCGCTGATGCTGGGCGGCGTGTCCATCATCGCCTCCATCATCGGCTGCTACTTTGTCAAGGCCTCGCCGGGCATGAAGAACGTGATGCCGGCGCTCTACAAGGGCCTGGCCGTGGCCGGCGTCCTGTCGTTGATCGCCTTCTACTTCGTCACCAATGCGGTGATGCCGGATGACGCGCTCGGCGCAGGCACGCGCATGCGCTTATTCGGCGCCTGTGCCGTCGGTCTAGTCTTGACTGCCGCGCTGGTCTGGGTGACAGAGTTTTACACCGGCACCCAGTACTCGCCGGTCAAACATATTGCGCAGGCCTCGACCACCGGCCATGGCACCAACATCATTGCCGGCCTGGGCGTGTCCATGCGCTCAACCGCCTGGCCCGTGCTGTTTGTCTGCCTGGCGATCTTGGCGTCCTACCAACTCGGCGGCCTCTACGGCATCGCCACGGCTGCCACCTCGATGCTGAGCATGGCCGGCATCGTGGTCGCGCTGGACGCCTACGGCCCAATCACCGACAACGCAGGCGGCATCGCCGAAATGGCCGAGCTGCCCGCCAGCGTGCGCGATGTGACCGACCCACTGGACGCCGTTGGCAACACCACCAAGGCGGTCACCAAGGGCTATGCGATCGGCTCGGCCGGTTTGGCCGCGTTGGTTTTGTTCGCCGACTACACCCATTCGCTCGAAGCGCGCGGCATGCATGTGTCGTTTGATCTGAGCGACCCCAAGGTGATCGTCGGCCTCTTCATCGGCGGCCTGATCCCCTATCTGTTTGGTGCGATGGCGATGGAAGCCGTCGGCCGCGCCGCCGGCTCCGTGGTGGTGGAAGTGCGACGCCAATTCGCCGACGGCCTGATCATGTCCGGCAAGCGCAAGCCCGACTACAGCGCCGCCGTCGACATGCTGACCAGCGCCGCGATCAAGGAAATGATCGTCCCTTCGCTGCTGCCGGTGATCGTACCTGTGCTGGTGGGCCTCTTGCTCGGCCCCGCAGCTTTGGGCGGCTTGCTGATGGGCACCATCGTCACCGGCCTGTTCGTGGCGATCTCGATGTGTACCGGCGGCGGCGCCTGGGATAACGCCAAAAAGTACATTGAAGACGGCCATCACGGCGGCAAGGGCTCTGAAGCGCACAAAGCTGCCGTCACCGGCGATACCGTGGGCGACCCCTACAAGGACACCGCCGGCCCGGCCGTCAACCCGCTGATCAAGATCATCAATATCGTCGCGCTCTTGATCGTGCCCTTGCTGCCAATGCAGCTGACATCGGCCACGGCGTCTACAACTCAGCACGCGGCGGAACCAGTGCCGGTGGTGTCGACCCTAGCCACGCCAGCAACACCTGACCTTGGCAGCATGGCAGCGTCTGAGCCGATGAAGGCGGCCTCGCAGCCCTGATCACCAAGATCACCCTTGGGCCGACTGCGGCCCGCTATCACGACAGCCCGACCGACGTTGCAACAGTCGCGGGCTGTTTTTTTGCCGGCATTCCACGAAGTAGCGCGGGTATTCCCCAGCGGCAGCAGGCGGGGCAATTCGGCATGATTCAGATGCACCCAAACGGGGCGTTATGTCGAGGAGCCCTGACCGGCGCCCCGCAGGCAAATAAAGGGGAGATGTCATGCATGCAAAGAAACCGATTTTGAGTGTTATCGGCCTATTGGCCCTCAGCGGCTGCGGCATCTTGCCGCCGCCCTACGTCCACGGCGACGCGAAAGTTGATCCCGACTACACCACCGGCTCCAACTTAGGCCGCCGTGGACCTGCAGGGCCTTCAATGACCAAGATGGTTAACAAAGACGATGTGGAACGTGAAGCTCAAGCACTCACGGCAAGACAGGCAGCGACCTTGGGTGGCAAAAGCAACTAGAGGCCGTCCAGGCTAGCCCGGAGATGAAACAGCCCGTAAGTGGGCTGTTTTCGCTTTGAGCGCGGCTCAGCGCCGGTCACAATAGACGCTAGGCAACGGGAGTTTTAAATCAGCCATGACGACGAACACAGCGATCTCACGGCACGGCCTGGAGCGGCGGCGTTCGCAGCTGAGCGATTTGCGTCGCTATTTGGCGGCTCAGGAGCATGAATTCGAAGAACTGCGTTTGAAGGTGCAAGGTTTTGTGAGCCGCTATGTGGACGCATTAGGCGAATCCTATCTAGAGTTGGACGCGCTGGAGTCGCAGCTCCACAGTACCACCAGCGGCTTGGCCGAAGCGCTGCGCAACAGCGGCATCGAGGCACGCTCGCCACTGGCTCCGCAAGCCACCTCCCTGCCCGTCTTGCCACAGCTCCCGCCCAGCGCTGCGCTGCCACCCGAGCCCCAAAGTGGCTTGGTCGAGATGGCGCCGCCAACGCTGAAGACGCTTTACCGCCGCGCGGCGATGCGCCTGCACCCCGACTTTGCAGGCAATGAACTTGACCGCCGCGCGCGAGAACAAAGCATGATGTTGGTCAACGAGGCCTACGCCGCCTCTGACCGTGCGAAGTTGGAAGTCTTGCTTTTGGCTGCAGGCGAAGATCCAGTGCGTGTCAGCGGCGGCAATGCCGATGCGCTGCGCAGCTGGTTGAGCCGGTGCGAGCAACTGGTACAAGGACGCTTGCGTGTGGTTCAAGCGCATATGGCATTGCTGACCGTGCACCCCATGCACCGGCTTTGGATCGCGATCGCGCAAGCTGAACTGAAGGGACTGGATCCCTTGAGCGTGATGGCCAACCGGCTACGCAGCCAAATCGGCGAGCGTCGCCAAGAACTTTATATCGGCCAACGCTTGCTGCCGCAATCGAGCCTGGCACAGGCCTTCTTGCATAGACGCATTGAACGCATGGGGGCGGCCGCTAGCGCCAGTTAGAGCCCAAGCCAGAGCCAATCAAGGCTTTGTTTGGCCGGCAACCCAGCCCAACACTTGATTCAATATCTCATCGCTCGCTTCGCTAAAGGCCCGAACCGCCCCTACAGCATCAGCGCTCGGACTGGCTTTGATCAACTCAAATGTCTGCGTTGATCCCCAGCCTTCGCCCAAACGCGCCCGCAGGTTAACTCTGACTGCGGCCTGCGTAGGCGAGCTGAAGCGTTGCTCAAACTCCACCAACTCCAAACGCAGCACGACAGGCTTGCTGCTGGCGTCGCGCGTGTTCACGGCCAGCTTTTGTCGCAGCCGCTCACTCAACAACACGGCCGGCGGCGCCGCCCAGCGGCTGTCGCGGTAGATGTGGGTTTGGAACTCATTTTGGTAGACCAAGCGGTAAGCGATGCCCGTGCTGGCCAACCAAGGCGGCGCCGTCATTTCGCTCAACTGGAGTTCAGGCAGCGGCCCTCCAACCTTGTTTGAAATTGGCCCCAGATCGAACAAGGCCGGTGCTACAGGTCTATTGCCGTTCAAGGCGCAAGCACTCAGAAAACAGGCCGCCGCCGCCAGCATCAAAGCTTCCAATAGTCCACGTCTCATTTGCTTGCCCCTCTTGCCGATTCGTCAAAGCCCACTTCGCCCGGCCCGGCCGGCGTCAGCGGTGGGCCAAAAAGAAAACTCTGCGGCTGTTCTCCAATTTGGCTGGCCGTGCGCTCGATTGCCCGCCCGCTCTGACTCCAGACATCCACCAAGGACTGACTGCGAGGCCCTCTATTCGCGCCAACAAGGGCCATGTCCAGGCGCTGCGCCGTCTGCTGCACCTGCGCCGAGGCTTGGCCGATGCGATCAAGTAATTCGGCACGTTGACGCAGCTCCTGAGCCAACAAGGTCGATTCCGCAGCCAAAACATCGACCCGCTGCAGCGTGGTGCCGGCTCCTTCGACCAATTTCTTGGTCTGTGCCGCCAAGGCCGGCAGCGCATCAGCAGTGGGTGTCAAGGCCTTACTCAAGCCTGCAACCTGATTTGCGGCCTCGCCAAACTGGCTCAGGCTGCGGCTGAATGCTTGCTGATTGGCATCGCCCAGCAAAGTGTTAACTCGCACGGCCGCTTCACTGACACGCTCGAGCAGCTGTGGCCCGGCACTGCTGAGTCGGTCCAACATCGAAGCCTGCAACTCGATCGGCCCGGCCCCCGCCACCAGCAAGGGTGAACCTTGTGCACCATCGGGTTCAGACAAATCAATGTAGCTCAGGCCCGTGATGCCTTGGTAAGCCAGCCTAGCCACGGTGGCCTGCGTCAAGGGCGCCGTCTTGGCAACCCGTATGCCAATCAAAATCCTCTGACTATCACCTTGGTCAAATCCAATCGACTCAACCTTGCCGACCAAGACGCCACGCAGTTTCACCGGCGCCTTGAGATTCAAGCCCGACACGCCGCTGCGCGCAACGATGGTGAAGTCATTCTTTTCACCTTGATCGCCTTGAAACCACGCTGCCACCAAGGCCAGCACACCACCTAAAAAGAGAATAAAGATGCCGGTGGCCAGGGCATGTGCGCGATTTTCCATTGGCTTCAATGCTCCATCTACTTTGCGTCGGCCGCTACCGACGCAGTCAAAGGCCCTTGCCGCAGGCTGTTGCGATAACTCTGAATGTAATCTTCATTGCACTGGCCAGCATGGCCGAGAAAGAAGTCCTGGATAAAAGCGTGCGGCTGTTTGGCCACTTCGCTTAGAGGCCCAATCCCGACCAAACGCCGGTCGGCCAGCACCGCCACACGATCCGCCAAGGCGAACAAGGTGTCTACATCATGCGTAACCATCACCACCGTCAGGCTCATTTCGCTACGCAGATCTTCGATCAGGCGAACGAAACGCTTGCTGCTGGCGGGGTCCAAGCCAGCAGTCGGCTCATCCAGGAACAACAAGACGGGATCTAGTATCAAGGCACGCGCCAAGGCCACCCGTTTGATCATGCCACCGGACAGTTCCGCAGGCTTCTTCAAGGCATCGGCAGGGCTCAAGCCAACCTGACTCAGCTTGAGCAAGACCAACTCGGAAATCAATCGCTTCGGGACATCCTTCAGTTCGCGCATCGGCAAGGCGATGTTGTCAAACACGGTCAGCGCGGAAAAAAGCGCGCCTTGCTGAAACAGCACACCCCAACGATTGCGCACCCGCGCCAGATCCGCAGCGTCACAGTTGCCTAGCTGATGGCCAAAAATACTGACCGACCCCGCTGCCGGCCGCTGCAGGCCCAGCATCAGTCGTAACAACGTGGTCTTGCCGCTGCCGGAGCCGCCAATGATGGCCAGTACTTCGCCGGAGTGGACTTCCAAACTGAGGTCTCGATGGATCACCGAACGGCCCAAAACTGTCGTCACGGCGTTCACTTCGATCACCGACTGGGGTCGAAGAGACGCATGCAGGGACGCCATCTAGATACCCACGCTTTGAAAGATGATCGCAAAAGCCGCGTCGGCAATGATGACGGCCGTGATCGAACTAACGACCGAACTTGTCGTTCCCACGGCAAGACTCTCGCTATTGGGTTTGATGCGCAGACCAAAGTAGCAGGCCACGAATGCAATCAACAAACCGAATACATAAGCCTTACCCAGGCCTAACCACAAATTGGCCTCGGGCACAGCTGCCGGTATGCCATGCAAAAACTGCACATAGTCCAGGCCCAGCGTAGCACGGGCTGCAACCATGCCGCCAGCCAAGACCATGCAGCTCGTCCACAGGGCCACCAATGGCATTGCAAACCCGAGCGCGAAAATCTTCGGCAAGACCAAGCGAATCGTGTGCGATATCCCCATCACCGACAATGCGTCAAGTTCTTGCGTTACGCGCATAACGCCAAGTTGCGCTGTCATCGCCGAGCCGCTCCGCCCAGCAACCAAAATCGCAGCCAACAGAGGCCCCAACTCGCGCCAAACGCTCAAGCCGAGGATGTTGATGACATAGATGTCGGCGCCAAACATGCGCAACTGCCGCGAAGTCAGATACGACAAGGTCACCCCCACAAGAAAACCAACCAGCGCTGTGATACCCATGGCCTGCGCGCCGGTGCGATAGATATTGACGGAAATGTCCCGCCAAGCAATCAGTCCGGGGTGTCTGAGTAAGTGCCAACAGTCAATTGCTAGCTGTCCCAGCAGGCGTGTTCCCTCGACCAGATGCCCTGCCATCAAAAACAGGTCTCCTCCGAAGGCAGCAACACTGGCCGGCAAGCGGCCGCGCCGGGTCGCCGGTGGTTTGGGCAGATTCAGCTTTGCGAACATCGCTTGGTGTTCGGGCAACCAATCGACCTCGTCCGCCAAACGCTGGCCCCAAGCGTCCCACAGCAACATGGCGCCGGCATTGTCCAGACGTTGCAGCAAACGAAGATCCCAAACCACGCCTTGGCGCCAAAGCGATGCCGCCTCTGCACTCAACGTTTCAAATCGCCCACGCAAGGGCAGCAGGCTCCAATCACCCTCAAGGCGAGCAACAAATGGGCTGCCACTTGCGGGACCACCCTGCCGAGGTATTTGCAGGATACGCGGCATGCCCGCTGTGCTTTCGCCTTCTGCCGTTTCGACCAACGCCATTGTGTCAATACTCAGTTTTGACTAAGTAGCAGCATAGCCTTGAAGCAAGCAATTCGAGAGTCCGACAAGCAAAAAGCCCCCAACTCTTTCGAGTTGGGGGCTTTGCTTAATATTAGCCTGACGATGACCTACTTTCACACGGGAATCCGCACTATCATCGGCGCTGAGGCATTTCACTGTCCTGTTCGGGATGGGAAGGAGTGGGACCGCCTCGCTATGGTCATCAGGCTTAACTG
>NZ_JAQQXT010000022.1:0-52342 GCF_028595345.1 Roseateles albus | reverse complement strand
TCGCGGACACCTGAGCTACCATCAACCCAGGCACTTGCGCGCGCCCAAACTGTCCGCGATCAGTTTGAAACGCTGTCCACCATCACGCTGAAATGACTGTCCGGGATCGCTGAAATCCGCAGAAGGAAGGTATCCGAAGCCGATAAGGCTCTCCGAGAGGAGAGTTGCTTGGCCCGAGCCGGTGATCGCGGCCTTGCAGCGAAGCCGGGCTATTTGTTGATCGGCGATGTTGACGCCTGCCGAATTTTGACCAAGGTCAGTCTTCTGTCAGCGTCAACCACGCCAAGGAGCAGTTTTGAAATTTTTCCGTGAAGGCGATAAGAGCCAAGCGTTTTGCCAAGAATGCGCAGCCCTTTCCTCCACCACTTTCGTGCGAAGGACTATTCCTTTCTCCGACGGACGTGGCGAGGCCAAAAACATTCTTGCAGCTTGCTGCGATTTATGTGGACGTACGGTGACCATCCCTCGTCAGTCAACCCCGGCCATAAAACGATCGCGTGTCGCATAGGGCGATTGTCATCACTCGTAAATCGCTACCTGAAGCCAGCGGTGGCCTGATGCGTTTTTGCAGCCTGTGAAAGCTGTCATTGGGTCAGATAGGGGCTAGGCAGCTTCATTAGAACCATTTAGTCCCAACTTGGCGCACACTCCCAGCATCATGCTACAGCCGAGGCGCTGGTCGCGGCTCGCGGCTTGCAAATTGATCATAGTGATTGCATGCAATGTTGGAGCTTGGACGGTCGTGAAATCGCTTGAGACCTCGAATCACAGTGAAACCGATGCTGCTGAACTCGCTGCAATGGCTCGCGACACCTTCAAAACAGAAGCAGACGCAGACGGATGGATGCGAGAAGAGCACCCTCTGCTCGACGGACAGAGCCCGTTCATGGCGGCGCAAACAAAAGCCGGTGCAAAGCGGGTGAGCGAAATCCTGACAGCAATAAAGTGGGGAGGTGCTGTTTGAAGACTTTGTTCTACTTTAGACAACAAACTGCAGCGTCTTTCAATCAAGCCCCGGGCCTTGGATACAGCGCTTGCGATTGAGCAAAATGTTGACGGCAGGCGCGGTGCCATGCGATTTGCAGCTTTACGCATACATGCGTAAATTTTCGGCATTCCGCAAATCGAGCAAAAACTATGGCTTTTGCGCGAGGAAATCATGCCGGCCTTGACCAAAGCCGGCGTGCTACACCAATGAAAAGGCCCCTCACCGTTACCGGGAGGGGCTCGTATTTTAAATTTCGGCTATTTGCAATTCTGAGGATTGATAGCGGAGATTTCGAAGCCCCTCCTGGTTCGGTGCCAAGGTTGAAATGAACTTTTTGGGTGGAACCTCGTTACAAACCAAATTGGTTGATGCTGAGTGCGCATGAAGTGGCTATACCTGCTACAGGCTGGCAGCAGTCGCTCGATTTTGGTGAGCAAACAACCGCTGCGGTCGAAACCGGACATTGAGCTTTTCGTTGGACGAATGTCTGCTGCACCCCCCGAAGCTGCCGATCGGCAAATCTGCGACGCGAGACCATCAGGGCATGAGGCGCCGGCCGATCCAACGACAGCTTTCACAAGCTGCGAAGTGGCTTCTGGGCCCGCTGGCTAAAACGGCGAACGAGTCGGCGGCGGTCAACTCCGTGCCCAAAGCAGCCACTTGCCCAACTTGCTTCCCGGCGCTTTTTCGGCATCTCCAACGTTACCCCCCCCCCTAGAACCAAAGACAAACCGGGAAAGGATTGCAGCTATCCTCCGCGAGCCTTTTAGGCTTACTCACTCCATTCGTCTAAGGGAAAGAATAATGAAACTAGCCGCGATTGTCTTGTTGTTACTTGCATTCGGAGCCCGCCAAGCCTGTGCGGCTGAATACCACGAATCGATCCCCTATCTTGATGACCCAAGTCATGCAAGCATAACCTTCACTAAGGCACCGGCTCCTTCAGTCTACGCTAGTGCTGCCGTCAGCAGTACGGCTCAGGGGCAAATGGTGTACACGTTTGATGTTAATGGGGCGCAGCCTGATTCCTATGTCCCGGTTAACTTTGCGGGGACGTACAAGATGGTTTTCCAGGGGGATGTTCCAGGTCTTGGGCAGGGGCGCTGGTCAATGCTCGGAGCATCATTCTATTCTGGATATTTTGATGTTGATGGAGGTTTTCATTTTGAGGGCGTTAAATTCTCGGCAGGCTGTAACCGAATCAATACTGGCGGGTGTGATGTGGAATCACTAGGCAGCATGCCGCCCAGTACGTACTCGAAAATTGAATTATCCAATACAAAAATTGGAGCTGCTTCTATATTGGGCGAATTTGGAGGCACTTTATATATTCCAATTAATTCAAAGGGCGATGCGGTCGGAGTAGTCAACTTATTTGCCTTTGCAGGTTCTTTTGGGCTTCAGTCGACCTCATTCATTGACCCTAGGCTCCAAATTGATGAAGCGTGGCTAGCCGCCCATCCCGGGGTAACGATTACCTTACCCGACGGGGTTGGCAATGCGACTAGTCCGGTCCCGGAACCTTCAAGTTATCTCTTGCTGCTGGCTGGCTTGTGTCTGATTGGTGGCGTATTCACAAGAAGATCAACACTACGGAGGATTTGAAAATGAAGAACACCTTCTTCGCTTTATCTCTTTCCGCATGCGCCAGCGCTTCATGGGCAACGCCGGTGACGTACTACAACGAATTAGTCGACTTGAATGGCGGATACGTCGGAGTATCGTCCAGTCCACACGCTACGCCATCGGTCTATACGAACAACTCGACTGGCACCAATTTTGCGTTCTTGAGATCTGTCGAGTTCAATAGCACGCCGGCTCCTTCTGTCCAAGCACGCTCAACTGTGTTCAATCCCGGCGGGGGTTTCTCAATTACCAAAGCCACCGGCGAGCTTTCATATGACATCGGTATCACTGGCCCAGCATCTACTTGGGTGCCCGTCAGTTTTTCTGGGATCTATGCGTTCGGGGGATATGACTTGGCTGGCGTCACAAATTCATTGGCGTCGACTGCGACAAGAGTCAACTTCTCTATCGACGGATCCGCACCGACGTTCGACTACCAGTGCTCATACCATCTGTGCACCAATGGCGTGTACGGCAACGACCACGCCAGCATCACCCTCTTTGAAACGCTCCAATCGATTGATTCGTTTGCAGGCTTCTTCATAGGGAAGTTCAACGTTCTGACGGATGCGTCGGGCTTCGCAACACGACGAGTTTCCATGATGGCTTCAGCTTCAAGTATTTCTTCAGGTGCGAGCTTTTCCGCTTCGGCATACGCATTCCTGGACCCCGAGTTTCATATCGACCCCACCTGGCTCGCGCTGAACCCAGGCGCCTCGGTGTTAGTGCCAGAAGGAGTGGGCAATGCCATCTCTCCAGTGCCCGAGCCACGCTCATGGCTGCTGATGATGTGCGGATTGTCTCTGCTTAGCCTCGGGCTGCACAAGCGCCTGCCTGTTCAGTCGCAGTCCATTGGATGTGAAAGTGCGCGACATGGGTTTGATGCCCGCAAGAGAGTGCTGGCCATTTGTGCAATGGCTCTAGCAGCGGGCCTGTGGTCCTCGGGCGCGCGGGCTACCACTGAGATAACCTATCTCTTGCGCGGAAATGGTACTCCTGGCACAGGCTATGTTCACCTGCAAGACCCACAGGGCACTGTAAGTCGCAGTTTCACCAATGACCACTTTGCCTATGGCCTGGGTGCGTCCCACGCTTCGATGGCCGCGCTTGTGGACTACGGAAAACTCAAGATTGAGGCATCCAGCGATGGTGGTCCATTATTTGGGTACGCAGAGGTCGCTGCGGGATTCCGGGACACTATCCGGATCGATGCTCCTGGACAGGAGGGAAAAACAGGTTTCGCTGCCATCCATATCGATACGGATTGGCAACTTACTGCATTGGCCAGCACGGGTGGTGGCGCATTCAGTCAAGTTCAAGCCGATGTTGTAGTCGATGGGAGCCACATCGGAGTGCTTCAAAATCTAAGGGTGGAGTGCCCGCCTGGACAGGGTTGCATTACTACGAATGCTGGTCCCCAACTTAGCGTGTTCGCAGCAGGCCAGCCGACTTCGACAGGCTGGATTACCAACTCTGGTGCATGGGCCTACCTGCCGTTTGTTTTCGGCAAGAATTCCAACATAAACATGAGCTTTAGCGCATTGACGCAGGCCGAAGGACCGTTCGGCGGTCCACACGGCGAGGCTGCGGTCGATGGATTTCATTCGCTGTACTGGGGTGGTATTTCGAGCGTTCTAGACGAAGGTGGCAATGCAGTGAACTTCTCCCTCACTTCCGGTTCGGGCACCGACTACCGCGATTCGCTCAAGCCGACGACGCCAGTGCCTGAGCCATCGAGTTACGCACTGATGCTCGCCGGTCTTGGCCTCATAGGTTTCGTTGCCCGCCGCCGCAAGCAGCAGTAAGCGACTGGCATCGACCGCACGACAGAACCGGCTTAAATGGCCGGTTTTTTTATGGACGGCTGAGAAATTCAATCCCTGCCGATTCACCCCTGCCCAATACAGATGTCGTGCGACTGCTCAGGGCACCCTCTTGCCGGCCACTCAACGCACTCGATTGACAAGAACTGGCCGGAACCGTGAGGCCGCATCATCGCCCGTAAGCCGACGTTGACCAAAACGGTCGGCGCACAGAGTGTCAGCTTTGCGGTGCCTGTTCGAACTGTCGGCCTGGTGCAGGATCAGCAAAGGCAGCGTCCACCCCGAGCAACCGGCAGGCACTTAAATCCGGAACATAGCCCTGCGCGGAAAGCTCAAGATGAAACGACTGCCCTGACCGGGCGAGGACTGCGCATGCAAGTCACCGCCCAGCACCGTAGTGACGATTCGGTAGGCCACCGACAAGCCCAGGCCGGATCCGCCGCGCCCGAGTTGAGTGGTGAAAAAGGGATCAAACACATGGGCCAAGACCTGCGGGCTCATGCCGAGGCCATCGTCCACCACCTCAAGCTCGAGTAAATCGCCATGGTCTTGGAGCTCAATGGCAATGCGCCCGTATGCGCGCCCCTTGAAAGCATGAGCCAAACAGTTTTGCAGCAAGTTGCCCAAGGCCCAGCCTAAAGGCCCGGGGTAGCTGTCGCAGAGCAGCGCCTGCGGCACCTCGATATTCACCTGCAGGCTGGACAGATCTGCCGGCACGTTCAGCGCAGCCACGCAGCCTTCCACCAGCGCCCGCAGATCAAACTCGCGCCGCTCTTCAGCCGCCTGGTCGACCGCCAGCTGTTTGAAGTCGGCTATCAGACCGGCCGCGCGCTGCATGGACCTCGTCACCAGGGCCGAACTGTGCATGCCATCGGACACAAAGCTATCCAGCATGGCGCGCCGCAGCTGCCCATCGGCCAGCCCTTGCGCGATCTGATCGAAGCCGCTCTCCAAGGTCGTGCTCGCCATCAAGGCATTGCCTATCGGCGTGTTCAGCTCATGCGACAGCCCCGCCACCATCGCGCCCAGCGAAGCTAGTTTTTCCTGCTGCACCAGCAAAACCTGCGTGCGCTTCAAGGCCTGAATCGCCTCGGCATTGGCCAATGCAATCGCGCCATAGGCACACAGGGTCCGAAAAATCGCGGTCTCCCGCTCCCCGTAGGCCTGCTCGCGGCTTGACTGTATCGTCATGGCACCCAGGCAACGCTCACCCACCGTCAGCGGCGCAAACATCATGCTCAGCGTGGGCAAGGTGCCGGGAATCAGCAGCGGGCTGCTCGTGCCCGCCGCCAACGAGCGCACTATCTCTAGACCATCGCGCACGCAGCGGGCCAAATTGGCCTCAGGGTCATCCAGCGCAATGCGATGGGGACTCAAGCGCTGACCACACTCCTCGCGCAGCGCACTGTGTAAGAAGCGGCCTTGCTCGTCTAATAAATAGATCGAAAAGCTGGGGGCATCGAGCAGGCCCTGAACATGGCGGGCCAAGGCATTGAACACCGCCTCGGCATCCAGACTGGCGGTGATTTCACGGCCAATTTTGCCCAAATCTTCCAAGGTCGCATTGGCGCCCAGCAAGGCATCGGCTCGGTGCGCCTCAGCCAGAGCTCGTTCGGCTTGGGCCTGGGCGAGCTGTTTCAAATGTTCCGCTTCCAATCGCGCACGTTCCATCTCGTGACGGATCTGCACCGCCATGGCGCGATTGCCGGCTTCCCTGGACTGGATGCGTTCACGCGAGAGACCCGCCTGCAAGGCCAGTTGATAAGCCTGCTCCAGCTGACCCAGGCGAGCGTATTCGCTGGCGGCATCTTCCAGCAAGGCATGAGGCACAACATAGCCATCCAGTTGCGACGCCAATGCCAGGGCTTGATTGAGATAGTGCAAAGCGGGGCTGCTGACATCTCGGCCCTGCTCAGGAGCCGGCATCGGCAGGCCGAGCTGCCCCTGCAATCCGGCGACCACCTGCAAAAGCTCGATTTGTTCAATGCGGTAGCCCCAGGCATGACACAGGCTGAGTGCCTCCTGAGCATGGGCGAGCGCTTGGTCCGGAAGGCCCAGCTGCTTCTTCACAAGGGCCAAGCCACGCAAGACGTCGATCAAGCGGTCTTGTGCCGCCATGTCCCGGCACATCGATTCAGCCTGCCTGAACCAGTCCAAGGCTTGCGCAGGTTCGGCCAAGGCAAGGGCGATATCGCCCAGCTCAATGATGGCGATCAAATAGTTGCGCGAGGCCTTGACAGGCTGCAAGGCATGGATGGCATCCAGCAGATGTGCCTGTGCAGCGGCCGGCTGGCCAAGATGGCGCAAAGCCTCGCCGGTACGCTGCAACATGCTGCCCGTCAATATATCCAAGCCAGCGGTGCGGGCAATATCCAAGCCGCGCTCGGACCACTCGAGTGCCAGCGCCGGGTTGTTCAATTGCAGGAATGCAAAACTCATGCTGGCCGCCGCCGTTACTGCTTGTTTGATCTGACCGGTCTGCAATGCGCTCGAACAGGCCATCTGGAAGTGCCAAGTGGCTTGCCGATGCTGGCTCGCCAGGCCTGCCAACAAGGCAATGCCGGCGTGCAACCAAGCCGCCGCTGCCGGATCAAGCGCCGGCCCCTCCACCAAACCGCAATTCGCCAGCAGGGCCTGGGCCGCCAACGCGTCGACATAGACCTGCACATAGATGCTGCGGGCTAGGCCCATCTGCTGACGTTGCCCATCGTCACTGGCGGCGTAGGCCTCACACGCGCACTGCATGTCTTGCAAGGCCTGCTTCGGCACACCGCAGTCATTGCTGAGGAAGGCGGACAGCCAGTACACATCTCCGCGTCCTACCGGGTCCTGCAGATCATCGAAGTCGGCTAGCGCTTCTCGCAGCAGCCGTTGAGCCTGTTCCAGATCGCCAAGCAACCAAGCACCCTCGGCCCGAATCAGTTGCAGACGTGCTCGGTCACGCGGCCACGCTCTGTCACCGCAAGCGACCGAGATGAACATCCGTTCCGCCTGATCGGCTAACTGCAATGCTCGGCTGATATCGCGTTGGCGCAACTGCCAGGCCAGGGCCAACATCAAGGCGGGAGCCGCTTCGGGCGATGCTGCAGCCAGCTTGGACTCCAGCCGCCCGAGATCCTCCGTATTCGCAAAGAATTGCATGCCGCCCCTACGCCCTCTGTAGACGCCGCAGTCTACAAGGCCGTCCATGCTTGTGCTGCGTTAGTTCGTCATGGCACCAAAGAAGAAGCGAACCCTCCAGCCTACTGGCGATGATGCGGCCTGACACTCCCGGCCAACAGCCTGCCCCGGGTCTGCCGCGTGCGGCACTGACGCCCGGGACTTTAGCGGGGCACAAGGTTCGGCGCTCGGAACTCCTCTATGAACAGCGTCACGATGACCGTGCAGACCATCAGCGCGGCGCTGGTGCAGTAGTTGATAGCCCAACTGGCCAAGTGGCGCCGGCGTTCAAGGCAGGCGAGTTCCAAACGTGCCAAGGCGACACCGTGTTGGGCATCATCTCAATCCGCGACCTGATAGAACTCATCATTGCCGAGCATGAGGCCACGATCTCCCACCTGGAGAACTACATTCGGTCCTGATCTGAACGACCACGGACCGGCCGTCGCCAAACGTCCACTCTGGTTGTTGTGGATAGCTAGCCATAACGGCCATAAGCCGGAATAGTTAACAACTGATGGCCTGAACCGCATTCCCTCGGGCAGATCAGACCTTGGGCGTCATTCGCTGCCGACAGTCGAGCCTGCTAGGGCGCAAGGGCCAGCGCCTTCTTCAAACTTGGGCTGATGGCCTCGGCCATGCGCAAGAAACCTAAGTCGGTGGGGTGGGTGCCATCGACCGTGGCCTCACCGTCTTGACCCAACAAGGACTCGCCAGGCACGAAGAAAATGCGTTCGTCCTTGGCCATCAAAGCCGAGACGATGGGGGCCAAGACGGCGTTCTTTAAGGCATGGCCCGTTTGGTTCATTGGCCCCAGGCCCGCGTGCTGATAGCTGATGTTGCCGAGCAAAATGATGGGCGTGCGCGGGTGCCGGGCACGCAGACGGGCCACAAAAGGCTCAATGCGCTCGGCAATTTGCTGCGGCGTCATGTTCGGCAAGGGGTCCAGGATGAACACGCTCGGGTTCAATTCTGAGATCAAGTCCGCCGCGACCATCTCGGCATTGCCATTGCCAGAGAAGCCCAGGTTGATGACGGGCAGATCGAATTTACGCCCCAGAATGGCGGTGTAAGCCATGCCAGGGCGAGAAGCGCAACCACCCTGCGTGATCGACGTGCCGTACACCACCACCGATTGGGTACTGAGTGGCGCCATGGCCGCAAGCTTGGCGCCCGCGGGCACGCCGATCTGCAGGTCTTCAATGCCGTTGTACAGAGGCAGATACAAGCGATAGTCACGCATGCCGCCACCGGCCGGCACGCTGGCCAGTTTGACGAGATTGGTCGGGCTCTCGGTCGGGCGGCCCACGCCCAACCACTGCCAGCGCCCCTCGTGGCGCACATATAGGTCCAGCCCGCTCATCCCCGTGGCGGGCATGTGATCCATCGCCAAGCCGGGGTTGAGCAGGGTCCAGCGCGCGCCGATTTCGCTGGCATCGGTGGAGAAGTTGATTTCGATACCGGCGCTGTGGCGGCTCAAGCTCCAGACTTCGGGCCGCACGATTCGCTCTGCCCGCGCCGGCAGGCGATCCCAGGGCTTGGCCAGGTCTTTGACGGGCCAACCGGCGCTGCTGCGCCTGAGTTGTAGGGCCGAGTACCAACTCAAGTCACTGCCAGGCTGGCTGATCGAAAAATTTGGGTCCAACTTCTCTGGGGCAAGTGCCGAGACGCCGGTGCTGCTGATGGCGTAGGTCGGAACGAAGACACAGACCAAACCAGTGATCAAAGAGTGAAGCTTCATGCAAACGAGCCCATGTATTGCGAGGAGGAATGAGGGACAGGTGAATAGAGGCAAGCCCCCCGATTCTGGCGCCCAGCCTTGCCAAGGCTGGGCCTGCGTGCAAACTTCTTCTCGGGCGGGGCGCCAAGAGCTGAGCACAGCCCAATGCGCGGCCTAGTCGGGGTGGCAGGACTTGACCCTCATTCCTCTATCAGGCTGTGAGTGACGAGGCGCATTGGGCACCCGAATGACAGGAGTTGGTCAGTTGCGTGAGTCCGCATCATCGCCAGCAAGCCGCCGCTGACCAAATCGGTCGGCGAATCGAACGTCAGCTATGCGGCGCTTGTTCGAACTGTCGACCTGGCCAGGCGGAGACATTTTGAGGGCACTTGCTGCGCAGCAACTCAGTGCCCAAAGCCGAAGTTCGGCGGCCCTGCGGTGCGGGCTGCCACAGAGCGTGCTGCACGTGTGTGACGACACCGAGCTGAAGATGGGCGCGTACTTCGATCTGGCCGCCGATCTTTGCGGCCTGCCGCGGCCGCCGCGCGTCTCGCGCGCCGAGGCGCAAGCGCAGTTGTCGCCGCAGATGCTGTCGTTCATGAGCGAGTCGCGCCGGCTCGACAACCAGCGCATTAAGCGCGAGTTGCGTTTGGAGCTGCGCTATCCGACGGTGCGCGAGGGGCTCCTCGGTGCACCGCTGCCGGGCGAGGAAGCCTCAGCCGATTAGCCGATGCCGGGCAAAGCATTCGCCCGCGCCGACTGCACGAGGCCCAGTACACGTCAATCGCGAAACCAGTGCGAGGTCGCCGCGCTGCCGATTCAAACCGGGATGCCCTGCAGGCAATGCCAAAAACAAAGCGCCCGCGGGATTGCCGCGGGCACATTCAGGCGAAGGTCGGTTCAGCTCTTGCGGCGACGCGCAACCCATGCCACGCCGGCCAAGCCGGCGATCATGAGCGCATACGTACCGGGCTCCGGAACCGGCGCCAGCGTCACGTTGTCGATGCCCACGTCGTATCCACCATTGGGGTAGATCCCGAACGTGCTGAATCGGATCGTGGCGGACGTGCCGGAGGAGGTGAAGCTGTAGGACTTCGCCACCCAGGTGTCCCAATAGTCGCTGGCCTTTGGAGGTGCGGTGAACGTCATTGCCGACGCACCGTCAGCAGTCACGATGACGCTGTCGGAATTGGTATGCTCCGACGCCATGATGAAGTTGACCGTGTAGGACGTGCTGGCCGTCAAGCCCGTCAAGGTCTGCTCGAAATACCGTGGTGCTTCGTAGCCAGCCACCCAGGCCCAATAGCGACCATCCATTCCCGAGCCGTAAGTCGTGCCGAACGGATTCAGGCCGAAGCCGTCGGCAGATGTCGCCCAACCCGTCGTGTCACCGGTCTCGAAGCTTCCGTTGACGAAGCCGGCCGCGCTGGCAGGGTTGGCGCTCATCAGCGCCGCGGTTGCGGCTGTTGCCGCGAGCAAGTGGAACTTGTGTTTCATGATGTTGGTACCCACTGTAAGTTTGTCGATCCAGGCCGCACCAGCAGCGACTCCCGCCGCTGGCCTCGGCGGAGTTGACACCCGTCGGTGCCAACGGCCAATCCCCTGAATGGGGGGGGGGGGCCAGCGATAGCGGCGTCCGAAAGGCGCCTGGCCGCGCCAGTAGCGGATCATCAGATAACCGCCAAGCGTCCCGCCCAGGTGCTCGAAGTGCGCCACCCCGGACTGCGTGCCGGTCACGCCGAGCGCCAGCTCCAGCCCACCGAACACCATCACGAAGGTCTTGGCCTTCATCGGGATCGGCGGGACCAGCGGCATGATGGTCCGGTTCGGAAACATCATGCCGAACGCGAGCAAGAGCCCGAACAGCCCGCCCGAAGCGCCCACCGTGGGCGCCGGCGAGCCGAACCTTGGGGAGGAGTCTTTTGAGGGTGAGGTCTTGAGTCTGAAGGCCGAATCGGTTCCTGCGACTCCATTTTTGGTTAGCCAGCGAACTTCCGGTATGGGCACCCTGCCGCCGGCCCCACTGCGCATCCGAATGTCAGGGCCTAGCAGGTAGCGTGAGGTCGCATCATCGCCAGCAAGCCGCCGTTGGCCGCATCAAACCGTTTCAACTTGCTGGAAGCACAGTCATTGGTGCATTGCGCAGACCATCCTTAGCGGCAAATTCAATCCCGGCGAAAGGATCGGTGCAGGCAAGAATGGAGTTGAACATAGACTTGGCGTTACTTTGAGCGCATAGGCTGCTGGTGTTGCCTGTGACAATCAGCACAGAGACCCGATATGTCCTCACATTTACCTTCTTTGATAGAACGCATCAGTTGGTTGAAGGAGCAATGGCATCTCTACGGGGAAGCGCCTTGCTCAGCTGAGGCTTTGATCGCACCCGCACTGCGCCTATATGAAGATCAGGTGCTGATGGAACGGCCCAGCGAATTCGGAGTGTTGCTGACGCTGTTCCTCTGTGAAGTGTTGCAACAGGTCCACCGCCGCGAGGAAGTGGCCACGCTGGTAGCGCGCGCACTGGCTTGGGCCGAACTTGACATCTCCAGGCGGGAGAAGGTTGCCCTCTTGAGTTGGCAATGCCGTATGCATTCGTTCTTTCAGCGTCAGGAAGAAGCTTTGACCTCCCTGGCGCAATTGAGCGAACTGACGCGAAACGAAAATGACCCGCTGCTGTTGGCGCAGCACCGCCGCGTCTTGGCTATGTCACTTTTTGCGCAGCGTGAATACCGGCGCTCGATTGAGCTGTACCGAGAAACCATCGAGCTATATCGGCGCTCTGGTGATGTGTGCGGATGGATAGGCCTTTTCACGTTGATTGCCCAACTCCACCGCAGATTGGGTGAGCGCGATGAAATGCTAGCAGCCTATGTCGACTGCGTCGCCGGGGCCGTCACACAGCGCCGTTGGGTTGAGGCCAGCAACGCCAGTACCGGAATCGCAGAGGAATATGCCGAACGAGGTGAGCACGCGCTCGCTGAGCTGGCGTTGAAGGATGCCCGCGACCTAGCTGGCCGAGCCGGCACGCTGCCAGTTTGGATGGAGTTGGAACTTTGCGCCACCGAGGCCGTTCTTTGCGCGCTAAAAGAGGATAAGGCTGGCGCAGTCGCATTAATGCGAAAAGCAATCGAATCCGGCAAGGCTCTCGGGTGGCGCGATATGTCCCAGCGCCTGCGTCAGATCGTGCCCTGGCTCTTGGACTTGGGTCAGGTCGAGGAAGCAGTGACCGCCCTTGAACGAGCCCATGGCTTGGAATTAGAGGCAGCGCACGAGGTCGGACGTAAACACATGGCCACCCAACTCAGGCTGTTGGAGGTAGATCATGCCAAAGCCGAGCAAGCTCGCAGTGTGGCTCACTCTACCGAACTGGCCGCCCGCAATCAGGCGCTGGAGCGGGCCAATGCCACGCTGGAAGAACTAGGGGGGGTGGGCCGCAACATTGCGGGTATTTTGAACGCCAACGCGATCTTTAGCGCACTCGATACGCATGTGCATGCGCTACTGGATGTCACGGCTTTCGTCATCTACCAACTTGAGGAAGATGGCCGGACGCTGAAGATGGTGTTTGGTGTGGAGGGCGGCCAAGCCGTGCCTCCGCACATCACCCGGCTTGATAGCCCGATCAGTAAGGCAGCCCTCTGCGCGCGCGAGCGGCGGGAAGTCATTGCCGACCTTTCGCAGGGTCATGAAGTGATGGTGCCCGGCACCCTGGCCAATTTGAGTGTGATGTTCTCGCCCCTGGTGGTGGGTGAGCGTTTGCTGGGCGTGATGACCATACAGTCTAGCAAGGCCAAGGCTTATGCTGAGCGCGAGGTGGCCATCTTCCGCACCCTGTGTGCCTACGGAGCCATTGCTCTGGCCAATGCACAGGCTCAAGCCCAACTGGTTCAGGCAGAAAAAATGGCCTCGCTGGGTCAGTTGGTGGCCAATGTGGCACATGAGATCAATACCCCGATTGGCGCCGTCAAGTCCAGTGGCGCCAATATTGCCGACGGACTCAAGGAGGCGCTGGCCGAATTGCCCAAGCTGGGTCGTTTGCTGAGCCGCGATGACGAACAGCACTTCATCGCTCTGGTCAGCAAGGCCTACATGCCTTCCGGCCCATTTAGTAGTCGCGAAGAGCGTGCGGCGCGCCGTGACCTCAGCGGGCAACTCCAAGCAGCAGGGCTGGAGAACAGCGAGCGGAAAGCCCGATTGCTGATGCAACTGCGTGCCCAAGACGGCTGGCAAGAACACCTGCCGCTGTTTCGCCACCCGGACTACGAGATCATCCAGAGCAGCGCTGAGCGTCTGGCCGCCATCATCAACAACACTGGCAACATCAACCTCGCCGTCGAGCGGGTGTCAAAAATGGTGTTGGCATTGAAGGGTTTTGCCAAGGCGGAACAAGCCGATGAGTGGGAACATGTAGACGTGCGCCAGGCCCTGGATACGGTCTTGACCGTGTACCAGCAGCACGTCAAACAGGGCCTTGAGTTGGTACTGGAATGTGAAGACTTAGGGCCCTTGCATTGCGTGCGTGAAGATATGAGCCAGCTCTGGACTCACCTGATCCACAACGCTTTGCAGGCGATGGAATACAAGGGCAGGCTGAGCATCGGCATTCACTCGCGCCGCCATGCCGGCCGGCGTGAAGCGGTGCTATCGGTCGGTGACAGCGGTCACGGCATTCCTGATGAGATCCGCCCTCGCATCTTCGACGCCTTTTTCACCACCCGGCGCGCCGGCGAAGGTAGCGGCTTGGGCCTGTACCTGATCAAGAAGATGGTGGACAAACACCAAGGGCGGATAGAAGTTCAGACTTCGGAGGGAGTTGGTACGACGATTGCCGTGCATCTGCCTTTGAACTAGGCAATTGAACCGCACCGGGGCGATTCAAACGTCAGCAATGCGCCGTTCGTTCGAACTCACGGCCTCGTGCGTGCCATGCCATTTCGGTGGTGCTGACGGTGTGGCAGTACCGTGCCCAAAGCAGAAGTTCATTGAGCTTCACCAACAGGAAAACTGTAGTCGCTTGATTTTGGAGAGGCAATGACCGCTGGGGCAAAGAGCAGCCATTCAGAATGCAGTTGCTGGCCATTGACCCTACCTTCGCGATGGCTGCCATGTGACCGAAGCTCAGCTAGTTCCAATCACCGATGAGCTTGTCTGCGACTCTCTGCGCAGACCGGTTCACGAAATCGGTGAAGCTTCAACGAGCCCCGCATAGGGAAATTCGGATAGACCCGGCTCATTCAGCAGGTATTTAAGCAACCTGCCGAGCCGGGCCGAACTTGATTGCCTATTGAATAGCAATTGCGCGAGTGCGTGAGCCTTCCCGTTTGGGGAGTGTCAGCTTGAGAACCCCGTCCTCCAACTTCGCAATCACTTCTTTGTCATCGATCTCGTGCCCTAACGAGAAGCCTCGTGATGCGCTGCCAACATAGGTTTCTTTCAACAGGACTCGACTGCCTGACTTTTCTTCGCGCTCTCGTTTGATGTCGGCAGAGATGGAGACAAAATTCCCCTCGACGGACACATGGATATCCTCCTTCTTCGCGCCGGGGATCTCGGCACGCACCACATACTCTTTGTCATTTTCAAGCACGTCAATGCGGATGTCGGCCGGCGCTTCGTCGGTCAATTGCATTTGGCGGCCAAATCGGCGAAAGAACTCCGGGAACATATCGTCAAAGCGCTGCAAGCGGGTCAAGGCGGTCATGTTGATCTCCAAATTGTTTGTTGTCTTTGGCTAGCGCTTGGTCGCCCCATGCGACCATGAAAATGCGATGCCCGACAAGCAAGAGTCTAGAAATACGACTTCAGGCCGGATTGATCCAGCTCATCTTGCATGAACATCTGGTGCAAAGGCGCTGTCGCAATGACTGCGTTTTCTCAATTGCCCATTCTTCAAGCACGCTAACTTTGCAGGTGGAAGTCAATCCAGAAATTCACCCTAACTTGGAGAATCAACATGCCCATCACCGCAAAGGCAAGCAAGACCACAAACAGCAAGGCGACTTCTTCCAGGGGCAAGACCAATGAGAAGTCGCAGTCAGCCAAGAAGTTGAGCGCGGCCAAGGTAACCCACAAGAAGACTCTTAGCGCCAATGGTGGGGCGAATGGGGCAACAACCTTGCGGCGGCGTGCAAACACATCCCCTGCATTGGGCCCAACCGGCCACTCAATCAAGCAAGGCGTTGCAGTCAGTATGCAAGGGCTGGAAAAGATTGAGGTTGAAATCGCTGACTTGGTGCGCGGCACCGTAGCGGATACCCTGCGGGCCGGTGGACATATTGCCCAGGAATTGAGCAACGTCCTTCGAGAGGTTGTCACGGGGGCGATTGAGGCCGCCGAGCAAGCTGGCAGCGAATTGGCCATGTCAATCAAAGCGGTTGCCCGCGGCGCGGTCAAAGGCGTCAATGACGTGCAGGGTGATTTGTCTGTCGCGGCCAAAGAGATCATCAAGACTTCAATGCGCCAAGCTCATCTACTCGGTGGCGATGTAAGCGCCGTTGCCTTGCGCACGATGGATGGCATCGTTCAAGGTGTCAGTGAAGCAGGTGGCAATGTTGCGAAGATCACCAAGGTGGTTGTCAAAAGCGCCATCAAGGTGGCGAGCGGACTCAGTGATATGGGCGCCGACGCGCTACGTAAGGTGATGGCCGGCGCTGCCGAAGGGCTAAAGGATGTCGCAGCCAACAAGGCAAAGCGCCACTCCGCTGCAAACGCCGAAAAACCCGCCAGAACTTCAAAAGCCGTGAAGGTCTCGAATGGCGCGAGCGTCAAGCAAAAGCGAAGTTTGGCGATCCCTTACCCTGCGCAATAAGCTAGGCGTTGAGTTGCCAGAAGCGGGCGATCTCAAGCGCTTTTTCGAGGCAGGCCTGGCAGCGCTGCTCAGCCCTTTAGAACGGAAGCCAAAAATGCTTTTGCGAGTGCGCGCATGGGCAAACCTCAATCGCAGTTTGAGTCGGCTTGAGTTTGCTCAACGCTTGCAATGCCTGCCGGGTCATGCTGCCGGCCATCGTTGCTTTCGACCGAGTCGGTCACGTTCACGGAGAGTTTGATGACGCCGCCGCCGCATTTCAATCCGATCACACAGAGCCTATGCTTTCATGTCCCTATCGGTAAGGGGTTCGTGACGGCCTATTTGTCCGAGACCGCTTGGCGAGCGAAACACAACCAAGACCGCCGTGACACCTCGCTACAGGAACTCTATTTCACGCATAAATCGGAGATCGACCAAGCGGTGTGCCGAAAGCTATCTGCGGGAGGGCGCGTGCCGGTGATCTTGCGAGTGGCTGACCTTTGATTTGAACAAGCCAGGCAAGACACCGACGCGACTGCAGGAATACGTGTTTTGCGCCAGCGATAACGTCCGCCTCATGTTCCATGTACAAAAACAAGCAGATCTAGCGAATTGACACTGAAATGCAGATCCCTCACCACCTGATGCAAACAGATAGCCTCAAACCAGCCCCATGCTCACGTCAGCGGCGCAGCCAAGTAATTCGAACCGGGCATGGCTTTTTTCTGGGCCAATGAATGACCATTGGGTCGACGGTCGTGCCGACATGTGCGCCCCAACAACTCATCGGCGGCGCTGCGCGTGCAGGCCGAAAAGGACTTCAAGGCGTCCAAGTCCAAAATTTCAACTTCCCGTTGCTTGACCTGCAAGTAGCCCAAGTCGACCATCGCGCTGAAGGAACGGCTGACCGTTTCGTGTGCTACGCCCAACTGGCTCGCGATATCGCGCCGACTCATGCGCAACAACAGCCGCAGCGGTGATTGCCCGCAAGCCTGCATGCGCGCCGACAGGTCCACCAAAAACCTTGCCAAACGTACTTCCGCCGCCACTGCAGCCATCAAATCAGCTGAATCGCCTTGACGACTCAATTGACGGCTGACGGCCATGTGCAGCACGCGCTCGAATCCCGGGACGCGTTCGCCGAAGGTGCAGAGGTCCTGGAAGCGCACCGCGTAAACCATTGAATCTTCCATGGCGACGGCTTCGGTTGGATACCTACCCTGGTACAGGGCGTCGTACCCGAGCAGATCACCGACGCTGGCAAAGGATCGCACCTGTTGATACCCATCTTCACAGGTTCGGAAGTTCTTGAACCAGCCCAGGCTAATGAAGTAGAAGGTATCGGCTGCACTGCCTTCTCGGAACAAGGTAGTGCCGACCCGCGAATGGCGCACCAACAGCGGTATGGCGTCGCTGCTGGCGTCGACATCCTTGTGCGCCCCCATCAGGCGCAAGACATCCGACAAAGTTCTGCGGCTGGGCAATTCAGCGCGCAGCTGACGGCGTTCTTGGCTACAACAGCCGGAGGCGACAATTTCAAGGCTTTGATTCATCGTTGAGTTCCTTCGGTGCGATTGAATTCACAACATATCAAGCATCAATCAGGGGCGCTGCTTTAGCCATCGGCGCTTGAGCAAAGTTGGAGTCAGTCCGGCAGCCTTGCCGCGCTTGTGCTCCGAGTCAAAATTAGGATTACTCCTAACAAGTTAGTTTGATGGCGCTTGACTAGAATCACCCGTGTGGAACCTCAGCTTGATAGCGATCGAAATTTCGGTGGTCGGTGTCGCTACGGGCAGTTGATTTTTCTGTAGATCTGCACCTGTCTGGCGATATTCGTCGTACTCATGCATCAATGCAATTTTTCTGTGACGGAAGTCGAATCGCAGAGGCCCAATATGGTTGGGCCCTGCATCGGTGATGCGGCTCCGAATGCAGCACTTTTTGCCTGCGAAGGCGCGGTGCGAACGGCTTTCGAGGGCGTCATCAGTGTCGATACCGAACACCGCATCGTGTTGATCAATCCGGCGGCGCTGCATATGTTTGGCTGCACCGAAGTGGAAGCGCTGGGTAGCGACTTATCACGTTTCATCCCGGCCGAGTATCGGGATGACCATGCGGCACATGTGCGCCGCTTTGCCGACTGCACGCAAGTCGATCGCGTGATGGCACAGCGTCGCACTGACATCTACGGCTTGCGCGGCAATGGCGAGCGTTTTCCGGTGACCGTGACGATCTCCAAATCCTTCGGTGCTGGTGCATTGGGGATGTCACAACCGCTTTTCACTGCGGTGGTCAAGGACCTCAGCGTTGAGCAAGCCCTGCGTGCGCAAGTCCACGAATTGAAGCATCAGTTCCGCTGCCTTTTCGAAGTAGCACCAGTTGCGATGTTGATCACGGAGGATGACATCATCGTCTTTGTCAATCGCAGTTGTATCACCCTGCTCGGCGCCACTTGCTCAGAGGAACTGACCGGTCGGCCGGTCTATGAATTGCTGCATGCCGACTCGCGCCAAATCATGAAAGCGCGGCTGCAAAACGCTTTAAACGCCCCCAGCAGCGCGCTATGCATGTTCACCGAGCAAATCCTGCGCAAGGACGGTAGTCTTCGTCGGATCGAGATGGCCGTGGCTGTGCTGCCCGGCGCCAACAAAAGCACGGTGCAAATGGTGTTGAACGACGTGACTGAGCAGACTCAAACGGCCCAGGATATGGAACAGTCGCGACTCGAACTGCGCGGACTTTCTGCCAGCTTGATGGCTGCCCGCGAAGAAGAGCGACGCCGCATCTCGCGCGAGCTTCATGATGAACTGGGCCAGAGCCTGAGTGCGTTGAAGATGGAGCTCGCAGAGGTGGGTGAAGAACTCCATGGACGCAATAGCCAGCGACGGGTCACTCGCATGTTGGACATGCTGGATAGCACGGTGGCTTCGGTGCGCAATATCGCGGCCGACCTGCGACCTTTGATGCTGGATGACCTTGGTCTCAACGCCGCGGTCGAGTGGCTGGCACGTGAATATGCCCGGCGTATGGATATCGAGGTGTCGGTGCGCCTGGATGAAGACGAGCCGCCGATAGAACCTTGCATGTCCACCGCGCTATATCGCCTGGTGCAAGAGAGCTTGAACAATGTCTCCCGCCACGCTCGCGCCACCGATGTGCAGATCGAAATGCGCGTGGAGGGCGCGGACGTGGTGTTGACGATCCAGGACAATGGCATCGGTTTTCCCGCCGGACTGGCCCGCAAGGAAAATTCCTTTGGCCTATTGGGCATGCAAGAGCGGGTCTTGCTGCTGCAAGGCAAGATGGAAGCCGACAATCCGCCCGGCGGCGGCGCGCGCATCCGTATTCGACTTCCTCTCCCTGCAAAGCCGGCCAAGCAGCAGCTTCAGACGCCGTGCCTACACCATGAGGCTCGGCAAGATATGCCAGCTCATCCAAGCATTGACACGGAGCAAACATGTCAGCGCCGACCCTGACTGCTACACGCATATTGTTGGTGGATGACCATACCATCGTGCGCGAAGGTGTGAGGCGCATCCTCGAGTCACAGGAACCAACTTGGCTGATTGACGAGACTAGCAATGGCTCTGATGCGCTGAACTTTCTAAGTCAACACGACGTCAACTTAATCATTGCCGACATCTCCATGCCAGCAATGTCCGGGGTTGAAATGATCCAGAAAGCTCGTTTGCTGCAGCCCAAGGTACGAATTCTCGTGTTGAGCATGCATGCAGAAGATCAATACGCCATGCGTGCCTTTAAGGCCGGCGCGAATGGCTACCTGACCAAAGAGAGTGCCACCAAAGAGTTGATGACCGCGGTGCGCAAGCTGTTAAGCGGGGGGGTCCATGTCAGTGCCCACTTGGCCGAGCGGGTCGTACGGCAACTCAACGGTGGGGTCGGCGTGCCCAGCCACGCCTCACTCTCAGACCGAGAGTTGGACGTTCTACGTCGCTTGGTAGATGGCCAGCGCCTGATTGACATTGCCGAGCAATTGAACTTATCAATCAAGACAGTCAGCACCCACAAGGCCCGCATTCAAGAAAAGCTGGACCTGCCCAATCTTGCTGCGCTGGTGCGCTACGGACTCGAAAACCAGCTTGACCGGCAAGCCCGAGCGGCCACGCAGGGGATGCCGGGCTGAGTTCGGCCTGGGCTGAGTCGCCTCAAGAGGCGCGTTGAGCGCTAGCTTGGCGCCGCCTGGCCTGTTGCGAGTGCTCCTCATGGGCGCCATTGCCCTCAATGGCCAAGCGTTGAGTTGACCCGGCTTTGCGGCGATTCTCAAAGCTGATCAGCTGAGCCGAGACGCGACGATCAAGCACCAAGCCATTGACCTGCGATTGCGTCACGCTGGCACGCTGACCGAGAGCAATAAAGTTATCACAAGATTGATTGACGCAGGCACTCTGTGCTCTGGAAATGATTTCAAACCCGTCTCGCAAGCCCTTGGCGACGCGCTCCGCCTGAGCAGGATAGAGCATCCCCAAGCGCCAAGGCGCGCCGAGCACACCGTCGATGTTTAGTGGGGGCAATAGAACCGGCAGGCTGTCGCTAAAGGCATCAGCAAAAAAATCCGTTTGCAGTTGCAATAGTTGCAGCTGCGCGTCGGTTACGGTGCTGAGCCAGCGGTCGCGCTGATCCGCCAAAAGCTTGAACGGTTTTAGGAACGCCTGCATATTGCCGGCTTGTTGGGTGTCGGTCATGGGAATCCCTTTTTGCTGCGATCGGAATAGAGCGTGCAGCAGAACTATCAGTGCCGCGCCGCATGCTCGAATTGCGAAACCGCAAACCGGAGCGCTTTGGGATTTCTGTCTCCATGAGGCCATGCCGGGCCCGGCATGGCTGGGTCCAATGTCGCTGCGGCTACGGCAGGCCTGGCAAATCGCTTTGGCCCTTGTCCGGCATAGGCGGCGAAAACTCCGCAGACGGTGGGTCCGGCCATCCCAAACGATGCTTGACCAAAAGTTGAGTGGCCTCAGCCGGGCACAGCGGCGCGCCGAACAGATAACCCTGCACGACGTCGCAGCTCTGCATGCGCAAAAACTCCAATTGTTCGGCCGTTTCGACCCCCTCCGCCACCACGCCCATGCCCAGCGTATGGGTCATCGAAATCATCGCGGCTGTGATCGCTTGGCTGTCCCCGTCAACGGCCAGGTGGCGCACGAACATCTTGTCGATCTTGATCACGTCGATAGGCAATTGCTTGAGCAGGCCCAGCGAAGAAAAGCCGGTGCCGAAATCGTCAATCGCGATGCGCACGCCCAAGGCGCGCAGCTTGCCCAAGACCTCGATGCTTTGCGGCATTGACTGCAACAGGCTCTCGGTAATCTCGATACCTAGCTTGATTGCGCCGCCGGGTAACTGGTTTTCGTGCATAGCCTGCGCGATCGCGTCTTCAATCCCGTTGTGCAGAATCTGTCGGGGCGACACATTGACCCACAAATAGCCCAGGTTAAAACCTTGTTCACGCCAAAGCCGCGCCTGCCGGCAGCCCTGCTGTATCACCCATTCCCCGATCTCGCTGATCAAGCCTGTTTCTTCAGCCACGCCGATGAAGGAATCCGGCTGAACCAAGCCACGCTCGGGATGATGCCAGCGCAGCAAGGCTTCCATGCCGACGATGCGGCCAGTGACCATGTCGACCTGCGGTTGATAGTACAGCTCCAATTGCTGCGCGCTCAGGGCCGCGCGCAGTCCGCGCTCAATCAGTACTCGCTCAACCGACGAGGCCATGATCTCGGTGGAATAAAAAGCAAAGGTCTTGCGGCCTTGCTGCTTAGCGCGGTACATCGCAGCGTCGGCGGCACGCGTCAAGTCTTCGGTATTGGCGCCGTCGGCGGGGTAGAACGCTATCCCTATGCTCGGCGAAATCGTCACCTGGTTGCCTTCCAGTTGCATAGGCTCCGACAGCGCCGCGATGATCTTATGAGCCATGGTCGCCACATCATCAGCCCCCCCAACATCCTCCAACGAAACCGTGAACTCATCGCCGCCAAGCCGAGCCACGCCGTCCTGCGCACGGACCGAGTTGCGCAGTCGGTGGGCGATTTCGTGCAGCAATTTGTCACCGACCGCATGGCCCATGGTGTCGTTGATCAGCTTGAAATGATCCAGATCCAGAAACAGCAATGCAATGCTTTTGCCGCTGCGCTTGGCACGCTCAATGGACCGCTCCAGATCGTTGGCAAACAGCAAGCGGTTCGGCAGGCCGGTCAAGGCGTCATGATGGGCCAAATGGTGCAAGCGCTCTTCGGCGTTCTTGAGCGAATGGATGTCCGAGAACAAAGACACATAATTCTCCACCTGACCGGCAGAATTTTTTACCGCGCTGATGGTCTGCCAACTGGGGAACAGCTCGCCATTCTTGCGCCGATTCCAGATTTCGCCTTGCCAATGGCCGCGCTCGGCCAAGCTTTGCCACATGCGCGAAAAGAAGACCGCCTCATGCCGGCCGGAATTTTGAAAGTGCGGATTCAAGCCCATCACCTCGGCGGCGGTGTAGCCGGTGATGGCGGTGAAGGCTGGGTTGACGGCCGTGACGCAGGCCTGCGCGTCGGTGATCATGATGGCTTCACGGGCGTTGTAGAAGACGATGTCGGACTGGCGCAAATGCTGCTGCGAGCGTTGCCCTTCGGACAGATCGCGCAGCAGCAACTGCCAGCGCTCGCCCGGCAGCGGGTTGATCACCAGCTCAATCGCCAGCATCTGACCGTCATGACAGCGCATCTCGGTCTGCAGCAGCTCCCCGGCAAGGACAGGCGTCGGTTTGTCACCAATGTCTTCAAATTCGGTCGCCGGCAACAAATCGGACAAGGGTCGGCCCGATAAACCTTGTGCGCTATAGCCGCTCAGCCGCGCCACCAACGGACTCACTTCCAGCAGCAAGCCATGCGCACTGAAGATCAACTCGCCGAGCCAGGGTTGTGCCAGCACACGGCCTAGCCGCTGCTCGCTGCGCCGCAAGCGGCTGGCAAAGCTGCCCAGGCCCAACCCCATCAAGGCCAGCAAGGCAGCAAAAAAAATAGCCCAATCGGGCGGCCCGAACGGGGGATGAGGCAGCCACTGCAAACCAAGCACCACCAGCGGCAACAGCAACGCCACCAACCAGAGCAAGGTGAGTAGCAAGCGCCCCTGATCTTGCAACTCGGCAGCGTCGCCAAGCGCCTCATTCTGGGCTTGCTCATCAAGTTTTGTGGCGGGCGTCATCATCTACCCATCCTCGGCCTTGGGGCGCGAGTCGAGTTGACAACCCTCAATGAGCCGCAATTTTCCGATTGCGCCTCGGTTTAAGCGGTAGGTGGCGAAGCTGGGTCAGAGTTGGCCAGCGGCGTTGGTACAGGGTTTTGCTGGGCGGCCAGCAGCCTGGCTTCCAACTGCTTGGAAGCGCTGATATCGACAAAGGTGATGACCACGCCGAGGATCTGATCGTTCAGATTGCGGTAGGGCATGGTGCGCACCGACAACCAGCGTTGATCGGCGGTAGGGACTTGCTTTTCGGAGCTGGCGAGACTGCGCAAGGTTTCCCGCGCGTCGTTCTGAAGGTCCGGGAAGTCGAGCGTGCTGCTGAGGTCGCCGAGTGGGCGTCCGACATCGCTGTCGCGCAGTTTGAATATCTTCTTGGCCTGCTCGGTGAAGCGGCGCACGTTCATCTCTTTATCAAGAAACAGCGTCGCGATCTCGGTGCTGTTGAGCAGGTTTTTCATATCACTCTGCGCCAACTCCAAGTCATCCAGCTTGGTCTGCAGCTCCACATTGATCGCTTGCAGTTCCTCGTTCATCGACTGCAGCTCTTCTTTTGAACTGGTCAACTCCTCATTGGTCGATTGCAACTCTTCATTGGTTGACTGCAACTCCTCGTTGGACGCTTGCAATTCCTCTTGCATGACCTTCATGTCTTCGCGCAGCAGTCCCAACTCCTGCTTGCTGCGTTGCAGGCCGGCCTCGGCCTCCAGCAAAGCGGCATTGCGTCGACCATGGGCAGGCGGCTTGGCCGCCGAGACATTTGTTTCTGTGGCGTCGGCAGCAGCGGTTGGCTGCGTCGCTTGAGCATTGAAAGCGACCAGCAGCAGCGCCTGGCCGGCCTCGTCCGCGTCCGGCAGCTTGCGCAGGCTGATGTCAACGCCCAGCCGGTCGGCCCCTTCTTGAACGAACAAACCCTGCAATAGCACCGGCGCCTGCTGTGCCAAGGCCTGGCGCAAGCCTCCGTCCAAGGCGCTACGCAGGCCGTCGCGGGCCATCACATGAATATTCCAGTTGGCCCGGCCGGCGGCAGGCTCGAGGTATTTGCCGGTGCGCCCGTTGATGTAGAGGATGTCGCCTTGCGCGTTGACGACCACGGCCGGCGGCGCGAACTCCTGCAACAATATGGATTCGGCCGTGGTCTGCAGATTCGGTGCTTTGTGGCTGGCATCGTCGGTCAAGAGAGGCTCCTTGCTTCTGGGGGGCTTGCGGGAATTGGCACGAATTGGAAAATCCGCCAGCAACTTGCCGCCGACATTGTCGCGGCGGCGATAGATGCGCAGCTGCGCGTCAAGTGGCTCGAACAAGGCGCCATAGCGGCCTATGCTTTCGGACGAACCCAGCAGCAAGACGCCGCCCGGGCGAAGGCTGTAATGAAACAGCGGTAACAAGCGATTCTGCAGCGGCACGGTGAAGTAAATCAGCAGATTGCGGCAGCTCAACAGGTCAAGCTTGGTGAAGGGCGGATCGGCGTTCAAGTCATGCTTGGCAAACACCAGCATCTCGCGGATAGAGCCTACGACGCGGTACTGGCCCTGCTCCAGTTTGAAAAAACGCTGCAAGCGCTGCGCCGACATCTCGCCGGAAATCGCGTTCGAATAAACCCCGCGCCTGGCCCGCTCGATCGCGTCGGCGCTCAGGTCGGAGGCAAAAATCTGCAAGCTGCTGGCAGAGCGCTCGGGCAGCCCCGCTTGCGCCTCGGTAAACGCTATCGCCAATGAATAGGCCTCTTCGCCGGTCGAGCAACCGGCCACCCAGGCGCGAAATTGGTAACCGTTGACCTGAGCGGCCAACAACTGCGGCAGCAGCTCGCTTTGCAGCCGTTGCCAGACCGTCCGATCGCGGAAGAAACCGGTCACGCCGATCAGCAACTCCTTCATCAGCAGGTCAAGCTCTTGCGGCTGCTCACTCAAGAGCTTCTCATAGGCCGCGTATGAGTCCAGCTTGTGCACACCGATTCGGCGTTCGATGCGGCGGTTCAAGGTACTGCGTTTGTAACGCGAGAAATCATGTCGGCCGGAACTCTTCAGCAACTGCAATATGCCGTCCAGATCCCGTGCCGACAGCGTGCTCGGGTGATGCTCTTTTGCCCCGCTGACCAAGGGCTCGTTACCATCCTGCAGCAGATGTTGGGCCAGCAACTCCGGTGTGCCCTGAAAGTCGACACAGCCGCTCTGGATCGCGCTGCAGGGCATGGTGTCGAACTGCGCCGAGGCCGGTGCCTGCGCCATCGTCAGCCCACCGGCCGCCTTCACCTGCCGTAGGCCGGTCGTGCCGTCCACGCCCATGCCCGTCAACACAATGGCCACAGCGCGCGGGCCCCAAGCCTGCGCCAGCGAATCGAACAAGGTGTTGATCGGCAGGCGCAGCCCGCGCGGCTGCATCGGCTCGGCCAATTGCAAACGGTCGGCCGTCAGCGTCATCGACTTATTCGGCGGAATCACATAGACATGGTCCGGCAATATCCGTTGATCTTGCTCGGCCTCGCTGACTGGCAGCGCGGTGACCCGCTGCAAAAGCTGCGACAACATCGTCGGCTGGGTCGGGTCCATATGGGTGACGACCAGAAATGCCATGCCGGTCCGCAGCGGCAGCCCGGTGAAGAATTGCTCCAGCGCGGCCAAACCGCCGGCCGATGCACCAAGGGCCACCACGCGCTTCATGACGGAAGCATCAGCGGTGGCAGGAGCAGTGGCAATATTTGGCGGCATGTCGGTGCTCATGGCACAGCAATGTAGCTGCAAACTAAGCAAGCTCGGTCGCCCATCGAGACGCTGACGACTTGCGCAGTTAGTCCGTCAAGAGTACGGCTGCCCCATCAAGCAGGCCCTGACGCAAGTCACACTGTGCCTGTTCGGCGTCGCGCAAGGCATAGCTTTGCGTATGAACCTGCAAGGGTATGCGTGCAGCCAGACCCAGGAATTCTTCGCCATCGGCCCGGGTCAGATTGGCGACCGACTGCAGGCGCCGCTCACCCCACAGCCAAGCATAGGGAAAGGAGGGAATGTCGCTCATATGGATGCCCGCGCACACCACCGTGCCGCCCGCGCGCACCGCCCGCAAAGCCGTCGGCACCAGACTGCCCTGCGGCGCGAACAGCAAGGCAGCGTCCAGCGCCTGCGGCGCGAGCTGTTCCGAGTCGCCCACCCATTGCACGCCCAAGGCGCGCGCCAGAGCCTGGGCACGGATGTCGCCCGGCCTAGTGAAGGCGTACACCTCCAAGCCCTGCGCCAGCGCCAGTTGGGCCAACAGATGGGCGGCTGCGCCAAAGCCGTAGAGACCCAGACGCCCCGACTTCGCCTCGGCCATGCCGGACATCCGATAGGCCCGGTAGCCGATCAGCCCGGCGCAGAGCAAGGGGGCCGCATGCTCATCGTCGTAAGCCGTTGGCAACTCGAACACATAGCGCGCATCGGCCAACATGTACTCGGCATAGCCGCCTGCAAGTTGCCAGCCGGTGAAACGAGCCCGCTCACAGAGGTTCTCGCGCCCCTGCAGGCAATGCGGGCATGCGCCGCAAGTCCAAGCCAGCCAAGGCACGCCGACCCGTACACCCAACTCGAAACCATTGACACCGAGACCCAGCGCATTAACCCGCCCAACCACTTCATGGCCGGGAACCACGCCCTTGGCGCCCAAGTCGGCAGGAAACGGCAATTCGCCGTCAAGGATATGCAGATCGGTGCGGCAGACCCCGCAGGCCGACACCTTGATCCGCAACTGCCCGGCAGCGGGCTGCGGCAAGCCCTGCTGCCAGACCTCCACCAAGCCCTGACCCGGCGCCCGCATGGCCATGGAAAGCCAGCGCTGCGACGTTTGACCTGCGGTAACGGGCATGTCGGCCACGGCCGGCATCGACCTCAGCGGCGACTGATCAGCATGCCCAATAGCAAGCCGATACCGGCCGTAGCGGTGATGGCCTTCCAGGGGTTTTCATGTACATAGCCGTCGGTCGCTTGACCGGCGGCGCGCGCCTGCTCGAGCGCGAGATGCGGCAATTGCGCCAGACTGGCCTTGGCACGCTGCAAATTCCCCTGCATGCGCAGGCGCAACTCGTGCATTTCCTCGCCCGCCTGGCCCGAGGTGGCACGCAAGACCTCCTCGGCGTCGGCAATCAAGACACGCAGATCGTTTTTCAACTTGTCGGTATGGATTTCATGAACCAGAGGCATGGCAAAGCTCCTGCTGTGAATATCGGCCTCAAATCTAAGGCAAGACTTGGGCTTGCCAATGAGCACGATCAATCATGCCCAGAAATGAGCGACGTCAATCTGCCGCGAAGGTCTTGGCTGCAGACTGCCCGCAAGGCATAACGCATTACTCGCACCGCTCTTCAGACAAGCCAGGGAGCCGGCTACCATGACAAGCATAGAACCGATTGAGTCTGCGGACGACTCCCCACGCCACTTGCTGGCCTTGGCCGGCGGGGGCTTTCTTGGGCTCTACACCGCAACGCTGCTGGATGCGCTGGAGGCAGGCGCCGAGCGCCCGCTGGCGCGCCATTTCGACCTGCTGGCCGGCAGCTCAATCGGCGCAGTGCTGGCTCTGGCGCTGGCATTTGAGCTGCCGATGAGTCGGCTCGTCAGGCTGATCAGAGATCATGGCCCGGAGGTATTCTCAAGCCGCCCATTGCCGGCCAGCACGGTCAGTCGCCTGCTCGATATGAGCCGCTCGGTGCTCGGGCCGAAGTACAGCGGTGATCGCCTGCGCGAGGCACTGCAAGCTGAATTCGGCGACTTGAGGCTGGGCGAGGCCCTGCATCCGGTGGTGGTGCCGGCGGTCGACATTGGCAGTTGCCATGCCAAGATCTTCAAAACGCCGCATGCGCCAGGCTCGCTCGGCGATGGTGAGTTGCGCGCAGTGGATGTGGCGATGGCCGCATGCGCCGCACCGGCCTACTTCCCCTCGGTACGCATTGGCACGCGCTTGTATGCCGATGGTGGTCTATTTGCCGTCGCACCCGACCAAGTCGCTTTGCATGAGATCGAATATTTTGTCGGCATCGACCCGGCACGCGTGTCCATGTTGTCGATCGGCACGGCGGCCGCGCATTACCAGCCCAGCGAGGGCTTGAATGAAGGGGCCGGGGCCGTGGGTTGGCTGACCGATGGTCGCTTGCTCATGACGCTCATCAGCGTGCAGCAACAACATGTCAAGGCGATGATGGAAGACCGGCTAGGTGAGCGCTACCTGCATTTGGACGCTGATTGGCCAACGGACGCCGGCTTGGGCATTGATGTGGCTACGCCCGCAGCAGCCAAGCTTTTGACGAAGCTGGCGCACGCAACCTTGCAACCCGAGCTGCTCCTGCAACTTGATCGCTTTTTTGGCCATTTCGCTGATCCGCTGCCCTTCAAGGCTGCGGATCAGCGTACATGTGAGCCCGGCTGAAGCAATAGTCGGACTGCGCACCGGGCAGGACCGCTGCCGTGCTTTGGCCGGCCGCTCCCCGCACCTGGCCGTCCGGTTTGGCCGCTAGCAACTGGTAGAGCGACAACCAGCCCTGCTCAAAACTCATCGCCGAGCCGGCCAAATAGAGGCGGTAGGCGCGCACTTTTGCTTCGTCCGTTAAGCAACGCGCTGCTTCAATCTGGCGCTCCAAACCGTCTGACCAGGCCCACAGGGTGCGGGCGTAATGCGGGCGCAGGTTCTCGACATCCAGCAGCTCCAAGCCGCCTTGTGCCAAGCTCTGCGTCACCGCTGCCACATGGACCAATTCGCCGCCCGGAAAGATGTGCCGTTCGATGTACTCGCCTATGCCCGCACCCAAGCTTTCATTGCGCAGGCCACCGGCCGTGATGCCATGATTGAGCACCAGGCCACCGGGACGTAAATGGTTACATAGCCGGGCAAAGTAACCGCCAAGATGGCCGTGGCCGACATGCTCGAACATGCCAACGGAGGCAATACGGTCAAAAGTCTGCGCCTCGGGCAGCTGCCGATAGTCGAGCAATTGCACCTCAACACGCCCGCTCAAGCCACGTTCGTCAATCAGGCGTGAAACGTAGCGGTGTTGGTTTTGTGACAGGGTGATGCCGGTCGCATGCACGCCGTAATGTTCGGCCGCCCAAAGCAGCAAGCCGCCCCACCCGGCGCCCACGTCCAGAAAGCGCTGGCCCGGCGCCAACTGCAATTTGCGGCAAATAAGCTCAAGCTTGGCCTCCTGCGCCTGCGCCAAGCCCATGGCCGGATCGCTGAAATAGGCGCAGGAATAGACCCTGCGCGGGTCCAGCCAGAGTGCGAAGAAATCGTCCGACAGATCGTAATGAGATTGCACCGAACGAGCGTCGCGCAACTGATGGTGGCGCCAGCGTGAGCGCCAATGCCGTATCGGCGCCGGCCACCAGCCCCGCTCACCGCGCTTGACCGGATTGCCGACCAAATGTGCGGCGACCTTCATCACATCGGCGAGCGAGCCCTCAATCTCCATACGGCCACGCACATAGGCATCGGCCAAGTGGCCAATTTGCCCGCGCGCCAAACCCAGCAGCAGTGGCAGGTCATGCAGGGTCAGGCGAACATCGGCGGACTTGGTACCCAAACGGCCACCCGGCCAAGCCAGCGCCAACTTGCAAGGTAGCGACTCGAATATGCGCATGTCGACCATGCCGGCAATGCTGCGCGGACCTAAGCGCAGGCCCTGGCCTTGCCCCGCGCTCACGTTTCGACCGAGATCCGGTTGATCACCCCGGTAACGCCGGGCGCCGACCAGACCGAGCCCTCCACCGCATTGCGCTCCGCCCAGGAATGGACCGAGCCTTTCAGTGTCACCAAGCCTGTTTCCGCGATTGTCATTTGCACGCGCTTGGCCTCTCGCATGGCCTGACGATTGAGCGCGCCCTGAATCCGCTCATACAGATCGCTGGACAGGGCACGTGGCCGAATTTTGATGCGGTTGCTGATGCCGGTCACGCCTTGCAATGGCCGGATCGCAGTCTCGGCACTGCGCCGCTGAAAGCCCCAATCCAGCTCACCCTCCAGCGTGACATGCCCTCCGTCCACTTTGACAGTGACCCGGTCATCCGGCACTTGCGAATTCCAACTCAAGGCGCCGCGAGCCGCGCTGGCGATTTCGGTGTCGCTGCGCCGGTGCGGTCCCACGGGCGTCACTTCGATCTCCATCGCCAATGCCTTGACACCAAAGACCCGCTTCGCCGCCCGTTCAGCCGCTACTTTCTCCGCGAAGCTGTCCAGATGGCCGGTTAGCGTTACGACGCTGTCCCTGACGGCAACGCCGATGCGAGTTTCGTCTACATTCGGATCCCAGGCCAACTCGGCCTGCACATCCTGCTTCAATACGGCGTCGGTTTTCATGCTGTGTCCTTTGAAGAACGTTGAGGAAGGCCCTTTGAAAGCATCTGCAGCTCAAAGATATATGCCTCAGTAAGCGCTGACTTGAGCAGGCGCAATCCTCAGGCGGGAAGTCCGACGGTTTGTGCCAGTAACAGTTCCTCGTCCTGCGTCAATCCCATGGCCTTGGCCAAGGCTTCGCGGTCTATCCAGGCCCGGATCACCGTGGCCAGTCCGATCGAAGCACAATACAGATAGACGTTCTGCGCCATCGCTCCCGCGGCGGCGTTGGCATAGGCGCCGCGCTGCTTGGCCGGCACCAGTTTCATGCGACGGTAATCGGCGACAAAAACAAGATCAAGCGGCGCGGTGTCGACGAAGTCCTGATAGCCGGTCACGGGCCTAACATCCTTGGTCTGCAGCAGCTTCAAGCAATGGGCGCCAGCGTCATAGCGGTACAGCCCCTCGGGCAACGCCACATACAGATCGACCTCCTGCGCATTCATCGCACTCGGTGCCGTGCGCCCGCCGAGTTCGGGCCGGTTGACACCTGCAGCGGCCCAGAGCAGATTGCTGAGTGTCTGCGCGGGCAAGACGCTGGACGAGAATTCACGCTGCGATTCGCGCCGTTGCAGGGCCTGCATCAAGGGCAGGCCACCGTCGAGTTGCGGCGGCAGCAAGGCCAGCGTGGCCAGCGCCTCGCCGGTGGAGTCTCTGGCTACGCTCTGCCCTAGCAAGCCGAGAGCCAATTTGGTCAGGGTGTTCATCGAAGTCTCCAGTAGGTTCATGCGTCGCGCCCAGCCGCTCAGATGGGCGGCCAGATCAACTCCAGTCAGCGTACTGCTCGGCAAGCTCGACGAATTGCGCCCGCGCAATCGGCCGGCCGTGCACCAAGAGCCGGGGCAAGGCTCAGGGACCGCGTTGCTTCACCCGCGCCCCATCCTTGACTGCCGGCGACGGGTAGACGATGACGGCGCTGCCAACTGGCGGGCCCTTGCGCAACCAAGCCACCCGGTCATTGCGCGCTTCTAACTCAACCTCGGTCAGGCGCGCCCGCCCGCCGTCAATGACGAACAGCGCGCGTTGTTCGGGCCCGCCACCGGGCAAGGGGAAGACCGCGCTGACTGGCACCTGCAGCACTTCCGGCTGGCTGCGTGTGATGATTTTCAGCGCCACCCGGTAGCCGTCACCGAGCCGTTCTCGCCGCGCCAAGGGCTCGCTCAATTCGACAATCACGCGTACCCGCTGCTCCTCCACCCCCAAGGCAGACACCTTGGTGAAGGCACCCGGCTCGACCCGGCTGACGCTCCCGACCAGGGGCTGCGGCCCGCCCCAGCGCTCGATCAAGGCCGGGCTGCCGGGGGCGGCCAGCAAGGCATCGGCGCTCAGCAACTCTGCCACCACCTCCAGCCTCGCCGTGTCGCCAATTTCGAGCAAGGGCGTGCCCAAGGCCAACACGGCCTCGCTGGCCTGGTACACGCGCAGAATCATGCCGGCCACCGGAGAACGCAACTCGAACGGCTTGCCGCTGCCGCTACTCAGCAGCCCCAATGCCGCACGCGCCTGCGTCAAGCCATATTGGGCCAGTTGAGCCTCGGCCGCCGCTGCAGCTCGCTCCTCGGTGGCGGCACGCACACCAAGCAAGTCAGCCTCCAGCTTGGCCTCGCCGACAAAACCCTGGCGGCTCAACTGCTCGCTGCGCGACAAGTTTCGCTGCGCCTGCTCCAGGCCTACCCTGGCCAAGGCCAGGCGACTCAAGGCAGCACGCCGGGCGGCATCGGCACCGTCGACCTTGGCCCTGAGCTCCGCAACGCTGCGCTCATCCAGCAGCGGCGCGCCGGCCGGCAATAGCCGCCCCAGCAAGTCGCCGGCCGCCACCGTATCGCCCTCGCGCAAACTCGGCCGCAGCCAGCGCCCACCCAGCGGCGCCGACACGACATAACGGTCCAGCACCCGGGTCTTGGCGTCCTCCTCGATGCTGGTTTCAAATGGCCCGAGTTGCACCGCTGCCGCCTCAACCAGCAGCGGTCGCGGTGCCATTGCCCAGCCCAGCAAGGCCAGCAAGGCGAGGGCTGCGCCCGCAGCCAGCCATTTGCCGCGATGTTTGCCATGACTGGCTTGGCCTTCGCTACTTTGCATCACTTGTTTACTCCCTCGTTTTCAAGGCGGCCACCATGTCAAGCCGGTCGATATGGCGCCGCACCACCAAGGCGCTGAGCACCCCGGCCGTCACCACCACCAAGCCGGCCAAGGCGTAGGTGCGCGGCAGGATAACGACGGGGAAGAGGAACTGATCCGACTTCAGCAGCCCGACCACCGCATGCGTCAGCGCCCAGCCCAGCCACATCCCCAGCGGCAACGCGACGGCGATGCTGAGGCCCAACTCCCCCAGCAGCAGGCCCGAGACCTCGGCGCGGCTGAAGCCCAGCACGCGCAGCGAGGCCAGCTCCCAACTCCGCTCGGCCAGCGCAATCCGCGCGTTGTTATAGACCACGCCGACCGCGATGACGCAAGCAAAAAAGGTCAGGATGCCGCTCATGATGCGCACATTGCGAGCGCTGACATCCTGCATATTGCGCAAAAGACTGGCCTTGCTGAAGGCGCCCGCCACTCGCGGCAAGGCCTTGCTGGCACTCAGCAAACCGGCCTCGCTGCCGCCCTCCAGCGCGAGGGCAAACAGATTGCTCACGTCGCCCTCGCCCAGCCAGCGATTCAGGGCCCGCCGTTCGGCATAGGCGTTCAGACCCATCATCTCGCGCACGGTGCGCTCCAGCGGCAGCGTCAGGCTGCGCCTGTCACCCTCGAGCACCTCGACCTGCACCGAGTCACCGACCCGCAAGCCCAACTTGTCGGCCAGACGGTCCGTCATCACCAGGCCAAAGCGACCGGGCAGGGTTTCGCGGCCGTCGACATCGATGATGCGGCGCAACTGCGGCCGTGCGGCAACACCCTGAATGCTGACGCGCTCGCTCAGATGACCGTTGACGAGGCGTACCGCCACATCCCGACCCGACTCCACCGCCAGCACGCCGGGCAGGCGTTGCAAGTCATGAGCGGCGCTATCGCTGCCGGCCTCGCTCAACCACATCAGCACATCGCTGCGCATGGCCAGATTGAACTGGGTGTCGATGATGTAGTCGATCGCGTCGCGGAAGAAGTTGCCCATCACGACGATGGCCACGGCCGCCGCCACCCCGCCAATCGAGAGGCCGCTGCGCCAGGGTCGGCGCTCCATATTGCGCAGAATCATGCGCAACATCACATGTGAAGATGTCGGCACCCGCCCACCGCCCAACCATCTGGCCAGGCGTTCCAGGCTGGAGCGTCGATAGCGCCCGGGTGCGGCCGGCCGCATCGCCTCGGCGGGGGCCAGCCGCACAACGGTAGCGAGCGCGTTCAAGGTCGCCAACACGGCCGTCAACAAACTGGCCCCGCCGGCGATCAACGCGAGGCCGGGCGCCAGACGGTGCTCAAAGCGCGGGAACTGGAAAAACTCAGCGTACAAACCGGTCAACTGCCCACCCAGCCAATCACCCAAGACCAGACCCAGCAACAGGCCCAACAAGGTGATCAGCAAGACCAGACGCAGATAGTGGCTGGCGATCTCGAAGTTAGGGTAACCCAGCGCCTTCAGCGCGGCCACCTGCTCGCGCTGCGTGGCCACCAGACGCGACAGCACGACATTGAGCAAGAAGGCCGCCACACCGAGGAAGATCGCCGGCAACACGCTGCCCATCACATGCTGCTCCTTGATCTCGTTGTCCAGCATCGCGTGCGAGGGCTGATCGGCGCGGCCATGGGCGTCGGCGCCGCCGTAAGGCCCCAGGCGGCTGTTCAACTGCGCGATCAGCCCCGGCTCCGAGGCTCCGGGGGCCAGCTTCACTGCCACCCGGTTGAAGGCACCGCGCATATCGTAGGCGGCGGCGAGTTGCTCGCGGTCCAGCCAGAAGACACCAAAGCCACGCATATCCGGCATGCCCTGCAAACCGGCAAACACATATTCGGGCGACAGCGCCGCCCCGACCATCACGAGTTCGCGCTGGCGGCCGTTGATCAAGGCCGACAGCTTGTCGCCTGGCTTGAGCCCGCGCGCCTGCGCAAAGGCCTGCGAGACCAGCACCTCGATCGCCTTGTCGCCGCTCTGATCACGGCTGAGCCAGCGGCCGCTGCGCAGCGAGACCCGGTTCAAATTCTGATCTTGCTGCTTGCCCTGGCGCAGTTCCAGGCCGATCAAGCGGCCGATGATGGGATCGGGCAGACCGGCAATTTCCACCCGCACCATCTGCTCCAGCGTGGTCTGCACGGCCTGCACACCGGGCAGCTCCTGCAACTGTTGCTGCACGGCCAGCGGCGCCCGTTTCAGGTCGACGAACAGGTCGGCAAAATGAGCCTCGGCATAGAACTCGTCGCGCGCGGCGGCCAGCGAATCCACTGCCGACAAGCTGGTGATGAAGCCGCCCACCGCGCTGGCGACGACCAGCGCAATCGTCAGCGCCTGACTCCAGAGCAGGCGCAGGTCGCGCAGCAGCTTGCGGTCAAGCGCGCGCATCGCAGCCACCCGGCGTTACCACGACAGCTCCGACGGTGTCAGCTTGCGGGCATTACGTTCAATGCGCTGAATTGCACCGTCACCAAGATAGATCACCCGATCGGCCATCGCCGCGATGGCCGCGTTGTGGGTGATGACGATGGCGGTGGTGCCGAGCTGCTGATTGATGCCGGCGATCACCTCCAGCACCAGCTTGCCGGTCTGGTAATCGAGCGCGCCGGTCGGCTCGTCACAGAGCAGCAAGTCGGGGCGCTTGACGATGGCCCGCGCGATCGCCACGCGCTGCTGCTCGCCGCCGGACAACTGCGCCGGGAAATGATCGGCACGCGGCAGCAAACCAACCATCGCGATCGCCTCGTCCACCGGCATCGGGTGGCTGGCGATATCGGTCACCAAAGCGATGTTCTCGCGCACCGTCAGACTCGGGATCAGGTTGTAGAACTGAAACACAAAGCCGACATGCTCGCGCCGGTAGCGGGTCAGCTCGGCCTCGGAGGCGCCGCTGAGTCGGTGGTCGGCAAAGTGCAATTCGCCGCTGCTGGGAATGTCGAGCCCGCCCAGAATATTCAGCAACGTCGACTTGCCGCTGCCCGACGCCCCGAGCAGCACGATGAATTCACCCGGCATGATTTCAAGATCAACCCCGCGCAAGGCGTGCACCGCCGTGTCACCTTCGCCGTAAACCTTGCTGAGGCCCTTGGCGCTGAACACGCTGAGGACCGTACCCAGATTACCGAGCTTGCCCAAATGGCTCAGGCTACTCACCGGCAGCCTCGCAGGCTATGCCCGTTGACTGAATTCGCGATCGCGACCACCGCGCATGGCTTCGGCCAAGTCACTCAACTCACGAGCCAAGCATTCCAGCACATCCTCCATCGCCACGATGCCGACCAAACGCTCTGCCTTGTCGGCAATGACGAGGCGCCGCAGACGATGCTGACGCATCAGGCTGACGGCCTCCATCAGGTCCATTTCCGGGTGACCGAACACCAAGTCCACTGACATGATGTCACCTGCGGTGAACAGCTCGGGATCGAGCCCTTCTGCCATCAAGGCCAACACCAGATCACGGTCGGTGACGATGCCGATCGGCCGAGTCTGCTCGGTCGCGTCGACCACGACCAGGGAGCCGATATGGTGTTTGCGCATCAACTGCGCTGCCACCAAAGCCGGCGTCTCAGGCTCCACCACCGCCACGATCGAGCTTGCAAGGTCTTTCAGGCGCGCCTTCTTGATGTCCATATTCATCAGTCCCCGCAGAGGAGGCCCTCGTTGTCGGTTCTAAGCTGGTCGATCGGGAAAATTGGAGCGCTCACTTGACCAGCAAGACCGGTACGGTCGCCAAGTGAACAACCCGTTGTGCGATCGAGCCAATCAGCAGGCTGCCGATTGCGCTCATGCCGCGCGTGCCCAGAACGATTTGGTCAACCTGGTGTTCTTCGGCAAATCGAACGATCTCCGGGGCAGGCAGCCCCTCCGAACGCAGGCTGGCGCGCACCACCAATCCGCATTCCTTGGCCCTCTCCTCCGCTTGCGTCAACAGTTGGTCTTGGCGCTTCAGCTGAGCCGCCTCGATATCACTGGCGCTCAGGGGCTGCAGCTCGCCGTAATAGATGGGGCCATCTCGCACATTGAGCAGCAAAACATCCAGCGACACCGAAGCCCGCGCCAGCCTCCCAACGGCCTGAATGGCGTGCATCGACGCCTCGGAGCCATCTATCGCAATCAATAGTTTCAACATACCGACCTCCGTCCCTCATAGCCAGCCATTTGCCTTCTCGCCCAAAACTGCAAGTAGCTTGCCCTAAAGAGGTTTTTCGGCATTGAGCCGGCGCAACGTTGGATAGATCGGCTGGCTGCCTCGACTTAGCCCGCCGCACGGCGACAAGCACGGCAGCTCCCGAACTTAGAACAGTTGCGCTCGCTCAAGTCCGACGCTGCGCTGCGGCCTAGCATTGACGACCAAGTACTGTCGAGGAGCTGCGATGAATACGAACATTCGTCCAGCGGCACTGGGCGGCTATTTCTACCCCGCCGAGCCGCAAGACTTGCGCGGCCTGCTGGACCGTCAGCTGGCCGCTGTCAGCCCGCCCACTAACCCGCCGAGCAGCCCGCAACGGTGCCCCAAAATGCTGCTGGTGCCGCATGCCGGCTATGTCTATTCTGGCGAGGTGGCAGCAGCGGCATTTGCCTGCTTGCGCCGCTGGCACAAGCAAATCGAGCGGGTGGTATTGCTTGGCCCCGCGCACCGTGTACAGGTCCGCGGCTTGGCCGCGCCGACGGTCGGCGCGTTCGAGACACCGCTCGGCCGCATACCGCTGGATCTGGAAGCTATGTCAGGGCTGAAGGATTTGCCGCAGGTCGAATGGCTAGACCTGCCGCATGCTCAGGAGCATTCACTGGAGGTGCAGCTGCCCTTTTTGCAAAGCGTGCTCGGAGATGGCTTCAAGTTGCTGCCCTTGCTGGTTGGCGGCGCCGGCCCGGCGCAATTGGCCGAGGTGCTGGAGCGCGTCTGGGGCGGAGACGAAACGCTGATCCTGATCAGCAGCGACCTGTCGCATTTCTTGACATACGGGGAGGCTCAGGCGCGAGATCAGGTCACGGTCGAGCGCATTCTTCATTTCGCCACCGATTTGAGCGGCGAGGAGGCCTGCGGCGCGGCGCCACTCAATGGCGCGCTGGCAGTGGCGGCAAGGCATGGTCTGCAAGCGCGCTTGCTGCGGCAGCGCAATTCCGGCGATATCCAAGGCGGCGACCATAGCCGTGTAGTCGGCTACGCGTCGATCGCTTTTGAAGCCGGCCCCGGCGCTGGCGACTTGCTGGAAGGCGAGCAAATCCTGTCCAGCGATCAAGGCTTGGGCAAGCTGCTGTTGGCCATTGCGCGCCAGACCATCGCACACCGTCTTGGCCTGGGCCTGCCGAGCCCGCCTGCGCTGGAGGATGACGCTCACCCGGCGCTTGCTCGCCCAGGTGCGAGCTTCGTCAGCCTGCATGATGCTCAAGGCCATCTGCGCGGCTGCGTGGGCAGCTTGCAGGCGCGACGGCCCTTGATTGAGGATGTGCGGGCCAATGCCTTCGCCGCCGCCTTTTGCGACCGCCGTTTCGCGCCGTTGCAGGCCGAGGAATGGCCTGGCTTGCAGGTGGAGGTGTCGCTGCTGGGAGCGGCCGAGCCGCTGCGGGTCCAGAGCGAAGCCGAGGCCTTGGCCGCCTTGCGTCCCGGCGTTGACGGCGTGATTCTGGCCTGGCGGGACAGACAGGCGACGCTGCTTCCGCAAGTCTGGGCGCAATGCCCGCAGCCCGCGCAGTTTCTGGCCGCACTCAAACACAAGGCCGGTCTTCCGCCAGACTTCTGGGACGCTGATCTGCGACTGTCGCGCTACCAGGTGCGCTGTTTCAATGAGTCAGCTTGCGCCGACGGAGCCGAATCATGAGGCCAATTCCTGCCGAAGACGAGGGCTTGCCAGCCAGCGACCCCTTGATGCTCGAGAACGGCGCGCCGGCGCGCTGGTGGCACAAGTTGCCCGACGGTCGCATCCAATGCGATCTTTGCCCGCGTGACTGCAAGCTGCACGAGGGCCAGCCCGGCATGTGCTTTGTGCGCCAACGCATTGGCAATGAAATGCGTTTGATCACCTATGGCCGCAGTTCCGGCTTTTGCATCGACCCGATCGAAAAGAAGCCCTTGAATCACTTCTTCCCCGGCTCCAGCGTGTTCTCCTTTGGGACTGCCGGCTGCAATCTGGCCTGCAAGTTCTGCCAGAACTGGGATATTTCCAAGAGCCAAGAGATGGACAGACTGATGGCAGCGGCAAGCCCGTGCCAGATTGCCGAAGCAGCTAGCAAGCGAGAGGCGCTCAGCGTCGCCTTTACCTACAACGACCCGATCATCTTTGCCGAATATGCACTGGACACCGCCGATGCCTGCCATGCGCTGGGCCTCAAGACGGTGGCGGTGACGGCCGGCTATGTGCATGCCGAGCCGCGACGTGAGTTCTTTGCCAAGATGGATGCGGCCAATGTCGATCTAAAGGCCTTCACCGATGAGTTCTATCAGCAGCAGACAGGCTCCCACTTGGCGCCGGTGCTGGAGACGCTGCTGCATATCCAGCATCGCAGCTCATGCTGGCTGGAAATCACCACCTTGCTGATTCCTGGTCTGAATGACAGCACGCCCGAGTTGGAGGCGCTGACGGCCTGGGTCGCCAAGGAGCTGGGGCCGGACGTGCCGCTGCATTTCAGCGCCTTCCACCCCGACTACAAGATGAGCGGGATCGCCACCACGCCGGCAGCGACCCTGAGGCGTGCGCGCCGCATCGGGCTGGACAAAGGCTTGCGCTATGTCTATACCGGCAATCTGCACGATGCGGATGGCGACACCACCTTCTGCCCCGGCTGCCAGGCCAAGCTGATCGAACGGGACTGGTATGACTTGCTGCATTACGAACTGGATGCCGAAGGCAAATGCCCCCATTGCGGCAGTCGCATCGCGGGCCATTTCGCCCCACAGGTGGAACGCGGCTTTGGCCGGCGTCGCATCCCGGTGCACATTGGCCGCGGCCAGCCGACATGAGCGCCTGGGTTGTGGCTGTCTATCGCTGTTTGAAGCAGAGTTGTACCGGGGCAAACAGAAAGTCGAATCCCTTTATCACGGACTCACTGAAAGGAAAACTGACATGCTGCCCGTCCTGATCGCCTATGGCACTACCGAGGGCCAGACCCGCAAAGTGGCCGAATTCATCGCCGAGCGCCTGCGCATTCGCGGTCATCAAGTGGACCTGCTTGATACGGCCAGCGCTGCCGCCGATCAGGTACAGCCATTTCAATTGGCCGTGATTGCCTGCGGCTCATTGCACCTCGATCGGCATCAGAGTTCGCTTGCGCATTTCCTGAAGTCAAATCAGGCATGGCTGCAGACGCTGCCGCTGGCCTTCTTCTCGGTTTCTCTGAGTGCCGCCATGTCCGATGCCGACAGCCGCAAGGAAGCTCAACAGGCCGCCGATCACTTCATGCTGCAGTGCGACTTGCAGCCACTGCTGACGCGCTGCGTTGCCGGCGCGCTGAAATACACGCAATACGACTACTTCAAGCGCATGATGATGCGCTTGATCGCAAGCCACCAAGGGCAGTCCAGCGACATTGGACATGACCACGAATACACCGACTGGCCGCAACTAGAAGCAGATCTCGATCAGTTTCTGAATACTGCAGGGCTTGCACCCAAAGCTCACGCCGCCTGATGACCAGGCGGCACGCAGCCCCACTGGGTAAGCTGGCTCGCGCGACTCGCGAGTATTCAACACCGGCGAGGCTATTGGGCGTTATGACAGCGGCCGAGTGACCTCCCTTTATGAAGCGATCCCTGCCTACCTGGAGCCCAACGTCAGCGCGGTCCGCTCAAGGCCTTGGCTCACGCAGGTTCAAGCCGTCATCGTCATAGCGATTGAGTGGGTTCCAAAGCATCCAGCCGTCGGTGTCGCAAGCTTCAGCGGCTTCGATTTGCTGGCGAATTTCAAACTCGCCAAACTCCCGGTGATCGAAACCATAGTCGCGAAAGGCCTGCAGCCAGGGGCGAAAGCGCAGCCCGATCAGACCGCTGCGCTGCATTGCATGGCGCAGGCTAAGTTCGACGATTTCACCCGGCTCTGCGACCGGGTTGCGGTGGCCGGGGATGCCAAACTTGAAGCCCGAGGGATAGAGCATCGGTGACAGGTAGTCGACCTGGCTACCGAGGCTTTCGAGCTGCTGCCCAATCTGCGTGTCGTCGCTGTTCCAGGCCACATAGCCAAAGATGTCGGCCGAAATAAAGACGTTGTAGGGCCGCAATCTTTGGCGGGCGGCAGCTAAAAAGCCGCCGATCGCCGCCACCCTGGCCGCCTCGGTATTGGGCGACCTAAAGCTCAAACCCAAGGCATCCGGAAAGCGCACATAGTCGAATTGCACCTCGTCAAACCCCAGTTGCGCGGCCTCTTCGGCCAGATTCAAGCTGTGCGCCCAGGCTTCGTGCCGCATCGGGTCGATCCAGGCGAGATCCTCATGATCTTTCCAGATTGCCCCCTTGCCATCGCGGACCGCCCATTCGGGATGCCGCACGACCAAGGCATCGTCCTTGAAGCTGACGATGCGGGCGATCAGGTAGAGCCCCCTGGCTCTCAGCTCCTTCATCAGCGCCGGCATATCGGACACAGTGACCACTTTTTGCGGCGGCAGACCCGCTTCCACTAGGGCGGCACTGCGGTACGGCACCAGGCCTCGGTCGCCCTTGATGTCGATCACCAGCGCGTTCAGCTGCGTTCGCTCGATCAGCTTCAAGGCCTCGCCTCGCAGCAGTGAGCTGCCGACGCCGTAGACCGATAGATAAAGGGCCTTGGGCCGTATCGGAGTCAATTCGATCAACAGCGGCCGAGAAGAGTCCGAGTCTTGGGTGGGCAAGACGGTGCGCCGGTAGCCGATCGCGCGCGCGCTGATCTGAGCGCCTTCCGGCGCATTCCCTTCGCCCGCCAGCGCGGCGTCAAAGTCGAATCGCCCGCTGGCGTCACTGAGTCGCAAGGCCGACCCCGCCATCACGACGGCTTTTGCAATTGGCTGGCCGCTGAGACGGTCGCGCACAAGGCCGTGCTGGGCAGCCGCCGGCGCTGCCAGCAAGGCCAAGGCCAGCCATGCGCATAGGCGAAAACGGATGAGCGCCCATGCTTTCATGACGAAGGCCGCTCAAACAAGACGTTCGGATATCTGTCAAGTCTCATCATCCACTCTATATGAACATCACGCCAGCGACTGAACCATCGCAGCACGGCATTGGCCCCAAAACTAACAGGTTCACTTGATCATCGGCGCAGACAATTTCATGTGCTATTGTCAAAGAGGTCAGCGTCCAAGACTGCAGGCAGGCGCCATGAATCCATCCGATCCACCCCGACGTTCATCGATTCGCGTTTCACTGACTGTGCCATTCCACACCGTCGAAGTGGCCGATTACCTGTTGCGACCTGATGTTCTGGCTTACTGGCTGGGCAAAGATTCGGTGTTGCAGCCCGAACCGGCCGCGCTCGCTCGATTGCCGCACGCCACCCTTGTCGGCAGCGGGATCGAATACGGCGAGCCACTGAGCGGCAAGGTGTCTTCTCTCGCATGGCCGGCTGTGGCGAAGGACGCAGCCAAGGAAAGTGCTCCCGGCAAAAGCCAAGCAATCTCCGACTCGCGCTTCGATTTGCTCGTCACGCTGGATCCACCGTTCGAGAACAAGCACATCAGCTTCAGCTTGACGCCCCGGCCTGGACAATCCTGCAGAATCAGCATCGTGCTTAGCGGGCTGACAAGCTGCGGTGAAGCACATGCCGGCGTCAAAACCTGGCAGAGTGCGCTGAACAGGGTAGCCCGATTGATGGCCCGGGCAGAGCTAGTTCGCCGCCGCGAACGCCAAGCCGTGATCGTCGTACACGGAATTGGCGAGCAGCGCCCGGGGCAGTTGCTTCGGCAGTTCGTTTTGAACGTGTTCGACCGAGACGGCGGCGAACTGCATCACGTCAAGCCCGACTACGTTGCCTCGCTATTCGAGATGCGCATGGCGACCGTGCCCCGCAATGAAGGCACTCGGCCGACCACGGACGTGTACGAACTCTATTGGGCCCACTTGATCCGCGATACCACGGTGGCACAGGTGTATGGCTGGATATTCCGGTTGGCGACTTCGCCTAAGGACAAAATTCCGCGCAGCTTGATCAACTTGGTATGGGGGCTGAGGGCCAGCATCGTGGCCGCGCTGCTGGGCTTTGCTTGGCTGATGACGCAAGACTTGTCCGGCTGGCTCACGGGCTTGGGCCTGGGTTCACTGGCCGCCTTGCCGGCGCTGCTCGCTATCGGTTTGAAGGCCTTGCGGGACCATTTCATCGTAGGCTATGCGGGTGATGCGGCACGCTATCTCGAGCCCAGGCCAGAGAATATTGCCCGTCGACAGGAGATCCGCGAAGCCGGCATGCAGCTACTTGACGCTTTGCACGACAAGCGTCGTTACTCGCGGATCATGGTCTATGGGCACAGTCTTGGCAGCGTTATCGCCTACGACATCTTGAGCTATGCCTGGGCGCAGCGATCACGGCGCCACGGTGCGCAATCGAAAACGAGGAGCAGCGCCCTGAGGGCGCTCGAAGACCTGCTCAATCCGCGCGACGAGGCCGCCGCTGCTATCAGCGCCGAGAACGCGCAAGCGATGCAGCATGCTGCCTGGAACGAGTATCGGCGCAACGGTTTCGACTGGCTGGTCAGCGACTTCGTGAGCGCAGGCTCGCCACTGACCCACGCACAATGGCTACTCAATCTGGACGCGAAGACCCAGTTTGCGGAACTCGTTCGCGATCGTTCATTCCCGACCTGCCCGCCGCAAACCGAGGCCATCAAGAGCCCAGTGCCAGGTGAGCAGCGCCAGGCCTTTAGCTTCACCCATGCCTATGTGGACGAACAAAACCCGGGGGCAAAGCGCTCGGTCCAAGTGCCCCATCACGCCGGGCTGTTCGCGCTCACGCGCTGGACGAATCTTTACTTCCCCTTTTCAGGACTGATTGATGGCGACCCTATCGGCGGGCCACTTGCCGGTCAATTTGGTGCCTGGGTCCGGGATATCCGGCTCGATAAAACCAAGGGCTTCGCGCACAGCCGGTATACGGACCGCGACCTTGACCCAGAGGCTGTCTTGCAGGTCCGTGCCGCTTTGCACCTGCCCTTCCAGCGCACGCTCGCCGACTATGCCCCGGAGCGTCTCCACCCCTCGGTGTTGGAGTAGTTGCTGCCGGGGCGCCACGACATCGCGTCCCGCAGGACACGAAACAGATGAGTCGAAACTCCAAGCTACCCGCAGCAGCAGCTGGAAGTTTAGCCCAGCTTGACGTGCCACGTTGACATGCAAAGACTCACTGCCCTCGGGCGCCAACCCGCCCGCAATCGAAACTCAAACCATTGTGCTAGCGGACATGTGTGCCGTGACATTCATGTTTGAAGGTGACTCAATCACCGAATTCTGATGCATAGGCCATGACCCTTTGATTCCGGGACGGATGCACGGCCAAGCCGGCTGAGATGGGTCCTGCAGTGAAGCTAGACCACAGAACCTTGCGCTGAACATAGGCTATCGGGCGACTGCGAAGAGAGCCACACGGTGTCTCGCACGCTAACGGCTTTGTGCTTCAAGTTCATTGATCGGTGGCTTCAGTTGGGTGCGAGAGACAATCGTCTAACGACATGCTGAATGGCCGGCTTCTGCCCCGGCGATCGTTGCCCCTCCAAAATCAAGCGACTACAGTTTGCCTGTTAGTGAAACTCAACGGACTTCCCCTTCCTTCGGTTTGAGAAAAGATGTCAGCGCTTTAGGGCCTCGTGAATAGACATGCTGTTTGGCGCCGGGTTGATATTGAGCCGAAAAGCCGTTCACATATTCAGCTCGCGTAATTGACCGCTCGGGCAGAGGGTCAGGTCTCCCAAATTCCCTTTTTTGTGATCACCTGCTTGAGCGTGTTGCTTCAAAGTCCGGACTTCAGGCTCGGGCAAAGCGCTGACCAAGGACCACGACACCTTCAGTCATGATGCGCTTCGAGGACTGATGTCGCAGCCTGGCCCGCCGATTGGGTTAGTCATCTCCGACCGCATGTGCAACAAGGCAGCAGGCAAGCGCAGGGCTTCAGATTAAAGACCAGGACCAAGCTCTTTTTTGCGCCTGCGGTTTCCAGCCTAGTCCTTGTTGCGATGGATCAAACCCTGTTGGCCAAGCCGGGATCGACGCGGCTCGCGCTTGCGGTTCCGCAATTCATGAGCGAATGGCTTGACGACACTGTGGTCGTGCGCTGTTGAAAAGGCACGCTACGGGGACTGGCCTGGCTCGGCGAGTTCCACCGCTGCCGGTATTGCTTCGGAATGCAGCCATGACGGGCGGCCGGCGGCAAACCCTCTGACTGGAGAATGCTATGTCGTTCAAACCCAATGCCCTGACTCTGACCCTTGCCCTTCATGCCGTATTTGGGACACCGATGAGTGTCCATGCGGCCTACTTGGAGCGCGCCCAGGATCTGCCGCACTTCTATTTTGGCCAACGCGGCCTGGGCCTGAGCCAGAACGGCAGCGCCGACACCCAGACCGGGCATATGCAGTTGGTGTATGACGACGGACAAGCCCTGCTGATGTCTGCTTCCGGCCATGTCGGCGTAGACACGGCGGCGGGATGGTCCTGGATCGATTCGACGCAGCAGTTGTCCATCTTCAGCAACGATGAACAAACACATTACCTGATCGACGCTTTTGCAGGTCTCAGAGCGGCCGGTACGGCCAATGTGAACGGCGTCAACATCACCGTAAAGAACGACAGCTTCAACCAGCCTGCCTACGCCGATGTCTGGGTACAACAGTCCTTCCGCATCCTACCCGGGCAGGGCGAAGCACTCGGCCAAGCGGTACAGGTCAGCATCATGGCCGACACCTTCTTGCATGCCGCCAACGCCGACCCACGCTTCGAGTCAGACGCCATACTGGCGGGGCTGCCTGGCAATCCATTCACGATCAACTACAACGGCGCTGCACTGCTGGCCCTGCCAGGCGATCTACATAGCGGGCAGAATATCTTCAACGGCAGCTTCATCGGCCATATCGGTGATGTGATTGGCTTCGAAGGTCCCACCGTGTTCGCCCGCCTGAACATTCCCGGTGCTGACTTCAACCTGGAAGCCTGGGATACCCCGATCAGCGCCGGCTTCTTCGCCTCCGTCGGCGTGACCGCCGTCCCAGAACCCGCCAACTGGCTGCTGCTTGGCGCCGGTCTGGGCTGGCTGGGCTTGCGCGCTAGGCGGGGTCAGGACCACGCGACAGCTTGATGCAAAGACTGAAAACGACGAAACCGCCCTGTTGTTTACATATTGCCAGTGGATCTGAATTACGCCAAGCGGCCCGTGGATCTCTGCGACTAAAGCCCGGCGGCCATTCCGTTGCCGCTAGGGCCAAGATCGAAGGCGACTTGGCATTGCCTCACACGTCAGGATTCCAATTGGGAAATCGGCTTGAATTCGCAAATGATCATTTGTTGATCGCCCTCAACTCGACTCTATTCTTCAGCCCCAATATGCCATCGCCAGATTAAGTGTTCAACGTGCTATTTTTGCAGAGGTACTCATCATGCAAGTTGCATCTCTAACGATCCGTCGTACCAAGCTTGCAGGGCTTGCTCGTCAGGCAGCCGTTGCCCATGCGGCGGCTGCGCTTCTCGTAACGACGGGGGCCGCTGTTGCAGGAGCTTCGCCGCCAGTGCTGGTTATGCACTATGACGCAATCACCTCGGTCGTGACACCAGTACCGTGGAGCTTGGACGGCTTTTCGTTTGGCGCAGATGATTCGATAAGCATCGGCATGTTTGAAGGCTACGGGCTCGTAGTGATTGACCCTCCGGGCGGTGGGCGAACCATCACGATTCCGACGTCGCTTGGTTCAAGCGTCGCCGGGGTCACCGAGGCCGGCGGCAAGGTTACGGTGCGATACACCGACGGTTCTACGGCGACAGTGCCTGGCAAGTTCGTACCGCCGGATCAGATCGAGCTCGACAAAGGCAAAGGAAAGCCCGGCAAGGCGGCCGCAGCGGCGCCTGCACCGGTTTCTGGGGCGGACATGGATAGGCTCATGGACGATTTCCGCAAGCAGGAGTGGAACATGCTGCATAAGCCGTTCACGCTCGACTACCACTTCGGTGGGGGTACACCCTATCAATTGTTCGGTAGTTCCTTCGACGTCAATTTCGGTGCAGAGGGTTCGGTGGGGCTGGCGTTTGCAGTGCCAGAACCTAGTACTTGGGCGATGCTGCTTGGGGGCTTGGTCGCCATTGGACTAGCCAATCGCAGACGGGCTCGTGCAACCGCGTGATTCTGAAGTCGAGTGAATTGAAATTCTCCGCTTCGTTCACGGTCGGCCTTTTGCAGCTTGCCGGCCGGTAGGTCGGCTTTGGTACGCGGCGTCATAGGCTGAAAGGCGTGTAGCAAAATCCCAATGCGATAAATCTGCCATCATGCACCCCTGATTGATAGGTGCGCGCCAGCCCGTCAGGGTACGGGTTTTCAGGGATCATCAGCCTAGGCGCGGCGAATCTGGATTGTGCTGTGGTTCAAGCCGCCTTGATCGGTATGACCTGCGCACCGGCTCCCAATTGATCCAGATAGTCAGCCCATGTCTGTTTCATCTGGCGGTGCTGCTCCGAGTACTCGGCCCGTTCATAGACTCCAGGATTAGCGACGGTCTTGGCGTGACCTAGTTGGGCCTCCACTATGTCAGGCGAGATACCTGACTAGAGCTCGGCTAGCATCGTCCGTGCAATCGCTCGAAAGCCGTGCGCCACATGATCGTCACTGCCGAAGTCCAATCGCCTCAGCGCAGCGTTGACCGAATCGTCCCTGACCGATTCATGGAGGCAAGTCAATTGGGGTCTCAAAAACGTGTAAGCCAAATGCCGTAGATGAGAGTTCCTCTTCGCCATTTTCCATTCGACGACGTTCTTCCCATATCCCACCCGACTGAGCTTCTTGTACCCTAGGCCTTGGCAGGCAGCAGTCATTGGCTTGCCAAATTCGAACGACTGCAGCCAGCTTTCCAGCGTCGAGATATCTCGCGCGATGGGCGACAGCAATGGGCACACTGCTGCCGCAGATGACGAGGGAGCGAGCGGCTCCTATAGGGTCGATCGCGCCTAGTCGACGGGTCAAGCAGCAGCCGTTCGGCTCCAGTTGACCGACGATTTCGTGAACGGCTCATCTGAATGACAGCAGCACATTCGAGACCGGACATCCGCGCCGAAAACTCTGCTCCGGTCAGTGACAGCTGAATGGCCAGCACCATGAGTCCGGCTCTTGATAGCCAATCACCGCAGACGCAGCATAGCTGCCTGAATGCGTTGCTTTGCTCACGCTTCAGACTTGTCTTATGGAATAGCGGTGGCGCGATTCAGTAGCGGCTGGTCGGCACGTCAATGTCATCTTGGGCTCCGGGCATTTGGGCGTCTGCCATATCGACAGCTTGATTCGGGTGGGGAAGCGACATGCAAACGTCTGTCACTGTTCGTGCGGTCGACTCATTGCTTGAAAGATTGGCCATGTGATCTTCGCTGACGATCACGTCAGCAGGCTTTGCTCCGTGACGCGCTCGCGCGCCGGCACCGGCGGCCTCGGTCTTCGCCTTCGGCCCCTTGAATGTAGCTTTCACTGCTGCCGGTACATCTTCGTCTGCTACGTAGACGAGTAGGTCCCCGGGCGTGCAAGAGAAGAACCGGCATAGACGATCGATGTTCGCGATCGTCGCGTTGTACCCGACCGACGAAACCATCTTTGACACAGTGGCACGGTGTATTCCGGTCGCTTCTGCGACTTCACGCCACTCCACGCGACGACCAGCGCGAAATGAGTGGTCGGCCATTAATTCGGCCAGTCTTATGCGAATCATGACGAACAGTCCTCTGTAAGAAGTCGTCATTATCAATCTTCCGTGTTGTGTAAACGCAACTTTATAGATTACTGGGACGCTAATCTCTTGTGAATATCCTGTCGATCCCCCATGATGCGTATACGCGACGTAAACGCCTTAAAGGAGATTCATGCGTGAGACTTTCGGGGGAATGAAACAAGCCGCAGCCAGTGCCACTGCGTTGGCCATGACGGGTAACCAGCAAATGGAAGGACTCGCTGTCAGCCCTTATGCAGCGGGCTCGCATATGCAGCGGCAACCTCAAGTGGATGAGATCAAGTCCACGAAATGCGGGGCGAGCACGCCGATCAATGCCGTGCGAGTGCTCAGCCCAGTCTCAAGGCGCCGCATCCCAGGCGAGGCGGATGTGGGCTGGGCTGCAGGCATTATGGATGGGGAGGGATGTATCCATATCGCCCGACAAACCTACGGCACGACCGGACGTCGCCCAACGTATCGACTGCGACTGCAGATCACTCAAAACGATGAGACGCTCCTCAAAGAATTTGAGTGGTCTGTCGGTGTGGCGGGGCGGATTTACAGTCCCAAGCCCTCTCGCAAGCAGAACAAGGTTTGTCACACACTCAACTATGACGGAACGCGCGCGTTCACGGTGTTGGCGCGACTGTTCGAACACCTTCGGCGAAAGCGGCCTCAGGCGGCGCTCGCGGTCGAGTTTCGCGATAACTGCGATATTCATCGCCACACCGGCCCAAAGGGCTGCTCGGAAGCGATCTGGGAATTGCGTCAGTGGTACTACGAGCGCATGCGTGACCTTAAGTGGTGCTGAATGATGAGCCAGAAGATCATCACCACGCATCACTCAGCCGACCGGGCTCAACTGGCTTTCTACGTAGAAACTTTGCTTGCCGATGCGCGGGCCGACTTCGACGCAGAAAGCCGATCGATGACCTGCAGCCAAACAATCGCCGTCTATACGAAAGACAACCTGGAGCAGTTCAAGGACTTCTGGGGGGGCGCGCGCAGTGACGGCAGCACGAACGCACAGTCTGTCCTCAAGGCGCTTGAAAAGCACCCAACTCCATGGCGATGTAGTCCGGCACCTGCGGATTTGGCTTTCGCTGAGTTTGAGCGGCGGTTTCCCAATTTTTCTGAGCCAATCGGGGATATGCGGCGAGCAGCTGCCCTGGCTAGTTTGGGAGCTGGGCGGCCATTGACGCTGAGCCCAATGTTGCTGGACGGCCCCCCTGGCATTGGAAAGTCACGTTTTGCAAGTGAGCTTGCCTCTTTGCTCGGAGTGCCGATGAGATCCTTCAGCATGGCTGTTTCGTCAGCAGCGTTCAGTCTCGGTGGATTGAATCCGCAATACGCGAGCGGTGGGCCTGGGTTGCTCGTTCGCTCCGTGGCAGACCTTGGCGTTCCTGATCCGGTCATTGTTGTTGACGAGATCGACAAGGCACAGCGGAACGGAAACTCTGACCCCACCTCGCCACTGCTTGAATTGTTTGAGATGGGCACTGCAGCTCGGTTCATCGACGAGGGGCTGATGATGCCGCTTAATTTGAGCGGCATCCGCTGGGTCTGTACATGCAATGACGCAGAGCAGATCGACGACCCTCTGCGATCGCGGCTCGTGCACTATCAAATTCCGGCACCGACACCTGAGCAGATGAGGGTCCTCGCGTCTACGACTTACCGGGATGTGATTGCCTCCGGGGATTTGTCGAGCCACTTCGATCCTGATCTGCCTGAGCATGTTCGAGACGAACTAGTTGAGTTGGTGCCGCGGGATCTCGCACGCGTAATCCGAACCGCGCTAGGCGCAGCTGCAATTGATCGACGATCCACCCTTCGGCTTTCCGATTTGCCCTCTACTCGAAAAGCTGGGCGACCTCGCATCGGCTTTTGTTGAGCTTGTCTGACTGAACGCAACTTCCTTTGAGGCCCCTCCTATGTCTTTCACTGATCGTTGGTTTGATCCGAGCAAGCCCCCCAAAGCTGCTATTGCCATCGCTATCCATATGTTCGCCGAAGTTCCGCTCGGCTGGCAGAAGCTGTTCTACGAAACCTTGAATGCGCTCGTGGCAGTAAGAACCGCAGATCGCGCATTCAGCCTCAACTACTTGGCAGTCGAATTCGAGAATCATCAACTTGAGTTCGATATGCCGGACCCAGACAGGGTGCTGGCAGGTATCTGCAGGCGATGCGCGCAGAGATCAAAGTCCATCTGTCAAAAGTGCGGGCGTCGGGGACGACTCCGAATGTTCAATATGACCGATGCTGCGGTGCTATGTCCGCGCTGTGCCGCCCCGGAACTGTTGCATCGCGCCATCGACGATGCGCTGACCTACCCAGGCTTGATTGCGGTGGCCGGGCGCGTCGAAAGCCCGCAGCGAGTGCCCGAAGTATTGCGGGGTGCGTTCATGCGTGCGACAGAAGCTGGAGCGATGGACGCGCGTCAATTTCGGAAGTGGCTTGATGAACTGAAGCGCTTGAAGCGTATGTTGCCGCCGGTCTCGGTACCAAATGAGGCTGATGCGTAGGAGTTTTGCACCTTGCAGAGGCATGTCTATCGCATGCGTGGTGCCAAAGAATCAATCGGCACGTTCGTAAAGGGCGAAATGAGCTGGGGGTAAACAGACCGTTTCGGCCCACAAGCCCCTTTCTTCTCGATATCGTATTCATTGGTTCCATCGCGTTAACTCGGCCGCAGCCGAAACCTCTGCGATGGCTTCGTATCCATTGATGTGGGCCTCCTATGAAAAATGTAAGTAACTCTCGTATTGAACCTCTTTCTCCTGCTGCTCCTGCAGGCGAAGTCGACATCATCCTGTCGACCGAAGACACCGCTGCTCCGACGCCTGAACCACCTGTTGTGTTGGCGATTGCATCGAACTGACCCACCGCGATCACGCAATACTGACCCACTGCTAGAGGCTACCCCAAGGTGCCTGCGTCAGTAGATTGGGATTGATTCTCGTCCTTGGATGAAGCTCCTTTCTTGCGTGGATTGGAAGACTTGGGTCTCGTGGCTGCCGTTGAACTGCTGTGCTTGAAGCGCCAGGATTCGTTGCCGGTCTCGACGATGTGGCAGTGATGAGTCAGACGATCCAGCAACGCTGTGGTCATCTTGGCGTCGCCGAAGACGCTGCTCCATTCGCTGAAGCTCAGATTGGTGGTGATCGCCACGCTGGTGTGCTCGTAGAGCTTGGACAGCAGGTGGAAGAGCAGCGCGCCGCCGGCCTAGCTGAACGGCAGGTAGCCCAGTTCGTCCAAGATCAGCAGGTCGGCGTACATCAGCCGGTGCGCGATCTGGCCGGCCTTGCCGGCCGCCTTCTCTGCCTCCAGCGCATTGACTAACTCCACCGGCGAGTGGAAGCGGACCCGCTTGCCGTGACGTTGGATGGCCTCCACTCCCAGCGCCGTGGCCAGGTGCGTCTTGCCGGTGCCAGGCCCGCCGATGAAGACGACGTTGTGCGCGATCTCGGTGAAGGCGGTGCTGTGGAGCCTGCGCACCAGCGCTTCATCGACGGTGCTGTTGCCGAACTCGAACCCTGCGAGGTCGCGGTGCGCGGGGAAGCGCGCGGCCTTCATCTGGTAGCCAATTGAGCGCACCTGCCGCTCGGCCCCTTCGGCCTTCAGCAACTGGTCCACCAGCGCCTCGGGCTCCAATGCGGCATGTCGGCAGTGCGCGAGCAGCTCGGGCCAGTTGGCGGCCATGCCGTGC
>NZ_JAQQXT010000021.1:0-60081 GCF_028595345.1 Roseateles albus | reverse complement strand
CAGGGACGAGTGCTTGAACGAACACTGGTTCCAAACCTTGCCTCAAGCCAGGACGGAGATTGCCGCTTGGCGGCGTGACTACAACGAGGTCAGACCGCACAGCAGCATAGGGCGAGTGCCTCCTGCTCAGTTCGCTGAGCAGCATCGCCGAAGCACTGGAGACGCTGCTCGACATCTGATCCCCACAGAATTCCATTAACCTTCAATCCAGGACCCCTGCCGATTCATTGGTACGGCGAAAGGGGGCAGGTCAAAAAGGGCGGCCGAAGCGGTAGACTTGTTTTTTTGGGAGAGAGAAGGCGGTGTTGACGGTGTTTTGCCACCAACACTGCCTTTTTATGCTTGTACTTTTTATTTGACGCTGACGTTGTGTGTCGTTTCGGTAAAATAGACCGTATTACTTGGTGTTTTAATCGTCCACATGCCCGCCGAGAATGTTGGTTTAACTGTTGATTGGCTGGTGCAATCGAGGTCTATAACAGTTACGGCTGCGAAGTTGGTCGTAGCCTCAGTCGCTCCGTACCGAGTTACCCAATTAGGATCCCATATTATCCCTTGAGGTGCTGGAGCAATGACTTTGTTCGTTGTCGGGACAATATTTGTATTGGAGTATGTTTTAAGGCAAGAACTTCCAGCGATAACGATGCCTGAATTCTGACTGCCGGGTTGCCCCATGGTGTGAAAGTTCAACTCGAACTTTTTAGCGGTGGAGGCGGCGAGGCTGTCCAAGACGAACACATAGCGCCCACCGACAAAAACGACCGTTCGTTGCGCGGTACTTAGGCTTGGCGCGTATGCCGCCGTTGCGTCGCCACTAGTGATGTACCAGTTCGGCCCCCGTTCAAATCTCTTTATTGCACCAGATGCTGTGATGAGTCCCCGATTCAGTGGCCCGAGAGGTTGCCCTTTTCCTCCGTCGAAGGTGATTGCGTTGTGCGCTGCGGTTGTTTTGTACCAGTTTACCCAATGCGGTGACCCATAGGCGTCGTAGACGCCGCTGGTGGTTAACACTTGTTGGCCTGCTTTGTGGATGACCAAGCTGTTTTGATCGGCGTGGCTGTGGTTGTACGAGCCTAAGGGACTGCTTTTGAAATAGACACTTGCTCGGTTTGTGTCGTTCAAAGAACTGTGCATTGCCGCCCAGCCGATTGCAGGGAAAGCTTGTCCGTGTAGTTCGGTGCTTGGCCATGCAGCACTTGTTGTTGGCGTTCTTGGGCTGAGGAGGACATCAAGTCTTGCGGTGTCTTCGCCCTTCATTTGGCCAGCCCACCAAAGCGCGAGTGGTGTTTGGTTTCTGCTCATCACGGCTTTTCCGAGGCGAGCCCAAAGTTCGGTTCGCTTCTCTTCCGCCCCGTCTCCGAAAAGGCCTGCCGGTGAGCCGGGTGGTAAGGTGTAGGCAACATAACGATGGAAGTTTGCGATCCATGGATGGCTGTACATCCTTAAGCCAAGGATTCGCTCGACGGCGTCCCAAGCGATGAGGCTGTCTCCGGTATCCCAAAGCGCATAAGACGTGCCGTTGCCGTAACCTCCGTCTATTCCCTTTGACCCTCCGTAGGGGTTTATAGCAGTTAGGTAAGTTGGTAATGCCGAGTTGAGCCATTGCCTAGCTTCAGGTAGATCCCCCGCGAGAAGAGTTGCTGCGCCGATAAATTTGCCCAGTGTGTTGAATGCAGTACCATTGGTTGGGTCCTTCTTGAGGGCGTCGACTTCGGCCAGGAGCGAAGCTTGGGCGCAGGTTTTCGCAAGTGCGAAGACGATGTTGCGGTCTTCGGTAGTGAGGCCGTCTTTTGTCATGTCGTAGGCGAGCGCTGCAAACCAAACAACTAATCGAGCTTGCGTGGGGTCAAGCTTGCAGGAATTTGCAACCAAGGGTTCACCGTAGCGGCGCAGCCGGGCCTGCGCTTCACTCAAATACCACTTGTCTTTGGTCGCGTGATATGCGAAGCCTGCTTCGGCCATGCCCCTGAGTGCCTTTTCGATTGGCCACCAGTTTGCCAAATCTACCGCGCTGCGCGTATCGACAGATTTAATGCTTATCGTATCCGTGCTGGTTTGGAACGAATCGCGTCGTAAGGCACTGGTCATTGCGTTAAGGCCAGGCGCCCTTTCGTTCAGGGTAGCCGCAACTATGCCCAGATAGTCCTCTTTCCCTTGAAAGAGTCGAGGCCTGGCCATTGCTGAATTCTTGTCGAAAGTGGCGAGTGCTTCGCTTACATAAGCAGATTCGGCGGGGAGGTTTGGAACATTGACTGCCGGTACTGGTGCTGCTTTTGGCGCTGGCGCCGGCACTGCGACGGGTGCCGGTGCCGGTGCGACGACGGGGGGTGGCGTGGGTGCCGGCGTTACGACAGGCGCAGGGGCTGGCGCGACGACGGGAGCTGGTGCAGGAGCTGGCGCGGGTTTTGGCGATGGCGCTGCGACAGGCGCAGGGGCTGGCGCGACGACGGGAGCTGGTGCAGGAGCTGGCGCGGGTTTTGGCGATGGCGCTGCGACAGGTGCAGGGGCAGGTGCGACGACGGGAGCTGGTGCGACGCCGGGTGTAGGTGCTGGTGCAATTGTCGGAGCCGCTACAGGGGCTGCTGCGGGCGCCGGTGTCGGGGCTGGACTTGTGGTTGCGGTGGTGCTCGGGCTTGTCGTAGCTAGCTGTGATGGTCCGGAGCTTGCCGGCGCTACAGTACTCGCCGCGCCAGTTGTGGGAGCCGCAGCAATCTTTACCTCCGGTGTCGCTGTTGGTGGCGCGCTTGAGGCGCTCACAATTGCCGGTGCTGCGTCCGAAGCGGCCTGTTCTTGGGTGGCGGCGCTTTGTGCCGTCGCCATCGCTCCAGAGGCTTCGCCGCTTGGTGTCACTGCAGCGGCTGGTGCATCCGCCGTGCCCGAGCCTCCTCCGCCGCCGCAGGCGCTGAGTAGTGCGCAAGCTGTCATCAAGCTGGCCAAGGTGTTGAGGCGGGGTGCTGCGCTGGGGCGGTTGCTGCTGAACTGGGGCTGGTGCTTCATGTTGCGGTACTTCTCGCTAGTTGACCAACCTTATGCAATTTGGGGTTCTGGAGGGTTGCGGGCTCATCCCGCAACGGTCACAAAGTCGGAAAGGTTGGTGTAGCCATTGTCGGCAAAACGCGTTTTGTCTTTAGTGATAAACGTCTCACTTGGTCTATAGCAATTGCAAGCAATGGAAACAAAGGAAGGCCGGAACCGTACGGATGGCTACTACGCATCAGTCAAGGGGAGATGAACGTGAAATAAACAAAAAAGCCGGGCGGCGACTTGGTCGCGGCCCGGCTTTGATCGGCACTGAAACTGAGATGCAGGTTGCGCCATTATGCCGGCAGCACTTAACCCCGTTGCCGCCATTCCTTCAACAGCAGCCCAAAGAAGGCCATGTCTTCGATGAAGTAGCGTCGATACATGCGGCGCGGCTCTTGCAGGAAGCGGTAGAACCACTCCAGTCCGGTCTTTTGCATCCATACCGGTGCACGCTTGACCTTGCCTGCGGCCACATCAAAAGTGCCACCCACGCCCATGGCGAAGGGGATCTTCATTTGCGACTGGTAGGCGCCAAGGAACTGCTCTTTTTTGGGTGAGCTGATGGCCACAAACAGCAGGTCGGCCTTGGCTGCGGTGATCTGCTCGACCACGCCGGCCTCTTCTTCGGGCTTCCAGTAGCCGTTGCGATAGCCGGCAAACACAAGCTTGGGGTACTTGTGGCTGTAGATGTCTCGTACGCGTGAAACGATCTCTTCTTTGGCGCCAAGCAGGTAGACGCGCCAGCCTTTTTCGGCAGCGCCTGCCATCAAGGCTTCAAACAAGTCGACGCCAGCAACGCGTTCTTTCAATGGTTTGCCCAGCAGGCGCGAGGCCCACACGACGGGCATGCCGTCGGCGTTGATCAGAGCGCAGTCGTTGATGATTTGACGTAACTCAGGGTCATTTTGGGCCTTGACCAACTTGTCGACATTGACGACGACATGCTGATGCGGCTTGCCGCTCTTGATGAAGCCTTCGATGGTTTGCACCGTTTCGGCCATCGTCAAGTTGTCGATGGTGCAGCCCATCATTTGGATGCGTTGGTGGGTCACGAACCAACCCCTTGCTCGTACCATGCCGCTGCGACGTCCAAGCCGCTCTGGATTGAATACACAGGCTCGTAACCGAGGAAAGTCTTGATCTTTCCAATGTCGGCCCTTGAGTGCATAACATCGCCATTTCTGAAATCGCGATGGACTGGTGGTGGGCAAACGAGACTTGGCCTGATTTTCTGAAGCCGCGTGGCAAGCAAGTTGTGTAGTTCGATCAAATTGGTCTGATCTCCGACTGCCACGTTGTAGACCTGATTGATTGCTTCAGCGTCAGTGACAGTTGCGGCCAGCAAATTGGCTTGCACGGCGTTGCCAACGAAGCAGAAGTCGCGGCTCGTCGTGCCGTCTCCATTGATGTAGACGGTTTCACCCTTCAATATCGTGGCAGCCCACTTTGGAATGACGGCTGCATAGGCGCCGTCGGGATCTTGGCGCGGGCCGAAGACATTGAAGTAGCGAAGACCAATGCTTTGCATGCCGTATGACTTTGCAAACACATTGGCGTACAGCTCATTCACGTATTTGGTGACGGCATACGGCGACAAAGGTTTACCGATGACATCCTCGACTTTGGGCAAGCCAGGGTGATCGCCATAGGTTGAACTGCTGGCTGCGTAGACAAAGCGACTGACTTTGGCGTCTCGCGCCGCAACCAGCATATTTAAAAAACCACTGACGTTGACGTCATTGGACGTGATTGGATCGTTGAGGGATCGCGGAACCGACCCTAAGGCAGCTTGGTGCAGTACGTAGTCGACGTTTTCGCAAGCACGCTGACACTCACCAAGCTCACGAATATCTCCTTCGATAAAGGTGAATCGCTGCCAAGCGAACTCCCCGACGATGTTGCGAACTAGCTCCAAATTGTGACGGTGGCCGGTCGCGAAGTTGTCTAGGCCCACAACATGCTGACCTTCGCGCAGCAATGTTTCCAGCAAATTGCTGCCGATGAAGCCGGCTACCCCCGTTACCAACCAACGACGAGGCGCTTCCCGAAGTGACGCTAAACAAGATTCATAGTTCATTATTGTTTCCACTTACAGACGCCAGACCCGCAGACCGGCTGCTTGCAAGGCTTGTTGATCAAAGGCCGCCTTGACGTCGATGAAAGCACCGCCTGGTACCAGTTTTACTGCCAGATCCGCAGTGCTCAGGGCCTTGTAGCTCTTGTGCGCGACCGCCGCGACGATGGCATCGGCCTTCGGAAGCTGCTCCCAAGTGACCGGTCGCACGCCGTATTCATGCACGGCTTCCTCCACATCCGCATCCGGGTCGGTGACGATTACTTCGACGCCGTAGGTCTTCAGCTCGGTGATGATGTCGATGACCTTGGAGTTGCGCAAATCGGCGCAGTCTTCCTTGAAGGTCAGGCCCAGGACGTTGACCTTGGCACCCTTGATCGCGCTGCCGGCGGCAATCATCTGCTTGATGGTCTGCTCGGCGATGAATTTGCCCATGCCGTCATTGATGCGCCGGCCAGCCAGAATCACCTGTGGGTGATAGCCCAACATGTCGGCTTTGTGCGTCAGGTAGTAAGGGTCGACGCCGATGCAATGGCCGCCGACCAGGCCCGGCTTGAACTTCAGGAAGTTCCATTTGGTGCCGGCCGCTTCCAGCACTTCGGAGGTGTCGATACCGATCTTGTCGAAGATGATGGACAACTCGTTCATCAAGGCGATGTTCAGATCACGCTGGGTGTTCTCGATCACCTTCGCAGCCTCGGCCACCTTGATGCTGGCGGCGCGGTGCACGCCAGGGATGATGATTTTTTCGTAGACCTTGGCGACGGTGTCTAGGGTCGCGGGCGTATCGCCGGAGACGATCTTGAGGATCTTGGTCAGCGTGTGCTCTTTGTCACCCGGGTTGATGCGCTCAGGTGAATAGCCGATGAAGAAGTCGGTCTTCCACTTCAGACCCGACTCGCGCTCCAGCACCGGGATGCAAACCTCTTCGGTCGCACCCGGGTAGACGGTCGATTCATAGACGACGATGGCGCCCTTTTTGAGGTTGCGGCCTACGCTGGTGCTGGCACCGACGAGGGGGCGAAAGTCAGGGATATGGGCGTCGTCGACCGGCGTGGGTACAGCCACGATGATGACGTCGGCTTCGCGCAGGCAGGCCGGATCAAAGCTGTACTCGGCGTGTGGCGAATGACTCATTTCCTCGTCGCTCAACTCACGCGAGGGGTCCACACCGGCCTGACATTTGGCGACCTTGTCCTTGGCAATGTCAAAGCCGATGGTGCGGCCATGTTTGCCGAACTCGATCACCAGGGGCAAGCCCACATAACCCAAGCCGACAACTGCGATGACGTTCATATATAGGTCCTTTCAAAAAACGGGTTAACTCAAAGAGATTGTTTTGCGCGATCTATCTATGCGAGACTCTGGGTGAGCTTTTGCAGGGCGCATGTGGAAATTGGTCGGCAGTTTAGATGTTGATTGTGTCGACGTGCCGACCAGCTTTTGCAGCCCAGAAACTTTTATATTCCAACACTCTTGGCCATGCGCAAGTGTTCAGCCTTTGGGCAATCTCGGGTCGCCCTGTGCTTATGGCGGTTTGCGTGCTTCGCAGCGCCGAAGGCTGTTTCAAACCACCAGCTTTTTCGCCAAGATCGCCACAATCCGCTCGGCCGATTTGCCGTCCCATAAGGCGGGGCGACGGCCCTTTTTGCCGCCGTTTTTGATCGTATCCAGCGCCAGCGGGATGATGACGGCCGGGTCGGTGCCGGCCAGCACATTGCTGCCTTCATCTACGGTGACCGGGCGCTCGGTATTCTCACGCATGGTGATGCAGGCGACACCCAGCGCCGTCGTTTCTTCTTGCAGGCCGCCGCTGTCGGTCAGGACGACAACGGCATCTTTCCACAGGTGCAGGAAGGACATATAGGCCTGCGGGCCCATCAGCGTGACGTTGGCGCCCAGGTTGACGCCGAACTTCTCGATATTGGCGCGGGTGCGTGGGTGCACCGGGAAGACCAGAGGCAGCTCGGGCGAGACGGCGCGCAGCACGGTGGCGATGCGCTCCAAGGCTTCTGCGCTGTCCACATTGCTTGGGCGGTGCAGGGTGACAACGCCGTACTTGGGGTGCTGGCGCTTGAAGGCGTCGGTCTCGAAGCCGGAGGTGTCGGTGGTTTCAAGCTTGTGGGCCTGGAACAGCACGTTGTCAGCCATCACATGGCCGACGTCATAGACGACGCTCATGTCGCGGCCTTCGCGACGCAGGTGTTCGGTGGCGCTGGGCTCGGTGACGAAGAACCAGTCGGTGATGGCGTCGGTGACGAGGCGGTTGATTTCCTCGGGCATGGACATATCGCCGCTGCGCAGGCCGGCTTCAACGTGGGCCACGGGCACGCAGGCCTTCTTGGCGACGATGGAGCAGGCGGCGGTGGAGTTGACGTCACCGACGACCAAGCAGGCGGCGGGTTTATCGGCCGCGATCAACGCTTCATAAGCGACCATGATCTTGCCGGTTTGCTCGGCATGCGTGCCGCCTCCGCAGCCCAGGCGTACGTCGGGGGCAGGGATGCCGAGTTCCTCGAAAAAGACATCATTCATGTCGCGGTCGTAGTGCTGACCGGTGTGAATGATTTTCCAGGCCAAGCGCCCGTCGGCCTGTAGCGCCCGCACGATGGGGGCAATCTTCATGAAGTTGGGGCGCGCGCCGGCGATCAGGTGAATGCAAGGCTTGGTCATGGTCTGGTCTGCGTTAGAGGTGGAGCATTCTAAGAGGCGAATATGACTGAGTTGTTGAGGGATGGTGGCCCATGCCGTGATGGCTGTCACGAGAGCCCGACCGGCATCTGGCTTGCAAGGCGCAAGGCATTCCTGGGCCTGGAACAGAATACGCGGCTACAGTGCCGTTGGCCCATTGCGTGGCAAGCCGGTGCTGGCATTGGCCCATGAACACCAGGAGAAAGCATTCGTGAAAGTACTCGTCACCGGCGCGGCCGGATTTATCGGTATGCATGTCAGCCAATTGCTGTTGGCGCGCGGCGACCAAGTGGTTGGTCTGGACAATCTGAATGACTATTACGACCCCCAGCTCAAGCTCGACCGGCTAGCTCGGTTGACGCCGCTGAAGGGTTTCAGCTTCGTCAAGATGGATGTGGCCGACAAGGAAGGCATCGCCCAGCTGTTCGCGACCGAGAAGTTTGACCGTGTGGTGCACCTTGCCGCGCAAGCCGGCGTGCGCTATTCGATCGAGAACCCGCACGCTTATATCGAGAGCAATATCGTCGGCTTCACCAATATCCTGGAAGGCTGCCGGCACAACAAGGTCGAGCATTTGGCCTATGCCTCGAGCTCCAGCGTTTACGGCGGCAATACGCTGATGCCTTTCTCCGAGCATCACAGCGTGGACCATCCCGTCAGCCTGTACGCGGCGACCAAGAAGGCCAATGAGCTGATGGCGCATACCTACAGCCATCTGTTCCGTTTGCCGACCACGGGCCTGCGCTTCTTCACCGTTTACGGGCCTTGGGGCCGGCCGGACATGGCGCTGTTCTTGTTCACCAAGGCCATCATCGACGGCAAGCCGATCAATGTGTTCAACCACGGCAATATGGTTCGCGACTTCACCTATGTGGACGACATCGCCGAGGGCGTGCTGCGGGTGCTGGACCGGGTGGCGACGCCTGAGCCGGGCTATGACGCGATGAAGAGCGACCCGGCGCATTCGAACGCGCCGTACCGCGTGTTTAATATAGGCAACCACGCGCCGATCAAGCTGATGGCCTTCATCGAGGCGATTGAAAAGGCGGTTGGCAGAGTGGCCGAGAAGAACTACATGCCGCTGCAGGACGGCGATGTGCCGGCCACGCATGCCGATGTGGAAGAACTCGCCGCCTGGACCGACTTCCGCCCGGCCATGCCGGTGCCGGACGGGGTGGCCAAGTTTGTGGCCTGGTACCGGGATTACTACAAGGCTTGATCTTGGGGCTCAGGCGGCGCTGGCCTTGTCCAGCCACACCGCCAGCCCCTGCGCATTGAGCTCAATGTCCATGTCTAGCAGCACGGCCTGTTGATCGGGCGGCAATTGGCAGCCATGCTGATGCAAGCGGCGCAAGTAGAGCGCCCGCAGGCCGGCCTTCAATTGCGCATGCCGATCGGGTGCTTGCTGGAGGCTCAGCCCCAGCGCCTCCATCTCGTCCACCTGCGCCAGTAGTAGCTCGGCCAAGCGCGGCAGATCCTGCTGCTCAAAGCCGATGCGGCCGAAATGCGTCAGATACATGGCTCGCGGGTCGAACCCCATCAGGCGCTGCACCGAAGCGCGCAGCGCTTGCGGGTCGAACTGCACCGGCGTGCTGGTGGGCATCAGCCATGCGCCTTGTGGCGTGTCGAATTCGCGAAAGCTCAGGCCAAATGTGTCGCCGGTGAAGCAGCCTCGGCTGCGGGCGTCCCAGATGCAATGGTGGTGGCGGGCATGGCCGGGGGTGTCGATCAGCAGCAAAGGCCGGCCGGCCAGCGAGATGGTTTGCTCATCAAAGCTGGCCTGCGCCCGCTCGGGTGGCACTGGCTGTAGCTCGCCGTAAGAGCGCTGCATTTCTTCCGCGCCATAGACCGCCAGCGCGCCCTTGAACAAGGCCGTCGGGTCAATCATGTGCCGCAGGCCGCGCGGGTGCACCAGTACCATGGCTTGCGGTAGCGACTGCATCAAGAGCCCGACGCCGCCGGCATGGTCCAGATGAACATGGGTGGGAATCACCCAGTCGACGCTGGACGGGCTCAGGCCCAACTGATCCAGCGCCGCCAGCAAGCGCGGCACGGCGTGGTTGGTGCCGGTGTCTATGAAGGCGGCGCGGCCGTTCTCCACCATCACATAGGCAGCATCAAATCGCGGGCGCTGAAAGCCGGTATCAATCGCGTAAATGCCGTGGCCGAGAGCTTCGAGGTAGTCAGGCTGCACAAGTGTCTCCTTAGAATGCGCTCACGATAGCGCAGAGGACGACAGACATGGCCGTGCATGAGATATTGAAGATGGGTGACCCGCGTTTGCTGCGGGTGGCCAAACCGGTGACCGAGTTCGGCACGCCGGAGCTGAAGGCCTTGATCGCCGATATGTTCGAGACTATGAAGGCCGCCAACGGCGCGGGGCTGGCCGCGCCGCAGATCGGTGTGGATCTGCAGCTGGTGATTTTTGGCTTTCAAAGCAATGAGCGTTACCCGGAGGCGCCACCGGTGCCGCCCACCGTTTTGATCAACCCCGTCATCACGCCGCTGTCTGACTCGGTGGTGGAGGGCTGGGAGGGTTGTTTGTCGGTGCCGGGCCTGCGCGGCGTGGTGGAGCGCTTGGAGCGTCTGCGCTATAGCGGCTTTGACGCTGACGGGCGGCCGATCGAGCGTGAGGCCGACGGTTTTCATGCCCGGGTCGTGCAGCATGAATGCGACCATCTGGTCGGCGTCTTGTACCCATCGCGTATCAAGGATTTCAGTCGATTCGGCTTCACCTCGGTGTTGTTTCCTGAGATGGACCCGAAGGCCGATGACTGAGGGTTTGCAATAGTTTGTAAAGGCGGTCGGCCTAAGCGTCGCGTCAGGCGTTAGTACGCGACTGAAGGAGCACCCCATGCTTGCCGCCGCATTGAAACGATTGTTTGTCCCCGCCCTGATCTTGATTGGTCTGTTGGCCGCGCCCGTCAGGGCTGCTCAGGCCGCCGAAGGCGACCCGCCTGCGCGCGCCGGGCGGGTCGCCGAGGTGATAGGGGACGCTTGGCTGTTTGACGCCGAGAGCAAGGAATGGCTGCGCGTGACGCGCAACCAGACCGTTGCTGAGGGTGACCGCCTGCGCACCGATGAGCGCGCCCGCGTCAGCCTGACGGTGGGCTCGACCAGCTTGTGGCTGGATGAGCGCAGCGATCTGGAGTTCAGCCAACTCGATGAAGGCCGCGTGTTGCTCTTGTTGGCCAAGGGCGATCTGGGCCTGCGCCTGCGCTCGCAAACGGCCGTGAGCGAGTACAAGGTGCAGACCCGCGAGGGGCGCTTTTACGCCGAACAGCAGGGCCTGTACCGGGTCGAACAATTGGACAGGGGCAGCCGAGGTTTCGCCTTCAATGGCCGCCTGCGTTTCGAATTCGAGCGCCGGGATGCCAGCCAGCCGGTGTGGCTGCAGACCGGCGATCAGGCCGAGTTTTGGTGGGCCGGCGGCCCGCGTACCGAGACTCAGCGCCTGAACAGCGACAGCTTCGGCGAATGGTTGCTGGCGCAGAGCCGGGCCGAAGGCGACCGCTTTTCCTCCGGCGTGAGTCAGCGCTATGTGTCGCCCGAAATGACGGGTGCGGATGAACTGGACCGGCATGGCCGCTGGGAGTCGTCCAGCGAATACGGCAATGTCTGGATTCCAACCGCCGTGGCGGTCGACTGGGCGCCTTACCGCTATGGCCGCTGGGCCTGGTCGCGTCACTGGGGGTGGACCTGGGTAGACGACGCACCCTGGGGCTATGCGCCGTTTCACTACGGCCGCTGGGTCACTTACGGTGGGCGCTGGGTTTGGTCACCGGGCCGCTATGTGAGCAACCCGGTCTACGCGCCGGCCTTGGTGGCCTGGGTGGGCGGCGTGTCGATCGGCGTTGGTGGCGGCTATGGCTATAGCAACCGGCCCTACTACGGCTGGTACCCTCTGGGCCCGCGCGAGGTTTATGTGCCGCCTTACCGCCACAGCCCCGCACACAATCACCGCATCAATATCGACCCCGATCCGGTCACCGTGAAGCGGCCGCACAGCAACCGCGATGTGGTGGGCGCCGTCAGCTATTTGCCCGGCCAGGGCGGGCCTGTGCGAGCCATGCCGGTAGGCGAAGTGCGGCCGGTGCGGCCCTTGCCGGTTGCGCCGGCGCGCAATGATTTGATGCCGGTTTTGCCTGCGCGCAACGCCGTCGAGGCACAGGTCAAGCCAGCGCCGGCGGACATGCCTTGGCGCAGCGAAAACCTCGGCCGCCGTGAACGTGAGCGAGAGCGCGACCCGGTTCAGACGCAGGCCCGCGAGCAAGCCCGAGAACAAGCCCGTGAGCGTGCTCGGCAGCAACTGCCCGATGCCAGCGGGGCGCCCACAACGGCGCGGGCCTTGCCTGTGCCGGAGGTCCGCAACGAGGCCCAGCAAGGCGTTCAGCGTCAAGAGCGAGCCGATCGGATTGAACGTTTGGAGCGGCAGGAACAGCAGCAGCAGCAGCGCCAGGATGCGATGCAGTCCCCTTCACAGGTGCGCCAAGCCGCCGACCGGGCGATGGAGCAAATGCGCGAGCGCCAGGGGCCCAGCAGAGCGCCGGGTTTCGAACGCCCACCGGAGCGTCAAACCGAGCGTCAGTTCGAACGGCCAACAGAGCGTCCATTAGAGCGTCCAATAGAGCGCCCAATAGAGCGCCCAGCCGAACGTCAGCGCGCAACTGAGCCCATCCCCATGCCCCAGGTGCAAATGCCTGCGCCGCGCCCGCAGCCCGAGGTGCAACGCCCTGCGCAGCCGCAGCCGCAGCGCCAAGAGGATGCAGGCCCTCGGCGCAACCGCGCCGAGGAAGGCCAGCGCTCCGGCGGCGAGCGGGCTAACGGCGAACGCCGTCGGGGTGAAGTCGAGCGCTGATCAAAGCAAGGGCTGCAATTTCGGCCACACCAGGTCGAGCATCAGGGGGTGGGCCTTGGCGAGCGGGTGGATGCGGTCGGGCTGAAACCAGTCCATCGCGTCGGGCCGGTCGGCCACGCCCTTGAGCAAGAAGGGCAGCAGCGCGGCTTTTTCTTCCTTGGCGACGCGTTCGAACAAGCCGGCGAATTCACGCCCATAGCTGGCGCCGTAATTCGGCGGCACCTGCATACCCAGCAGCAGCACCTTGGCGCCGGACGCTTTGGCCGCACGCGTCATCGCCGCGAGGTTGTCGAGGCTCGCGGCCAGCGGCAGGCCGCGCAGCGCGTCGTTGCCGCCCAGTTCGATGACGACGACGCTGGGCTTGTGCTGCGTCAGCAGGGCGCCTAGCCGGGCCCGCCCGCCGGCCGTGGTGTCGCCGCTGATGCTGGCGTTCATCACCCGCTGTGGCAGCTTCTTCTCTTTGAGACGCTGTTCCAACAAGGCCACCCAGCCTTGGCCGCGCGCCAGCCCATATTCGGCCGATAGACTGTCTCCTACCACCAGGATCAGCGGCGCCTGTTTGGCCTCTGTAGCCTCAACAAAGCCCGGCGCCAGCCAGCCCAAGGCCAAGGCGCTAAAGTACGCGCAGCAATCTCGCCGTCTCGATGTCATCACTTGGGTTTCCAGTTCAATGTCCGTCAATATTGTTGAAGTCGACCGGGTCAGCAAAAAGGTGCAAGACGCCTCCGGCGAGCTGACCATTCTGCATGACATCTCGTTTTCGCTCGCGGCCCAGGAATCGGTCGCCATCGTCGGCGCCTCCGGCTCGGGCAAAAGCACTTTGTTGGCGATTCTGGCCGGGCTGGATACGCCCAGCAGCGGCACGGTGCGCTTGCGCGGGCAGGACTTGTTCGTTCTGAATGAGGATGAGCGTGCCGCGGTGCGTGGCGCCGAGCTGGGCTTTGTGTTCCAGAGCTTTCAGCTGCTGCCGAATCTGAATGCGCTGGAAAACGTGATGCTGCCGCTGGAGTTACGCGGCGACCGCGATGCGCGCGCGCTGGCGACGCATATCTTGGGCCGCGTCGGCCTGTCACAGCGCTTAAACCATTACCCGCGCGTGCTCTCGGGCGGCGAGCAGCAGCGCGTGGCACTGGCGCGTGCTTTCGTGATGCGGCCGGCTCTGCTCTTGGCCGATGAGCCCACCGGCAGCCTGGATTTCGCAACCGGGGCGGCCGTCATGGCGCTGATGTTCGAGCTCAACCGCGAGGCTGGCACGACGCTGGTGCTGGTGACGCATGACCCGGCAATAGCCCAGCGTTGCCAGCGGCAGCTGCGTATCGAAGCCGGCGCCTTGGTCTGAATTGGCTCAGCTGCGGCTGGCGCGCTGGCGCAGGCGCCGCCAGCGTTCGCCCTTGATCACCGCCCACCAGCCAAAGTAGACGATCACATAGGCCAGCGAGCCCAGAACCAAGCCGGCCAAGGGCAGGCCGATCAACAGCGGCTCGCCCAGCGCCTGCACCCAGGCCCACAGCGAAGGCAGCCAGGTTGCCGGCTCTTGCCATTCGATCGCGAGCATTTCCGGCGTGGCGATAGGGCCGTGATGGCCTGAGGCCATGCGCCCCAAGGCGATGGCCAGGCTCCAGATCGGCACCAAGGTGAGTGGGTTGGTCAGCCAGGTGGCTGCGATGGCCGCGGCCACATTGGCGCGGCAGGCGATGGCCAACAAGGCCGCCAACACCATTTGGGTGGGCAGCGGAATGACGCCGATGGCCAGGCCCACGGCCACGCCCATGGCGACCCGGCGCCGGTGCGCCACCCACAGCCAGGGCCGAGGCGCCAGATAGCGGCCCAACCACTTCAAGCCCTTGGTTTGGGCCAGCGTGTCGGGGTGGGGCAAGATGCGGCGGGCGAGGCGAGAAGCGGACACGCAAATCCTTCGGGGCAAAAATCAAAAAGCCCGCGCCGCCGTGGTCGGCGCTGCGCGGGCTGTGCAGTCAACAGTAGCTGGACCTTGAAGCAGAAAGTTCAAGCAGCAAATTCAAGCCTCTTGGCCGCTCTGTCCAGCACCCGCTGCTTGATCAGTTCGGGGCGGCGGCGTTGCTGAACTTGTAGTCCGTCTTGGCCTTGTTCTTCAGCTCTTGCTGATAGGCGCCGAGCTTTTGCTGGTCCAGACGCTTGATGATTTGCGGCTTGACGTCGTCAAAAGCAGGGAACTGCGCTTCGCGGCTGTCGTCCAAGCGGATGATGTGGAAACCGAACTGCGACTTGACCGGTGTCTGGGTCATTTCACCCTTTTGCAGCAGGGCCAAAGCCTCGGTGAATTCTTTCACATAGCTGTTGCCATTGGCCCAATCCAGATCACCACCGTTGGCGGCCGAACCTGGGTCCTTGGAGTTCTTGGTGGCCAGGTCTTCAAACTTGGCGCCGGCCTTGATCTGGGCGATCAGGGCTTTGGCTTCGTCTTCCTTTTCCACCAGGATGTGGCGAGCGCGGTATTCCTTGCCGCTGTTCTGGGCCTTGAACTTGTCGTACTCGGCTTGCGCTTCGGCGTCAGAGACGGGGTTCTTCTTGGCGTAATCGGCAAACAGCTCGCGGATCAGAATGCTCTGGCGGGCCAACTCCATTTGGGCCTTGTAGTCGGCGCTGGCAGGCACGCCGCGCTTTTCGGCTTCCTGGATGAAGATCTCGCGCAGCACGACTTCGTCTTTGACCTGCGTCTCCAACTCGGGCGTACGTTGCTGTTGGCCGCTCTTGGTCACTTGCGTGATCAAGAGCTCGGCGCGGGCCTTAGGCACCGGCTTGCCATTGACAACGGCGATATTTTGCGCGCTGGCAGCCAGCGGCAGCAGGGCAGCGGACAAGGCCACAGCGGCCAACAAATTTTTCTTCATGAGGAGATGTCGTTGAGGCTAAAAAAATAGCGCCGTTGGGGGCGCAGTCAGGGTGAGAGAAAACGGGCAGCTTGATTCATGCCTCATCCGGCGCACTGGCATCAATGGCCAGCGCATGGATGCCTTGCTGCATCAACTCTGCCAAGCAATGATATACGAGCCGATGGCGGGCGACCCGGTTCAGGCCGGTGAAGCGGTCGCTGACGATGCGCAGGCTGTAATGACCGCCTTCTTTGGCACCTGCGTGGCCGGCATGTTGATGGCTGTCGTCTTGCAGCGTCAGGGTGCTGGGCTGCAGGCCGGCGCGCAGGCGCGACTCCATCTCGGCCAAGCTAGCTTTGGGCGTGTTCATGGTTTTTCACCTTCTTTGGTGGCGTCTTCGGGTGCGACGTCGGGCTTGGCTTCAGGCAGGTAGCGGCTCATATAAATGCCTTGCGCCAGGGTGAACACCAGGATCAGGCCGGTGGTGCCGAAGGCCTTGAAATTGGCCCAGGCCGAGGTGGAATAGTGATAGGCCACATAGATATTGAGCACACCCAGGGCCGCAAAAAACAGCACCCAGGCCCGGTTCAAGTTCTTCCAAACAAAGTCGGGCAGTTCCAACTCAGCGCCCAGCATCGCCTTGATCAGGTTCTTGCCCCAAAAGGCCTGCGAGGCCCAAAACACCGTGGCCATCGCCCAGTACAGGCCGGTCGGCTTCCATTTGATGAAGGTGGCGTTATGGAACCAGATCGTGGCACCCCCCAGCGTGACGACGAGGCCGAGGCTGATCCACAGCATCAAGTCGATCTTCTTGCCGCGCAGCTTGAGGATCAAGGCCTGCGTCAAGGTAGCCAGCATGACCACCACGGTGGCCAAGAGCACGGCGGCTTCGTCTTGCCCCACCTGGCCCCCGGAGACCAAGAAGCCAAAGTGCTCGGTCGCGAATTGGGCCGCCCAGTCCTTGTGTGCGTCGGCGTACTTGAACGTGCCGAAAAACAGCAGCAAGGGCAAAAAATCGAGCAAAAGCTTCATGGGGACGGGAGCAGGGCTGGCGCGAGCGATGCAGTGATAGAGAGAGGCGGCCGATCAGGGCTGCTGGGGCGTGAAGTCTATCGCAGCCGAGTTAATGCAAAAACGCTCGCCGGTGGGCTCGGGGCCATCGGGGAACACATGGCCCAGGTGCGAGCCGCATTGATTGCAGCGCACTTCGATCCGCACCATGCCGTGGGCATGGTCGACCACGCGTTCGATCACCTCGGCGTTGACGGGGGCGAAATAGCTGGGCCAGCCGCAGCCGGCGTCAAACTTGGTGTCGGCCTCGAACAGTGGCGTGCCGCAGCCAATGCAGTTGTAAGCACCGGCCTCGAAGTGATCCCAGTATTTGCCGGTAAAGGCGCGCTCGGTCGCGGCGTGTCTGGCCACCGCGTACTGCTCTTGATCGAGCTGAGCGCGCCATTCGGCGTCGGTTTTTTGGACCGGGTAGGTCTTGTCGTCTATGGCTTTGCTCATGATGAACAGCTGACTTCCAAAGTTTGCGCCCAGTCGGGCGGGATGGCGGCGTCGGATGCCCGCTCGGGCTCAATGAAGGGCTGCTGCAACACTTTCAACAGCCGTTCGGTTTCGCTGAAGTCACCGGCTTGCGCGGCGCGGATCGCGCCTTCGGCCAGGTGATTGCGCAGGACCACGGCCGGGTTGACGGCGCGCATGCGCAGGCTGCGCTGCTCGTCGTCGCTGCTCTCAAGGCTCAAACGAGCCCGGTAGCGCTGCAGCCAACTCGCCAGCGCCGCTTGGTCGATGAAGAGATCACGCAGCTTGGCCGGATCGTCTGCCTGGGTGAGCGCGCTCAAACGCCTGAAGCTCAGCGTGAAGTCGGCGCGGGCGCCGGCCATCAGCTTGAGCCAGTCGTCGATCAGCGCTTGGTCCTGTGCCTGTTCGGTCTGCAGGCCCAGCTTGGCGCGCATCCGGTGCATCAAGGCGGCGGGGAAGGCGGTCTTGTAGGTTTCCAAGGCGGCCAAGAGCGGGGCACCGTCGAGGTCAGCATCAATCATCAGCGGCAATAGCGCTTGTGCCAGAGCGTGCAGATTCCAAAAGCCGATCTGCGGCTGGCGGGCGTAGGCGTAACGGCCTTGATGGTCGGAGTGGTTGCAGACATGGCCCGGATCGAAGCCATCCATAAAGCCGAAGGGGCCGTAGTCCAGCGTCAGCCCCAGCATAGACATATTGTCGGTATTCATCACCCCATGGCAGAAGCCGACCGCCTGCCAGTCGGCCATCAAGGCAGCGGTTTGCTGCACGACGCGCTCCAGCAGGGCGACATAGGGCTTGGCTGCGGCCAGGCATTCGGGCGCATGGTGGTGAATGAAGAAGTCGGCCAACTGGCGCAGCTCGGCGTGCTGGTGGGTGTGAGCGAAATGTTCGAAATGGCCGAAGCGGATAAAGCTCGGCGCCACGCGGGTGACCACGGCCGCCGTTTCCAAGGTCTCGCGCCGCACCGGCAGCGCGGAGGCGGTGATGGCCAAGGCCCGCGTGGTGGGGATGTTCAAACCGGCCATCGCTTCGGAGCACAAAAACTCGCGGATTGATGAGCGCAGCACGGCGCGGCCGTCGCCCATGCGGGAGTAGGGGGTGGCGCCCGCACCTTTGAGCTGCAGCTCCATGGGGCCGGCGGCGGTTTCGACCTCGCCCAGCAGCAAGGCGCGGCCGTCGCCGAGTTGACCGGCCCAGGAGCCGAACTGATGGCCGCTGTAAACCGTGGCCAGGGGGCGCATGCCGGGCCAGACCGCATTGCCGCTGAGTACCTCCAGGGCCTGCCAGTCGGCGCGCTGCCACCAGTCGGCGGGCCAGCCCAAGGCGGCGGCGAGGCCGGCGCTGCGGGCCACCCAAACCGGATTGGCCATGCCTTGTGCAGGCAGCTCGGTGTGAAAAGCCTCGCCCAGCGCGGCGTAACGGTTCAGCCAAGCGGTGGGTGGCGGCGAGCTTGAGAAGGTGGCATGCGGTGCGGGGCTGTTCATCGGGGCAGTGTAGCCATCGAGCCAGAGCGCTGCCGCCGAAGGGGCAATGCGTCGGCAGAGGCCGCCGCCGGGGCGGTGAATACCCCTAGAGCCGTTGCCAAGCGGCTGTAACTCCGGCGACTATGGCGCTGGTGTGGGCAGGCCTAGACTGAATGTGTAAATTGGCGCCGCCTGCGCCGGTGCCTCAAACAGGAGACAGACACATGGCTTTGATGGGTCAGATGATGACGATGCCGCTGCTGATTTCGTCGCTGCTCAAGCATGCGGCCCGGCATGCGGGCGATACCGAGATTGTCAGCAAACGGGTCGAGGGCGACTTGCACCGCTACAACTGGCGCGCGGCGGAGTTGCGAGCGCGCCAACTCGCGCAGGCGCTGGCCCGCTTGGGCTGCGCCCCTGGCGACCGCATTGCCACCTTGGCTTGGAATGGTTACCGGCACCTGGAGATTTATTACGGCGTGTCGGGCTCGGCCCTGGTTTGCCACACCATCAACCCGCGCCTCTTCCCAGAGCAGATCGCCTGGATCGCCAATGATGCACAGGACCGCGTGCTCTGCTTTGATCTGAATTTTCTGCCCCTGGTGGAGAAATTGGCCGAACACCTGCCCAGCATCAAGCACTATGTGCTGATGACGGCTCGCGCTCACATGCCGGCGCAGACGTCCTTGCCGGGCCTGCTTTGCTATGAAGAGCTGATAGAGGCCGAAGACGGCCACTACGCCTGGCCCGAGTTTGACGAGCAGACGGCGTCCAGCATCTGCTACACCTCAGGCACGACCGGCCACCCCAAGGGCGCCGTCTACAGTCACCGTTCCACCGTCTTGCATGCTTTTGCGGCGGCGCTGCCGGACGCGCTGGACTGCTCGGCCCGCGATGTGGTGATGCCGGTGGTGCCGATGTTCCATGTCAATGCCTGGGGGCTGCCCTATGCCTGTGCCATGGTCGGCTGCAAGTTGGTGATGCCGGGGCCGCATATGGACGGCAAGTCGCTGTATGAGCTGTTCGAGGGTGAGGGTGTCACCTTCAGCGCCGGCGTGCCGACCATCTGGCTGGGGCTGCTGACGTATGTGAAGGCCAATGGCCTGAAGTTCTCCAGCTTCAAGCGCACGGTGATTGGTGGCTCGGCCTGCCCGCCGGCGATGATGGCGACGCTGATCGACGAGTTTGGTGTCGACGTCATCCATGCCTGGGGAATGACCGAGATGTCGCCGCTGGGTACCGCCGCTAAATTGAATGCCGCGCAGTTGCAACTGCCCCAAGAGGAGCAGCGCCGCTTATTGGCCAAGCAGGGACGCGCGATTTACGGCGTGGATATGAACGTCATCGATGACGAGGGTCAGGTCTTGCCTTGGGACGGGGTCAGCGCCGGCAACCTGGTGGTGCGCGGCCCTTGGGTGATCGACCGCTATTACGGCCATGCCGAGGCTGCCTTGATCACGGTCGCCGGGGAGCCGGGCTGGTTCCCGACCGGCGACGTGGCCACCATAGATGCCCAGGGCTTTATGCAGATCACCGATCGTAGCAAGGATGTGATCAAGTCTGGCGGCGAATGGATCAGCTCGATCGATCTGGAAAACATTGCGGTCGCTCACCCCGCCGTGTTCGAAGCGGCGGTGATTGCCTGTGCGCATCCGAAGTGGGACGAGCGGCCGCTGCTGGTGGTGGTTAAAAAGCCCGATGCCGAGTTGACGGCCGAGCAACTGCTGGCCTTTTTCGAAGGCCGCATCGCCAAATGGCAAATCCCGGACGATGTGGTTTTCGTGACCGAGTTGCCGCACACTGCCACCGGCAAGCTGCAAAAGCTGAAATTGCGCGAGCAGTTCAAAGCCCATCGCCTGGCAGGGTTTTGAAATTTTTGAAGGCTGCGGTCCAAAGCTACTGCTTGGTCTGTTTTTGCGGCCTAGCTTGCAGCCAATTCAAGAGTTGCTGGCAGACGACGGGGCTGCTCAGCAACTCCATATGGTTCATGCGGTAACAGACCAGTTGCTCTGACTTGGCAAAGCCTAGATCGCGCCGGGGGTCACTGTGCTCGCCCAAGGCGCTGTGCAAGGGCACCAAGCCGTCACCAATCAAGCGGTTGGCGAGAGCCCCGCCGCGTTTGGCGGTCTTCGCGGACATGGTCGCGGCGACCGCGAAGCAGTTGATGCCGGCCGGCAGCGGTGTGATCAAGCGTTGATCGGGCAGTTGATGGAAACGATCGTCGCCCTGCCAGTCCTCATCGCGTACATGGCCGTGCCGCAGATCGGTGATGCCGGCGCTGCGCAATTGGCCGAGCTTGGCCAGGGGAGCGGTGTAGGACGTGCTGCCCAGCAGCACATCGATCCAATTGCCGGCTCGCTCCAGCGGCGCGCCGTGATGGGGTGTGCCGAGGAAGATGATGTTCTTGAGCAAAGGCAGCCAAGTCAGGCTTTGCTCACCGGCGATGTGGCAGGCGCTGCGTGTCAGCAGGCCGCCCATGCTGTGGGCGACGATGCTGATCTCTTCAACTGGCACCGGCCAATGCCGCAGCAGCAATTCAAGTTGGGCCGCCAACTCGCGGCCATTTTGCGAGGTGTGCAGGCCAGAGTTGTAGCGCAGATAGATGGGGGTGTATCCCAGCGCGGCAGCGAGCGTCTGTCCATGATCAACCGTGCCGACCTTGTCTGACGCTTGCCACTGCAGATCGTTCATGCACAGACCATGGATCAGCAGCAAGACCTTGCCGTTAGGCTTGAATTCTGGGGGCAGGGCTTGCCAGTTCAAAGCCAAACCCTTCCAGCGCATGCCCATGATTGTGGCCAGAGGGTTGCCGGTGGCCAGCAGGTGGTCCCCCATCACGCCGTTCAAGGCCGCCAGCAGAGCAGCTCGCTGAGGGCTCTCTTGTTGCTCTGTACTTTCGCTGCCCGACTGCAACATGGGCTCGAGCCGCTTCAACAGTGCTTGCAAGCTGGCGCCAACCAAGCGGTTGACGCCATGTACGCTGCGATAAGCCAAGCCGGTGACGCCACGCGTCTGCCCAGGTGCCGGGCCGCCGGGCATGCCCAGGCGCGCCCAGATCGACTGATGCACGCCTTCGACTATGCGTGCAATGCCGGCTGTCGCCTGGCTGCCCAACTGGGCAATGCCGCGCAAATCTGTGGCCTGCAGGTGATGGGCCTTACGTCGAGGTCTGTTTGAGTTCATGCTGGCAGAGCCGGCGACAAAAAAGGTCGCCAAGCCGCTTGATTGTGCGGCCAGCCCGCTAGAGGCGCGGCTCTATTCAGCTCACCAAGGTCAAGAGGGCAAAGCTGGCGAACACCAAGCCGATGCTGCTGAGGTTCAATACAAACAGCACAAACGCCCGCGGCAGGGTGCTCCACCAGCGGCAGCGGTAAACGCGGTGCAGGGCGATGAGCGGGTAGATCAAGGCGGCCAGGCCCGCCACTGCCGACAAGACCTCCGACTGAATCAATAGCAGCATCACCATCGCAAACCAGAAGGCGTGCAGATGCAGGGCGAAGGTCAGATGCTCGGTGTAGCGCATGCGCTTGTCCCAAAAAATCAGCTTCAGCCACAGCGCGAAGCAGGGCAGCAACACAAACATGGTGGTGCCGACATTGTTCAGCGCCCGCTCGGACAACTGCACCATCTCCTTGGCCATGCCGGCGTGATCCAGCGTTAGGCGTCGCTCCAGGCGTTTGCACATCGATTCGGGCAGCTTGTCGCAAAAGAACACGCCGTCTTTCAAGCCGGCTTTGAAGCCGCCCAGCCCGCCGATCTGGATGTTCTTGGTATCGCCGTTTTCGAGCTGTATGGCTTTGGAACTGCTTGTTTTATCGAACTCCGGGGTATTGGCTTCGATCTTGCCGCTGGTGACCAGCCGCAGCGACAACAAGGCCAGCACGCTGATGGTCAGGTACAGGCGCAGTGGCAGCACATAGCGCCGGCGCCGGCCGGCCAAATACTCCAGCGTCAATTGGCCCGGCAGCAGGAGCAGGCGCCACAGCGTGCGCCACAGCGCGCCCTCTGTCGAAATATAGGCGCCGCCAAACTGTTGAACGAATTCGAGCAGCGTGGGCGCGCGCAGGTTCGATTCCTGGCCGCAGGCGCCGCAAAACTTGGGCCGAGGGTTGGGGAAGGGTGTGCCGCAGTTTGGGCAGTGATCGGGCGCATCGGCGCTGGCGGCGGGCAATTCGTGCGAGGAACTCATGGCGGCATTGTCGGAGCAAGCACGGCTGCTGTGGCGAGCGGCGAATCCTTTCGCAATTTCACAGTGTCTACACAGTCGCCACGTAGCCTAGACGCAGCATAGCGACAGGCGATCCGTTTGGCGCTTCAAACTACCAGGAACATAGACATGAAAGTTACGGCAATTGGCACCGGCTATGTGGGCTTGGTGACGGGCGCATGTCTGGCGGAGATGGGCAATCATGTGTTGTGCCTGGATGTCAACGCCGAAAAGATTCGCATCTTGAACGAGGGCGAAATTCCGATTCATGAGCCCGGTCTGCAGGAGATCGTGCAGCGCAACGTGGCGGCGGGCCGCTTGCAGTTCACCACCGATATTGACCGGGCCGTCAACCACGGCACCATCATGTTCATCGGTGTGGGCACGCCGCCGGACGAAGACGGGTCGGCCGACCTGCAATATGTGCTCGCGGCAGCGCGCTCGATTGGCGCGCGCATGACCGATTACAAGGTGATCGTCGACAAGAGCACGGTGCCAGTGGGCACGGCGGACAAGGTGCGCGCTGCGGTGGCGGATGAGTTGACCAAACGCGGCTCGACGCTGGCTTTTGCCGTGGTGTCTAACCCGGAGTTTTTGAAGGAAGGCGCGGCGGTCGAAGACTTCATGAAGCCCGATCGCATCATCATCGGCTCCGACGATGAGCAGGCGACGCTGTTCATGCGGGCCCTGTACTCACCCTTCACCCGCAACAATGACCGCATGGTGGTGATGGACCTGCGCAGCGCAGAGTTCACCAAATACGCGGCCAACGCCATGCTGGCCACGCGCATCAGCTTTATGAACGAGCTGGCGCTGCTGGCCGAGAAGGTTGGCGCAGATATCGAGTTAGTTCGTCGGGGCATAGGGTCCGATCCGCGCATTGGCTACAGCTTTTTGTATGCCGGTGCCGGCTATGGCGGCTCTTGCTTCCCCAAGGATGTGAAGGCCTTGGTGCAGGCCGCGCAGGCTGAAGGCGTGTCGCTGCGCGTGTTGGCGGCGGTGGAACAGGCCAATGAGCGGCAAAAAATGGTGCTGGTGGACAAGGTCGTGGCGCGCTTTGGGGCCGATCTGAGCGGCCGCCATTTCGCCATCTGGGGCCTGGCCTTCAAGCCCAATACCGACGATATGCGCGAGGCGCCCGCGCTGGTGATCGTGCAAGAGCTGATTCGCTTGGGCGCGACGGTGGCGGCCTATGACCCGGTCGCCATGCCCGAAGCCAAGCGGGTGTTGGGTGACCTGAGAAGCTTCAGTTTTTGCGAGCGGGCCGAGCAAGCGCTGGAGGGTGCCGATGCCTTGGTGTTGGTGACCGAGTGGAAGGAGTTCAAGAGCCCTGACTTTGACGCCATCAAGGCAGCATTGAAGCAGCCGGTTGTGTTTGACGGCCGCAATCAGTACGAACCTTCATTGATGAAGGTTTTGGGACTGGAGCACCACGGAATCGGCCGCGGTTCGGCTCAATCAGTCAAATAGCCGGGCTGCGTCGGCGAGCAAAGGTGCTTTGGCGTCTTTGTCTGCCAGCAGGGCCGGCACGCCGGTGGCCGGCCACTCAATGCCGATAGCGGGGTCGTCCCAACGCACGGCGCCCTCGCATTGCGGGGCGTAGTAGTCAGTGGTTTTGTAGAGGAAGTCGGCCGTCTCGCTCAAGACCAAAAAGCCGTGTGCAAAGCCCGGCGGCACCCAGAGTTGGCGCTGGTTTTCGGCGCTCAGCTCAACGCCTTCCCAGCGGCCAAAGTTGGGGCTGGAGCGGCGAATATCGACCGCCACATCAAACACCGCGCCGCTGACCACGCGCACCAGCTTGCCTTGCGGGTGAGGTGGCAACTGGAAATGCAGGCCGCGCAGCACGCCTCTGGCCGAGCGGGAGTGGTTGTCCTGCACGAAGCGGACGTCGTAACCGACCGCTTGGTTGAACACGCGCTCGCTCCAGCTCTCGCTGAAAAAACCGCGCGCATCGCCGAAGACCTTGGGCTCGACGATCAAGACCTCGGGCAGGCGGGTGGCAGTAATCTTCATCTTCAGAAGGCTTTGTCGCTCAGCAGCCTTTGCAGGTATTGGCCGTAGCCGTTCTTGGCCAAGGGCTTGGCTAGCGCGGCCAATTGATCGGCCGTGATCCAGCCCGAGCGGAAAGCGATTTCTTCGGGGCAGGCGACCTTCAGACCCTGGCGCTTCTCCAGCGTGGCGATGAATTGGCCCGCTTCGAGCAGGCTGTCATGGGTGCCGGTGTCCAGCCAAGCATAGCCGCGGCCCATGATTTCGACTTTCAACTGTTGCTGGCGCAGGTATTGGGCGTTGACGTCGGTGATTTCCAACTCGCCGCGCGGGCTGGGCTTGATGCTGGCTGCGATATCGCAGACCTGCTCGTCATAAAAATACAGACCGGTGACGGCGTAATTGCTCTTCGGCTGCAACGGCTTTTCGGCAACTGACAAAGCTTTCTTGTTCCCATCGAACTCAACCACGCCGTAACGCTCGGGGTCGGTCACATGGTAGGCAAAGACTGTGGCGCCGGTGGTATTGGCGTTGGCGTTGGACAGCAGACCTTGGAAGTCGTGGCCGTAGAAAATGTTGTCGCCCAAGACTAAGGCGCAGGGGTTGCCGCCAATGAAGTCACGGCCGAGTATGAAGGCTTGCGCCAAGCCGTCCGGGCTGGGCTGCACGCAGTAGCTGATGTTCAGGCCCCAGCGCTTGCCATCGCCCAGCAGCTCTTCGAAGCGCGGGATGTCCTGCGGGGTGCTGATCAAGAGAATGTCGCGGATGCCGGCCAGCATCAAGGTGGCAAGCGGGTAGTACACCATCGGTTTGTCATAGACCGGCAGCAGTTGCTTGCTCATGGCCAGGGTAGCAGGGTGCAGGCGCGTGCCCGAACCGCCGGCGAGGATGATGCCTTTGCGATTGTTTGTCATGACGCTTTCCTCAGAGGATCTCAGTCAGCATGCGCTCGACGCCCACTTGCCAAGCCGGCAATGTGAGGCCAAAGGCGGCTTGTAGTTTGTCGGTGGACAGGCGCGAATTCAGCGGCCGCCGCGCGGGTGTGGGGTAATCAGCTGTCGGGATCGCCAGTATTTGGCTGGCGCTAACCTTGATCGGCACGCCTTTGGCCCGCGCAAATTCGATCACATGCTGCGCATAAGCATGCCAGCTGGTTTCGCCGCCGGCCACCGCGTGATAGGTGCCGCTCAGCGCTGGCTTAGCTAAGGTGGCTCTGAGCATATGGGCCGTCAGGTCGGCCAACAGGTCGGCACCGGTGGGCGCACCAATCTGGTCACTGATGACCTTCAAATGCTCGCGCTCGGCGGCTAGGCGCAACATGGTCTTGGCGAAATTGCCGCCACGCGCGGCGTAAACCCAGCTGGTGCGCAGAATCAGGTGTTGGCAGCCGCTGGCGCGGATGGCGTCCTCGCCGGCTAACTTGCTGCTGCCGTAAATGCTCAGCGGCGCGGTGGCTGCAGATTCATCCCGAGGCTGATCGCCACTGCCGTCGAACACATAATCTGTGCTGTAGTGGATCAGTAGAGCACCCATAGCCTTGGCCTCCAGCGCCAACAAACCAGGCGCGGTGGCGTTGATTTGCCCTGCCAAGGCTGGCTCTGATTCGGCCTTGTCGACGGCGGTGTAGGCGGCGGCGTTGACGATCACTTGCGGAGTGATGGCCTTGACCTTGGCAAGCAAGCACTGACTGTCGGCCAGATCGCCACTGTCATGTCGGTCCAGTGCAATCATCTCCCCCAGCGGAGCCAAGGCACGCTGCAGCTCCCAGCCGACTTGGCCGTTTTTGCCGAGTAGCAGGATTCTCATGCGCTGTATTGCTGAGCCACCCAATCGCGGTAGGCACCGCTCTGTACCCGCGATACCCAATCCGGGTTGGCCAGATACCACTGCACCGTCTTGCGAATGCCGGTGGCGAAGGTCTCGGCCGGGCGCCAGCCGAGCTCGCGCTCGATCTTGCGGGCGTCGATGGCATAACGCCTGTCATGGCCGGGGCGGTCTTTGACGTAGGTGATCAGGCGCTTGTAACTGCCGGCAGCGTCTGGCCGCAATTCATCCAGCAGCGAGCAGACGGTGTGGACGATGTCCAGATTGGTCATCTCGTTCCAGCCGCCGATGTTGTAGACCTCTCCAACTTGGCCACCGGCCAGCACGGCGCGGATCGCCGACGCGTGGTCGGTTACATACAACCAGTCCCGTACATTTTGGCCGTCACCATAGATGGGCAGCGGCTTGCCCGCCAGCGCGTTGACGATCATCAGCGGGATCAACTTCTCGGGGAAGTGCAGGGGGCCGTAGTTGTTCGAGCAATTGGTGGTCAGCACCGGCAGGCCATAGGTGTGGTGCCAGGCACGAACCAGATGGTCGCTGGCGGCCTTGCTGGCCGAGTAGGGGCTGTTGGGCTCGTAGGTCTTGGTCTCGGCGAAAGGCGTGTCGTCGGCCCCCAGCGAGCCGTAAACCTCGTCGGTCGAGACATGGTGGAAACGAAACGCCGCCTTGGCTGCCCCGTCCAACTCGCTCCAATAGGCGCGCGCCGCTTCAAGCAGCGTGTAGGTGCCCTCGATATTGGTGCGCATAAAGGCGCCGGGGCCGCTGATCGAACGGTCCACATGGCTTTCGGCGGCGAAGTGGACCAAGGCGCGCGGCCGGTGTTCGGCCAGCAGCTTGGCAACAAGTGCGCCGTCGCAGATATCGCCCTTGACGAAGCTGTGGCGCGCGTCGCCGTCCAGGCTGCTTAGGTTCTCCAGATTGCCCGCGTAGGTCAGCGCGTCCAGCGTCACCACCGGCTCGTCAGAGGCCTTCAGCCAGTCCAAGACAAAGTTGCTGCCGATAAAACCGGCGCCGCCGGTGACGAGTATGGTCATATCGAACCCAAAAAAATTACAGACGCCAGACCCGCAGACCGGCTGCTTGCAAAGCTTGTTGATCAAAGGCCGCCTTGACGTCGATGAAAGCACCGCCGGGGACCAGCTTGGCGGCCAGATCCGCAGTGCTCAGGGCCTTGTAGCTCTTGTGCGCAACCGCTGCGACGATGGCATCGGCCTTCGGAAGTTGCTCCCAAGTGACCGGACGCACTCCGTATTCATGCATGGCTTCTTCCACATCCGCATCCGGGTCGGTGACGATCACCTCGACGCCGTAAGTCTTCAGCTCGGTGATGATGTCGATGACCTTGGAGTTGCGCAAATCGGCGCAATCTTCCTTGAATGTCAGGCCCAGGACGTTGACCTTGGCACCCTTGATCGCGCTGCCGGCGGCAATCATCTGCTTGATGGTCTGCTCGGCGATGAATTTACCCATGCCGTCATTGATGCGCCGGCCGGCCAGAATCACCTGTGGGTGATAACCCAGCATGTCGGCTTTGTGCGTCAGGTAGTAAGGGTCGACGCCAATGCAATGGCCGCCGACCAGGCCCGGCTTGAACTTCAGGAAGTTCCACTTGGTGCCGGCCGCTTCCAGCACTTCGGAGGTGTCGATGCCGATCTTGTCGAAGATGATGGACAACTCGTTCATCAAGGCGATGTTCAGGTCACGCTGGGTGTTCTCGATCACCTTGGCGGCCTCGGCCACCTTGATGCTGGCGGCGCGGTGCACGCCGGGGATGATGATCTTTTCGTAGACCTTGGCGACGGTGTCCAGGGTCGCGGGCGTATCGCCGGAGACGATCTTGAGGATCTTGGTCAGCGTGTGCTCTTTGTCACCCGGGTTGATGCGCTCAGGTGAATAGCCGATGAAGAAGTCGGTCTTCCACTTCAGGCCCGACTCGCGCTCCAGCACCGGGATGCAAACCTCTTCGGTCGCACCCGGGTAGACGGTCGATTCATAGACGACGATGGCGCCCTTTTTGAGGTTGCGGCCAACGCTGGTGCTTGCACCGACGAGTGGGCGGAAGTCGGGGATATGGGCGTCGTCGACCGGCGTGGGCACGGCCACGATGATGACGTCGGCTTCGCGCAGGCAGGCCGGATCAAAGCTGTACTCGGCGTGCGGCGAATGACTCATTTCCTCGTCGCTCAACTCACGCGAGGGGTCCACACCGGCCTGGCATTTGGCGACCTTGTCTTTGGCAATATCGAAGCCGATGGTGCGGCCATGCTTGCCGAACTCGATCACCAGGGGCAAGCCCACATAACCCAAACCTACGACGGCAATCACGCTCTTTTCGCTCATTCCCTATTCCCCAGATCAACTAATTGAAACTCTTGGCCTTAACTACGGCCGTACGTATCTTCAAAGCGCACGATATCGTCCTCGCCCAGATAGGAGCCGGACTGCACCTCGATAATTTCAAGCGGCACCTTGCCCGGATTGGCCAGCCTGTGCGTTTGGCCCAGTGGGATATATGTGCTTTGGTTCTCGCTCAGCAGCAAAACCTTGTCGCCATTGGTAATCTCGGCTGTACCGGAAACAACAATCCAGTGCTCGGCCCGGTGGTGGTGCATCTGCAAGCTCAGCGTCGCACCCGGCTTGACCATGATGCGCTTGACCTGGAAACGCTCGCCCGAATCCACGCTGTCATACCATCCCCACGGGCGGTGCACCTTACGGTGCAGGGTCTGCTCACCGCGCTTTTCGGCGTCCAGATGAGCGACGATTTTCTTCACCTCTTGACTGCGGGCGCGGTCGCTGACCAGGATCGCATCGGGCGTTTCCACCACCACGACATCGCTCAGGCCTACCACGCTGACCAAGCGGCTGGTCGCATGCACCAGGGTGTTGTGACTGTCGCTGAAGATCGCGTCACCAATCGCCGCATTGCCGTCGGCGTCCTTGTCCGCCACTTGCCAGACCGCGTCCCAGGCCCCCAGATCGTTCCAGCCGGCATCCAGCGCCAACATGCGCAGCGGGATGCCGCTGCCGGGGCAGCGCTCCATCACCGCATAGTCGACCGACTCGGAAGGCACAGCGGCGAACTCGGCCTTGCCGGGACGGATGAATTTGGCGTCGACCGAGCGTGCCACCCAAGCCGTGCGGGCGGCGGCGGCGATGTCCGGGCGGAAGCGCTCCAAGGCCTTGATCCAGACGCTAGCGCGCAGCACGAACATGCCGCTGTTCCAGAAATAACTGCCTTCGGCCACATAACGCTCGGCCGTTGCAGCGTCGGGCTTTTCAACAAACTGGGCAACACCCAGACCGTTTGCGTCGGCCTCGGTGCGGATATAGCCAAAGCCCGTCTCGGCTCGGTCGGGTGTGATGCCCAGGATCACGATGGCACCCTCTGCCGCTTGACGTATTGCTTGTTGCAAAGCGGCGGTGAAGGCCGGGCCGTCGGTAACGGTTTGGTCGGACGGCGTGACCACCAGCACCGGGTCGGCACCATTCTCTAAGGCGTGCAGCGCAGCCAGGGTCAGCGCAGGTGCGGTGTTGCGGCCCATCGGTTCCAGCAAGACGCCGCTTGTTTCTTGGCCGGTTTCACGCAGCTGATCTAGCACCAAAAAGCGATGTTCTTCATTGCCGATGATGGCCGGCCCGGCCAGTGCGATGTCAGCCGCGGCCAGCGCGCCCAGGCGCTCGGCCGCTTGTTGGAACAAGCTGGTATTGCCGGACAAGACCAGAAACTGCTTGGGGAAGCCAGCGCGTGACAGCGGCCACAAGCGGGTGCCGCTACCGCCGGCCATGATGACGGGCAGAACTTGGATCAGAGACATTTCAGAGTTCCAGAAAAAAGAAAAAAGAAAATCAGGTGAAACCTTGCGGATTCATACTCTGCCAGCGCCAGCTGTCTTCGCACATCTGCTTGAGGTCGTGGTGTGCTTGCCAACCCAAGCGCTCAAGGGCAAATTGCGGGTCTGCGTAGCAGGCGGCCACATCGCCGGGACGGCGGGCGACGATCTCGTAAGGCACGCTGCGCCCGCTGGCCGCTTCGTAAGCCTTGACCAGATCGAGCACGCTATAGCCTTGGCCGGTGCCCAGATTGACGGTGATGGATTCCTTGCCGCCCAAGAGAAAGCGCAGGGCCGCGACATGGCCCTCGGCCAAGTCCAGCACATGGATGTAGTCACGCACGCCGGTGCCGTCGGGCGTGGCGTAGTCATTGCCGAATACCTGCAGACGCGAGCGCCTGCCGACAGCTACCTGCGCCACAAAAGGCATCAGATTGTTCGGCGTGCCACGCGGATCCTCGCCGATCAAGCCGCTGGCATGCGCGCCGACTGGGTTGAAGTAGCGCAGCGCGGCGGTTTGCCACGCGGGGTCGGCCGCGCCCAAGTCGCGCAAAATTGTCTCGCCCATCAGCTTGGTGGCGCCATAAGGGTTGACGGCCGACAACGCCGCGTCTTCGCGCAAGGGCAGTGTTTCCGAGACGCCGTAGACGGTGGCACTGGAGCTGAACACCATGCGTTTGCAGTCGAAGCGCACCATGGTCTCGCAAATATTGATCAGGCCGCCGAGGTTGTTGCGGTAATAGCTGAGCGGCTGGGTACTTGACTCACCGACCGCCTTGAAGGCGGCGAAATGCACAACAGCGTCTGGGTGATGCCGCTCGAACACCACATTCATGGCGCCGGCGTCGCAGACATCGGCGCGCTCGAACACCGGCTCTTGCCCACTCAATGTCTTCAGGCGATTCAGCACCTCGGGTGAGCTGTTCGAGAAATTGTCGACCCCGACCACCTCAAAGCCTGCAGCCTGCAAGGCTAGCCAAGTGTGCGAAGCGATATAGCCGGCGGCGCCGGTCAGCAAGATGCGTGCACTCATGTTGTCGGCTTCAGTACATCAGGATCTGACCGTAGCAGCCGTAGCTGTTGGCATCAAAGCTGTAAATCTCTTGCGAGCTGTTGCGTGAGGATTTGTTGAACTGGCAGCCCATGGTGATGCCGCGCGAATATTGCCAGCGTGCACCCAGATTGAAAGAGTTGTCGCGGTCGGTTTCGTCGGATCGAACGGTTGAGCCGCTGTAGATGCGGCGGCTATTTGCCGTGCTCAAGCCGCCGGTGAGAAAGACCTTGCCGGTCAATTCGTAATTCGCGTTGATTTGCAGGCCGTTGGTGATGCGGTCTTGCTCGGAACTTGTATTGGCGTTGGTGAACGAAGATTCCAGGCCGGTGTCGCGGCTGATGCTGCTCGAGACATTCCATTTGGCGGTCGGCTGCCAGGCCCAAGTGACCCGGCCGGTCACACCGGAGAAGTCGTTACCCACACCTTGTTTAATCTTGGAGCGACCGGTGCTGATGCGACCGTCCAGCGTGCTGGCGCCGCTGGCTACCCAGCGGGTGGTGAAGTCAATGTCCTTGCGCTCGAACTCGCGGGCGGCCACCGGCACGGTGATTTTCTGTGGCACACCATTGACCAAGATGAAGCCTGTGCGCGTATAGGCCGGGTATTTGTCGTTGGTCACACGGCCGGCCACGCCAAGGCGAAGGTCGGGGCTGGGTTGGTAGACGAGACCGAGGGAATAGCGGTTTTGGTCGAACTCAAACTGCGCGTATTCATCGGCGCTGAAACTGCGCGTGCGATAGCCTGCGCCTGCCTCCAGCGAATACTTGGTCACCAAGCCGACCCGCACCAGCCCACTCAAATTGGTGTTGTTCTCGACGTTCTTCTTGCGCAGAGCCTCGGCCGTGCGTTCGGTATAGGTACTCAGCGCCTGGCTGTTGTCGATGTTGATGTTGCCGGAAAAGCGCTCGATGGTCGACCAATCCAAGCCGCCCTTGACCGAGTAGCCGACATTGTTGAGGTCGGTGTTTTTGCTGTAGCGGTTGGTGTTGACGTTGACGTCCGCATAGACGCGTTGGCGGCCTATGGGCTGGTTGACGCCGGCCAATAAACTTGCGGTGGCGACGGTATCGTCGTTGGGGCTGTAGACCGAGCGATAGATATTCGAGACGCGGTTGATGCCGAGCGAGCCGCCGTAGTAATAGGGGTTGGATTCGGCCAATGCCGATGTGGCGCCCCCCCAAGCGAGTGTGCAGGCTGCAGCCAAGAGCAGTCGTCGTTGCGCGGTCGGCTTGAACATGTATGTCCTAATTAAATGGAGTTATCTGGCGAAACAGATCAGGCGGTCAATAAGCGTTGCGGTCAAACAGCATCAGGCGGGCGGTGCGCGCAATGATTTGCAAATCCAATCCCAAGGACCAATTGCGCAGGTATTCCAGGTCATATTCAACCCGGGCTTCCATCTTGTCGATGGTATCTGTCTCGCCTCGCAGCCCGTTGACCTGAGCCCAGCCGGTAATACCGGGTTTGACCTTGTGCCTGACCATATAAGCCTTGATCAGTTTGCGATACTGCTCGTTGTGAGCCACCGCATGGGGGCGCGGACCCACAATGCTCATTTGCCCCTGTAAAACATTGATGAACTGCGGCAATTCGTCAAGTGAGGTGCGGCGAATGAAGGCTCCGAACTTAGTAATGCGGGGATCTTCCTTGGTGGCCTGTTTAACCACGGGCCCATTGTCCTGCGTACGCATCGAACGGAACTTGTAGACAATGATTTCCTCGCCGTCTAGCCCGTTGCGCCGCTGCTTGAAAATAATGGGTCCGGGTGAACTGCGTTTCACGCCAATCGCGACGGCGATCAAAATCGGAGAAATCAAGACCAAAATCAAACTGGCCAAAATAATATCGCTGATGCGCTTGATCAACTCATTGGTGCCAGTGAATGGCGTTTCGCAAATGCCCACCACGGGAACGCCATTCATGTCTTGCAGGCGTCCTTGGATGATGCTGATACCAAAGACATCGGGCACAAAAAACAAAGATGCGGTCGTGCCTTGCACTTGTTCCAGCAACTGCACAATACGCGGCTGAGAGCCGAGTGGCAGCGTGATGTAGACCTCACGAATACTGTGCGCGCGCACATATTCGCTCAGGTCGCTGAGTTTTCCCAGTAATTTGTTGTTGGCGTCTTCATGCAGGCGATCGTCTTGCCGATCTTCAAAGTAGCCGAGAAAGTCTCGGCCTTGGTCGGGCCCGGCATTCAAGGCCCGCGCAACCTTGGCGCCGAGCGGGCCCGCGCCGACGATCACCGCGCCACGGCGTGCGCCACGGGTTCGGCGCGCACGCTCCCAGCGTCCGATCTGGATGGCGATGATTTGCAGTACCGGTGTCAGGCCCGCCCACCAGTACAAAACCTTGTTCTCGAAGTAGCCCATGCTGTTGGTGGCATAGCCGCACAGGGCAAGAATCACCAACAATGCGCCCCAGGAACTCAGCAGGTCGACGGCAGCGCTGATGCTGCTGCTGCCGGAGAAGCGGTTTCGACCCGGGAAGGTCAAGGCGAACACCAACAAGCACAGAGTGAGGCCGGACCTGAGAATTGGCTCGTCAAAGTAGGCGCTGACAGCCAAAAAACACAGCACGATGATGCCCGGTTCCAAGAATGCCGCTATCAGCGACTCGACCGACTGCGGCGCGCTGTAAAACGTTCTCTTGTAACTTCTGTCCTCGAACATTGATCTCCCTTACCCTTTGCTGATGGTTTGGCTTTGCCCCATGACTACAGGCACTCCAAGTCGATAGCACCAATAATGCCGACGGCCTCTGCACATCAAGGCAGAGGTTTGGAGCCGGCATTCTCTCTCAAATTTTTCTGAGCTTTGTTTCCCAGTTTCAGAGTTCGTAGGATTGACGCGACTCCCTACAATGCCGGCATGCTGAAATATTGGATGAACTTGGCAACGCCAGCCGCGCAGGATCGCATGATTCTGTTACTGAACCATGTCCTGAGCCGCGAATCTCACGCCACGGCTCGTTTGCTGCCTTTTGCAGGCAGGTCTGTTGTTTTGCATCTGCAGAACTGGCCAGCTTTGCTGCCGGCCGCTCCCGATTTGGTGCTGCTCGTCACGCCCGCCGGCTTGTTTGAGCGCCAGGCTGTGCCGGACACGGCAGCCGCGCTGCGGATTGAGCTGGATGCTGCCAATCCGGCCCTGCTGGCGCTGGGTGCGCTGTTGGGCGATAGACCCAGCGTGTCGGTGCAAGGGGACGCAGCCTTCGCGGGTGAGATCAGCTGGCTGATGGAGAACCTTCGCTGGGATATCGAGGATGACTTGGCCGGCATCGTAGGGCCGGCCGCAGCGCATCAGCTCTCCGTCTGGGGGCGCTCTGCCGCCTCAGGGGTCGCGGCCTTGGCGCGCGGTGCGGCGGCCTTCAAGCCGGCCGGACGTGGCGCGGCATGAGGTACTTCGCGCGCCTGTCCGTCATTGTTTGGACGATTCTGCGTTTCGGCCTCGATGAGTTGGCGCTGTCGGGTCTTCGGCGCAAGCGCTTTCGGCTCTTGCGCCGTGCGGTTTCTCTGGGCCGTAGCTGGGAGCAGCCGCGCGGCGTGCGCCTGCGCTTGGCGTTAGAGCATCTCGGGCCCATCTTCGTCAAATTCGGTCAGGTCTTGTCGACCCGGCGCGATCTGGTGCCCGAGGACATGATTGAGGAGCTGTCCAAGTTGCAAGACCGGGTGCCGCCGTTTCCGGCCGCTGAATCGCGCGCCCTGGTCGAGAAAGCTTTTGGGCGGCCGGTGGAGGATCTGTTTGGCAGTTTCGAGGCCGAGCCGGTCGCCAGTGCCTCGATTGCCCAAGTGCATTTCGCCACGCTCAAAGACGGGCGTGAGGTCGCGGTCAAGGTCCTGCGTCCCGGCATGCTGGACACCATCGACGATGACCTGGCCTTGTTGCGAACCGTCGCGGTCTGGGTCGAGCGCTTGTCGGCCGACGGGCGGCGGCTGAAGCCGCGCGAAGTGGTGGCTGAGTTCAGCACCTATCTGCACGATGAGCTGGATCTGGTGCGCGAAGCCGCCAACGCAGCGCAGCTGCGGCGCAATATGAGCGGCCTGGACCTCGTCATGGTGCCCGAGATGATGTGGGATATGTGCAGCTCCGACGTCATCGTGATGGAGCGCATGCACGGCGTGCCTATCTCGCAGCTGGAGCGACTCAAGGACGCCGGCATCGACATCCCCAAGCTCGCCCGTGACGGTGTGACGATATTCTTCACCCAGGTCTTCCGCGACGGTTTTTTCCATGCCGATATGCACCCCGGCAACATCCAGGTCAGCCTGAATCCGGCCACCTTCGGGCGCTATATCGCGCTCGACTTCGGCATCATCGGTACGCTGACCGAGGTGGACAAAGAGTACTTGGCGCAGAACTTCATTGCCTTCTTCCGGCGCGATTACAAGCGTGTGGCCGAGTTGCATATCGCCTCCGGCTGGGTGCCGGCGGGCACAAGAGTGGACGAGTTGGAAAGCGCGGTACGCGCGGTCTGTGAGCCGCATTTCGACCGGCCCTTGAAGGATATTTCCTTGGGCCAAGTCTTGATGCGCTTGTTTCAGACTTCGCGTCGCTTCAATGTCGAAATCCAGCCGCAATTGGTGCTTCTGCAAAAAACGCTGCTCAATATCGAAGGTCTGGGTCGTCAGCTCGATCCCAATTTGGACTTGTGGGCGACGGCCAAACCGTTTTTGGAGCGCTGGATGAACGAGCAGGTCGGCTGGCGTGCTTTGCTCAACCAAATTCAGAAAGAAGCGCCGCGCTACGCCCAGCTCTTCCCCGAGCTGCCGCGTTTGCTGCATGATGCTCTAAAGCGCCAAGCCTCCCCCTATGAAAGCCAGGCCATCACCGCCTTGCTGATTGAGCAGCAGCGCACTAATCGTCTGCTGAAGGGCTTGCTGTACGGGGCAGGGGGCTTTGTTTTAGGTTTGGTGGGCGCGCATCTTTTGCTGCGCGCCGGGCTGGTGCTGGGCGGCTGAGGTTTTGGCGATAATCCCGCACGCTTTTGTGTCACCAAACGATCTGTCGCCATGCTTTTGACCCTGGTATTTACCTATCTCCTCGTCACCATCGCGATCGGCCTGTGGGCCGCGCGGCGGGTCAAGAACACCGCTGACTTTGCAATTGCCGGGCGCCACCTGCCGCTGGTGATGATCATCACCACGACTTTTGCGACCTGGTTCGGCTCGGAAACGGTTTTGGGCATACCGGCCAAGTTCGTGCAAAGCGGCTTGAACGGTGTGGTCGAAGACCCGTTCGGCGCCGGCACTTGCTTGATCCTGGTCGGCATCTTCTTTGCCGCGCGGCTCTACAAAATGAGCTTGCTGACGATCAGCGACTATTACCGCGAGCGCTATGGTCGGGTGGTCGAGGTGGTGTGTTCCTTCATCATTATCTTGTCGTACCTGGGCTGGGTGGCGGCGCAGGTCACAGCGCTGGGCCTGGTGTTCAATCTGCTGTCGGGCGGCGCCATCAGCATTCCCATCGGCATGCTGATCGGCACGGCGTCGATCTTGGCCTACACGCTGTTCGGCGGCATGTGGTCGGTGGCGGTGACCGACTTCATACAGATGATCATCTTGGTCCTTGGCCTGAGCATCATTGCCTATTTCGCGGCGGATATGGCGGGCGGCGCCGACAAGGTGATCGCCCTGGCGAGCAGCAAGGAGTTATTCCGTTTCCTGCCCGAGCCGAGTTTCCACGACATCGTGTTCTTCCTGGCGGCGGCGGTCACGATGATGCTGGGTTCGATCCCGCAGCAAGACGTGTTCCAGCGCGTGATGTCGGCCAAGAATGAATATGCGGCCACGCGCGGCCCGGTGATTGGCGGCATCTGCTACATCTTGTTCGCCTTCGTGCCGATGTTTTTGGTCACCAGCGCCTTGATCATCATGCCCGAGCAGGCTGCGCAGCTGATCGCTGACGACCCGCAAAAAGTGATTCCCACGTTGGTGATGGAGCGCATGCCTTTTGTGATGCAAGTGATCTTCTTCGGCGCGCTCTTGTCGGCCTTGAAATCCACCGCCTCGGCCACTTTGCTGGCGCCTTCGGTGACCTTTGTCGAGAACATCTGGCGGCAGTTTTTTCCGCGCATCAGTGATAAGCAAGAGCTGCGCACCATGCGTATCGCGGTGCTGATCTTCAGCGTCTGCGTCTGCGTCTATGCGATTGCGCTGGAAGGCACGCCAATTTACGAAATGGTATCGGCTGCCTATCAAGTCACATTGGTCGGCGCATTTGTGCCGCTGGTGTTTGGTCTCTATTGGAAGCGCGCCAGCACCCAGGGCGCGGTCTTTTCCATCGTGCTGGGCTTGCTGGCTTGGGGTTTGTTCAAGCTGACGCCGGCCGGTGAGGTCTTCCCGGCCCAGTTGGCGGGTTTGTTGGCGGGTGTTGTCGGTATGTTGGTGGGCACTTTGGGCCCGCAGGCGATCAAGAATGTGCACGCTTCGCACCACAAATTGGCGCATGGCGCCGCCGCGTGAAGGCCTCGGTGGGAGCGGGTTCACGCCGGGCCTTTATAATTTGCGGTTTTGAATCAACGGTTTAGACCATGCCTATCTACGCTTACCGCTGCGCCGAATGCGGTCACGCCAAAGACGCCTTGCAAAGGCTTTCCGATGCACCGTTGACGACCTGCCCGGCCTGTGGCGCCGAGGCCTTTCAAAAGCAAGTCACTGCCGCCGGCTTCCAGCTCAAGGGCTCGGGCTGGTATGTGACCGATTTCAAGGATGGTGGCGCCAAGGCTGCGACCGCCGTAGCCCCCGCTGTGCCGGCCGAATCCGCCGCGCCTACGGCTGCGCCAGCGCCGGCTCCGGCACCAGTGGCGGCCCCGGCCGCTGCGCCGGCACCAGCATCCAGCCCGACCGCCTCGTCCTAGGACTGCCTTGAAAAAATACATCATCACCGGCCTGCTGGTCTGGTTGCCGCTGGCCATCACCATCTGGGTGTTGCTGTGGGTGCTGGGCCTTATCAACGGCGTGTTCACCTCGCTGCTGGCCGCTTCGCAGGCCTTGCTGCCGGCTTCAATGGCGCAGAACATCGACGAGCTGCGCCATATCCCAGGCCTGGGTCTGCTGATTCTGGTTGGCGGCATGGCGCTGACCGGCATGTTCGTCGCCAATATCTTCGGCCAATGGTGGTTCAAGCAATGGGACCGACTGCTCTCCAATATTCCTATCGTTAAGAGCATTTACAGCTCGGTGAAACAGGTGTCGGACACGCTGTTTTCCAGCAGCGGCAATGCCTTTCGTGAGGCGGTGCTGGTCCAGTATCCGCATCAGGGGAGTTGGACGATTGCCTTCGTCACCGGCAAGCCCGGCGGTGAAGTCGCACACGCCTTGGGTGAGCAAGAGCATGTCAGCTTGTATGTGCCGACCACGCCGAATCCAACCTCGGGTTTCTTTCTGATGATGCCGCGCAGCTCGGTGCGGCCGCTGAAGATGAGTGTTGATGCGGCGCTCAAGCACATCATCTCGATGGGTGTGGTGGCGCCGGATGAAGCGCAGTCACTTGATCCGAATGCAAAGGGGCGGCCCAATCTACCGGGTTGAGCATCTCGGCACATGCTCAGCCCTGAAGGCTTTCAAACCAGCCTCTTAGCGCCACCCTTACCGACAAATTTCGCTGCCTGCGCCAGTCTGCGCGGCGGCCCCAAAGAACACTGGAGTATTCCCATGAGAACTTGTTATGCCGGCCAAGTCAGCGAAAAGCTGCAGGACCAAACCGTTACTTTGATGGGCTGGGCCCATCGTCGCCGTGACCATGGCGGTGTGATCTTTATCGACCTGCGCGACCGTGAAGGTCTGGTGCAAGTTGTCTGCGACCCGGACCGCGCGGATATGTTTGCCATTGCCTCAGGTGTGCGCAATGAGTTCTGCCTGAAGATCGTGGGCAAGGTTCGCCTGCGCCCGGCCGGCACCGAGAACGCCAACCTGACCAGCGGCAAGGTCGAGGTCTTGTGTCACCAGTTGGAAGTCCTGAACGCCAGCGTCACGCCGCCGTTCCAGATGGACGATGAGAACCTGTCCGAGACGACCCGCCTGACGCATCGCGTGCTGGATCTGCGCCGCCCATATATGCAGAACAACCTGATGCTGCGCTACCGCGTCGCGATGGAAGTGCGCAAATACCTGGACGAGCGCGGCTTTGTCGACATCGAAACACCGATGCTGACCAAGAGCACGCCGGAAGGCGCGCGCGACTATCTGGTGCCTTCGCGCGTGCATGACGGCATGTTCTTCGCGCTGCCGCAATCGCCACAGTTGTTCAAGCAGTTGCTGATGGTGGCCGGTTTCGATCGCTACTACCAAATCACCAAGTGCTTCCGTGACGAAGACCTGCGCGCCGACCGCCAGCCCGAGTTCACGCAGATCGATATCGAGACCTCCTTCCTCGGCGAAGAAGAGATCCGGTCCATGTTCGAAGGCATGATTCGTCACGTCTTCAGCAAGAACTTGAATGTTGACTTGGGTGACTACCCGGTCATGACTTACGCCGATGCGATGCACCGGTTCGGCTCGGACAAACCTGACCTGCGCGTCAAGCTTGAGTTCACCGAGCTGACCGATGTGATGGGTACGGTGGACTTCAAGGTCTTCTCGACACCTGCCACGACCAAGGGCGGCCGCGTCGTTGCTCTGCGCGTGCCTGGCGGCGCTTCGATCAGCCGTGGCGAGATCGACAGCTACACCGAGTTCGTCAAGATTTACGGCGCCAAGGGCCTGGCCTGGATCAAGGTCAATGAAGTGGCCAAGGGTCGCGAAGGCTTGCAGTCGCCTATCGTCAAGAACCTGCATGACCAGGCTGTGGCCGATATCCTGGCCCGTACCGGCGCGCAGGATGGCGACCTGATCTTCTTCGGCGCTGACCGCGCCAAGGTCGTCAATGATGCCATCGGCGCGCTGCGCCTGAAGGTCGGTCACAGCGAGTTCGGCAAGGCCAACGGTCTGTTCAACGACGTGTGGGCGCCGCTGTGGGTGGTGGACTTCCCGATGTTCGAGCAAGACGAAGAGGGCGGCCGCTGGAACGCGGTGCACCATCCCTTCACGGCGCCCAAGGATGGCCATGAGGATCTGATGGTCACCGACCCGGGCGCTTGCATTGCCAAGGCCTACGACATGGTCTTGAACGGCTGGGAACTGGGCGGCGGCTCGGTGCGTATCCACAAGGCCGATGTGCAGAGCAAGGTTTTCAGCGCGCTCAACATCAGCCCCGAAGATGCGCAAGAGAAGTTCGGCTTCCTGCTCGACGCGTTGCAGTACGGCGCGCCTCCGCACGGTGGCTTGGCCTTCGGCCTGGACCGCATCGTCACCATGATGACCAAGGCCGAGTCGATCCGCGACGTGATCGCTTTCCCGAAGACGCAGCGTGCGCAATGCCTGCTGACCGGTGCTCCAAGCAATGTCGACGACAAGCAACTCAAAGAGCTGCACATTCGTTTGCGCAATGCGGTGGCGGCGCCTAAGGCCTGACAGCCTGAGAGACTGCATTTTTGGCGTCAAAAGGGGCGGCTTAGGCTGCCCTTTTTTTGTTTCAACTCTGCTCTTGCGGCGCCCGGCACGGTATTTCAATGCTGATGCGGGTGCCCAGGCCTACCTCGCTGTTGAGCCTGACCTGGCCGCCCAACAGGCCCGTGACCAGGTTGTAGACAATGTGCAGGCCTAGGCCGGAGCCGCCTTGACCGAGCTTGGTGGTGAAGAAGGGATCAAAGGCTCGCTGCAAATGTTCGGCCGGCATGCCGCGGCCGTCATCCGCAATCTCGATCAAGACGCTGTCCTCTGGGAGTGCGCGCGCCATGATGGACACGCAGCCGGGTCGGCCGGGCTCGAAAGCATGCAGCACGGCGTTGTTGACGATATTCATGAAGACCTGGATCAAGGGGCCTGGGTAGCTGTCCATCTGCAGGCCGGGCGGCACGTCTTCTGCCAGCCGAGTTCCGCTGAGCTTGAGGCTGGGCCCGAGGCTGAGTGCGGTTTCATGCAGCACTTCGCGCAGATCGAAGCTTCTGCGCTGGTAGCTGGATTGATCCACTGCGACTTGCTTGAAGCTGCTGATCAACTCGGCCGCTCGGCTTAGGCTGGCCTCCAACATCGTGCTGGCCTCGCGCAGCCCGTCTAAAAAAATCTGCAAGGTCGAGCGGCGCAAGCCGTCTGCGATGGCGGCCTCGAAGGCCGTCTGGCGCGCCGCCAAGGTCGAGGCCATCAGCATGGCGTTGCCAATAGGGGTGTTCAGCTCATGCGCGATGCCGGCGACCAGGCTGCCCAATGAAGCCAGTTTTTCAGTCCGAACCAACTCGGCCTGGGCATGTTTGAGCACGCTGAGCGCTTCGTCCAGATCCTGGTTGCGGCGAGCCAGCTCATCGGTGCGCTCGGCCACCCTTGCTTCCAGGCTGATATTGAGCTGACTCAACTCGGCAGCAATACGGAGCTTTTCGGTGACGTCCAGGTAACTGGCTATCACCGTGCGCTCACCATGCACGTCGATATAGCGCCCCGACACCTCGCATTGCCGCACCGAGCCATCGGCATGGCGTAACAGCGCTTGACCGCTGATTGCTGCTTCATGCTTCAGCATCTCGTCCACAAAGCGATTGCGTTCCGCCGGGTCTATCCAAAAGTCGAACTGCGTGCTGGGCTTGTTGTCACAACTGCCGGGTGCGTAGCCGAAGGCCTTGTACCAAGCCCTGTTCCAGAAGGTCGGTGAATCGCTGCCGCTCACCAAGCGTGTGCGTGCCATCGGCAGCGGCGCGTATTCGAACAAGGCCGTCAGGCTTTGCTCGCTTTGCCGCAGCTGCGCCTCGACGGTTTTGAGCTCGGTGATGTCGGTGGCCACAGCCAGCACAAGCCTGGCGCGGCCTTGGCCGATCAAGCGGCTGGAGTAGGTCAGCCAGAGCGCTTCACCTTGCGCATTCTTGGTCTGCACCATGACCGCCGGCAAGCGACCGGTACGGTCCAGCTCGCGCCCCTTGGCCAGCATGTCCTCCATCGAGGCCACCAGACCAAAGTCGATGGGGCTGCGGCCAATGGCTTGTTGCGCGCTGACACCCAAGGCCTGTGCGAAGGCCGGGTTGACGTCCACATAGTTGCCATCTTGAAAGCTGGCCAATGTGATGGGGTGCGGGAAGGCGTCGAAAATCATTCGGAAGCGCTGCTCGGTGGCATCCAGGTTTTCTGCCATCACATTGAAGGAGCGCGCCAGGTCGCTGATTTCGTCGTTGCCAACAATCGGGGCACGGGCATGCCGGTCGCCCGCCTGCAAACGTTGCTGAGCCAGGCTCAGCTGCAGCAGCGGGCGCAACACGAAGCGGCGCAGCAGCAGCGCCCCGGTCAAGGCCAGCAGGGCGCACAGCGCCAGGCCCAGCAGGCCCAGTAATTGCAGATTGCCGACCCGCTCGAACAGGCTGGCCTCCGGGAGCGCGTAAATGACCTGCCAGCCCAACTCGGGCAAGGGCTTGGCCAGCACATGCCAGACCTTGTCGCCGATCGCCACGCGCTGCAAGCGGGTGCTCGCATGCGCTTGATTCCCCAAGGCAGCAGTCACCGCATGAGCTTGCGGCTGACTGGCCGCGTTGGCAGGGCTCAAAGCCTGCCCCTCTTCGCCCAGGCCGCCGGCGAGCAAGCGCGCCTTGGCGTCCAGCACCATCAATCGGGCGTCGCGCTGCGCGCCGTTACCGATGGCGAAACTCAGCATTTGTTCAAGCTTGAGATTCGCCAGCAAGGCGCCGACCTGGCGCCCGCGTTCATCGAACACGGGCGTGGCAATTTGCAAAATCAAGTCGCCCGAGCTTTCATTGATGGCCGGCGCCGCTACAGCCTCATGGCCCACCATCAGCGCAGCGTAGGGCCCCGCAGCTGGGTTGCGCGACCAGGTCTCACTTTGCGCCGCTGCCGCCGCCAAGCCTTGCTGCGGCAAAAACTGGAAGGCCTCGAAGCGATCGCTGGCACCTTCCCAGCCGCGCAGGGCCGGTGTTATGTGCGCCGGGTTTGCTTGCACCAATGATTCAGACCGGGCCAGCATGCGCAAGGCATCGCGCGCGCCGCCCAGCTCCAAAGTCAAGCGGCTGATGCTTTGCGCAAGTGTGGCTTGCGCCCGCTCCTGTTGTTCGTCCAGCAGTGAGCTTTGGAGCAGCAGGCTCCCGCCGTAGAGCGCCACGCCCCCCAGCGCCAGCATTGGCGCAATCACGCTGACAACAATTCTGGGCAGCAGCTTCATGAATCCATTCGGCTTATAAACAATGGGCTTGCGGCTTGACTATAGATGCAGGCTTGAGGCGACGTTGCTCACAACTCTCCGCTATGCTTTGGCCATGAGCCCAAGCTACAAAATCCCGGAATCCGTGTTGGTGGTGATTCACACGCCCGAGCTGCAGGTGCTGATGTTGGAGCGGGCCGACCAGCCCGGTTTTTGGCAAAGCGTGACCGGCTCCAAAGACCTGCTGGACGAGCCGCTGCTGGAGACCGCTCGCCGTGAGGTGCTGGAGGAGACCGGCATCAATGCCGAGCCCGATCAATTGCGCGACTGGGTGTTGGTCAATCGCTACGAAATCTACCCCGTCTGGCGCCATCGTTATGCGCCCGGCGTCACCCATAACAGCGAACATGTGTTCGGGCTCCAGGTGCCGGCCGGCACGCTCGTGCGGCTGGCGCCGCGCGAGCATCTGCAGTACCGCTGGCTGCCCTGGCGCGAAGCAGCCGATCTGTGCTTTTCGCCTTCCAATGCCGAGGCGATTCTGCATTTGCCCAAGTTGCTGGAGACCTCGCTATGAGCCATGGCAATGCCTTCAGCCATTCTGTTCAGGCCACGCACAGCCAGTTCACCCGCCCGCATCTGCGCGTGGCGACTTACAACATCCACAAGGGCGTGCGCGGCATGGGGCCGCAAAAGCGACTGGAGATTCACAACCTCGGCATGGGGGTGGAGGCGCTGAACGCTGACCTGGTGTTCCTGCAAGAGGTGCGCCATTTTCACCACCAAGAAGCGAAGGAATTTCAGCGCACCTGGTTTGGGTGGCCCGATCAGGGGCAGGCAGAGTTTTTGGCGCCCGAGGGTTACGAGGTGGCCTACCGCACCAACGCGGTGACCAAGCATGGTGAGCATGGCAATGCGCTGCTGTCGCGCTTTCCGTTGGGAGATATCGGGCATCACGACGTCTCGGATCACCGCTTCGAGCAGCGTGGTCTGCTGCATGTGCCTGTGCAATGGCAGGGGCTGGAAATTCACACCGTGGTCGCGCATCTGGGTCTGTTTCACAGCGGCCGGGTGCGCCAGATTGAGCGGCTGGCAGACTTTATCGGCAAACATATTCCGCCCGACGCCTTGTTGCTGATTGCCGGTGACTTCAATGATTGGGGCGAGCGGCTGGACGCGCCTATGCGCGAATATGGCTTGCAGCGGGCGGTTTCGCCGCAGGGCCGCGGGCGCCACGCCACTTTTCCTTCACGCCTGCCATTTTTCTCGCTTGACCGCATCTATATGCGCGGCCTGCGCTGTGTTTCGATGCAGGTGCCCAAGGGGCCGGCTTGGGCGCGTATGTCCGATCATCTGCCCTTGTTGGCCGAGCTGGAGTTGCTCGAGGCTTGATGCAGATGGCCCCTAAGGCAGATTGGAATGCCGACGTCAACGGCGACGCCAGCGCGCAGCGCAATTGGGGTCGATCGGCCCAGCCGGACTTTGTCGGCGGCAATGAGCTGCGCCTGCTGCGCGGAGGTGACGAGTTATTCCCTGCGCAGGCGGCGGCGATCGCCAGCGCTCGGCATGAAATTTGGCTGGCGACCTATATCTTTCATTTCGATGATGCAGGCGCGGCGCTGGCGGCGCAATTGGCGGCGGCCGCGCGTCGTGGCTTGCGCGTGCGGGTGGTCGTTGACGGCTTTGGCTCGCGCGCCAGCTTGCCCTGGCTGCGCCAGCAGTTCGAAGGTTCGGGCGTGGCGATGGCCGTGTTTCGGCCTATCGACCGTTGGTACAGCTGGCTGCAGCCTGGCCAACTGCGCCGCCTGCATCAAAAACTCTGTGTGGTGGATGCTGACCATGCTTTTGTGGGCGGCATCAACATCATTGGTGACCTGGTCGACCTCAATCATGGTGCGACCGAGCAGCCTCGCTTGGATTTCGCCGTAGCTTTGCGCGGGCCGCTGGTGCTGTCGGTGGCACAGGCTGCGCGGGCGGTCTGGACGCGCGCCTATCTGGGTGCCGATCTAGGCCAGGAGTTACTCGCCCTGGCGCGCAGCAGCGAGCCGCGGGCGCGGCTGCGGCGAATCTGGCGAGGCGTACGCAGCCCCAGGTCGTCCGCCAAAGCAGGTCGGCGCGGTGTTCAATCAGGGCAAGACCTGACCCCGGGCAGCGACCCTGTCTACGCCGCCTTCGTTTTGCGCGACAACTTGCGCCGGCGCCGCACGATCGAGCACGCCTATGTGGCCGCGATCCAGTCGGCGCAAACGCGCGTCGATCTGATGACGCCTTATTTTTACCCCGGCCATGCCTTCCGCAAGGCGCTGCGAGATGCAGCCAAGCGAGGCGTGCGGGTGCGCCTGCTCTTGCAAGGCAAGCTCGACTACCGCATTGCCGGCATGGCGGCGCAGGCCTTGTACGCCGAGCTTCTCGCTTATGGCGTGAGCATCTATGAATACATGCCCGCCTATTTACATGCCAAGATTTGCGTGGTCGATGAGAGCTGGGCGACGGTGGGTAGCTCCAATATCGACCCGCTTTCCCTGCTGCTGAATCTGGAAGCCAATGTGATCGTGCGTGACGCCGAATTTGCCCGCGATGTGGCCGCACAGTTCGATGCTGCGGCGGCACTGTCCCGCCAGGTCGATCGCCATTTTCAGGGGGGCGGCGTGCGCGGTGTCTTGCGCCGCGCCTTGGTGGCCTGGGCCGCCTATGTTTATCTGAGAGTGGCCGGGGCGACCGGTCGTTATTGAGCGCCCCCAAGGCCGCCGCCTCGAGGGGGAGCAAGAAAACTAGAGCGCCCCGGCGTTTCCTTCTGTCGCCAGGACTTAGCTCAGCACCACCAGCCCGCCGACATCCTGCACCAGCGCCGTCAGCTCGCCGCTACCGACCAATTCAAACGCATGCGCAATGTCCGGCGCCATGTAATGGTCGGTCGGCATAGCTGGGCAGGTCTTGCGCACCAAGGCGTGCACCTGCTCAAGTGCTGCCGAGCTGTGCAGCGGACGCAGGAACTCGAAGCCTTGGGCGGCGGCGAGCAGCTCGATGCCGATGATGTGGGCGGTGTTGTCCAGCATCTGACCCAGGCGGCGAGCGCCGAAGGTGGCCATGGACACATGGTCCTCCTGATTGGCGCTGGTCGGCAGGCTGTCAACGCTGGCCGGGTGGGCGAGTGACTTGTTCTCGCTGGCCAACGCTGCGGCGGTCACATGCGCAATCATGAAGCCGGAGTTGAGGCCGGCGTTCGCTGTCAAGAAGGCCGGCAGGCGCGAGACGCTGGTGTCGATCAGCATCGCGATGCGGCGCTCGGCAATCGCGCCGACTTCGGCAATCGCGCAGGCCAGCGCGTCGGCGGCCAAGGCAACCGGCTCGGCGTGGAAATTGCCGCCGCTGACCATGGCGCTGCTGCCATCGGCATTGGCGAACACCAGCGGGTTGTCGGTGACGGCATTCGCTTCGCGCAAAAGCACATCACGCACACAACGGCTTTGGTCCAGGCAGGCGCCCATCACCTGCGGCTGGCAGCGCAGGCAATAAGGGTCTTGCACGCGCTCGTCACCTTCTTGGTGCGAGGCGCGGATGGCGCTGCCAGCGAGCAGTTGGCGATAGGCGGCTGCAGTCTCGATCTGGCCGGGCTGGCCGCGCACTGCATGGATACGGGCGTCAAACGGGCCGTCGCTACCGCGCGCGGCGTCGAGCGACAGCGCGCCACTGATGATGGCCGCCGCAAAGACGATCTCATAGCGCAACAGACCTTCCAGCGCCAGCGCCGTGCTGGTCTGCGTGCCGTTGATCAAGGCCAGGCCTTCCTTGGCCTGCAGGACCAGCGGCGCAATGCCGTGTTTCTGCAGCTCGGCCAGTGCTGGTTTGCGTTGGCCGTCGACGAGCATTTCACCTTCGCCCAAGAGCGCCAGCGTCATATGCGCGAGCGGCGCCAGGTCGCCTGAGGCGCCGACCGAACCCTGCGCTGGCACATAAGGGATCAGGCCAGCGTTGAAGACCGACAGCAGGCTTTGCACGACTTCTTCGCGCACGCCGGAGTGTCCTCGTGCCAAGGACGCCGCCTTGGTCGCCAGCATCACGCGCACGACGCCGGGCTGCAGCGGTGCGCCGACGCCGACGCAATGCGAGCGGATCAGGTTGAATTGCAGCGTGGCCAGATCTTCCTTGCTGATGCGGGTGGAAGCTAGCTTGCCGAAACCGGTATTGACGCCGTAGACGGGCGCATCGCCGGCGGCGGCCTTTTGCACCACGGCGGCGGCGCGGCGGATGATCTCGGTGCTGCTGGCGTGCAGGCTCAGCTGAACATTGCCGTTACGGATTTGGCGCAGTTGGTCGAGTGTGATTTGTCCTGGGGTCAGGGTCAGAGATTGTGTGTTCGATGGGGTCATTTGCTTGCGCCTGTAAAAGTTTCTAGGTCGATGTTTTGTAAGCCAGCTTCGGCCTTGGCGATGAGCTTGTCCATCTCGCCGCTGGCTTTCATCTGGGTGATGACGGCGCCGATGCGACTGGCCAAGGCCTGGTGTTTGGGGTGCAGGTAGTGGAAGAGTTCGTAACGGGCCAAGTCGGCGGAGACCTGGATGTCCGTCAAGCCCTGGCGCTTGATGACGTAGCGGCCATTGATGCCGGTGTCCAGCGCCGCGTCGAAACGGCGAGAGTTCAGCATCTTGAAGAGTAGATCCGCGCGCTGAGTCAAGGTGGTGGCCGGGTGGCCTTCGGTCAAGTCGGACGAGTGGGCGACGCCGCGGATGGCGCCCAAGCTGTAGTGGGCCAAATCTTCGCGGCGGTGAATCTCCGCCGCACGGCTGCGCAGGCTGAAGGCGTTGCTGGTGAGTACATAAATGGCTGGCTCCACCCGATCGAGTGTTGGGTTGCTTTCACCATAGGCGCGAATACGAGCCACCTCTCCATCCTTCAGCCCTGATAGCGTTGCCTTGGTCGCACGCGCCGGCGGCAGCGGTTCAATGATCATGGCCAGCCCGGCGCGGCGATAGACTTCTTGCAGCAGTTGTGCAGCCACCCATTGTTCCGCCAGGCGCTCGTTCGCCGCCAACTGCAGCGGCGCGCTCTGGCCGAACGCTCTGCCCACGCACAAAGCGAGCAAGCCGCAGCAGAACAGCGATCTTGAGACCTGGGTGAACATGGCAACTCCTCAGTCGGGCCAATGGACTCTATGCCCTCAGCCTTGTCGCTGCAACATCGGCATATTCAGCCCGCGCTCGGCGGCGGTTTTCTTGGCGATCTCGTAGCCGGCGTCGGCATGGCGCATCACGCCGGTGCCGGGGTCGTTCCAGAGTACGCGTTCCAGGCGCTTGGCCGCAGCAATGGTGCCGTCGGCCACGATCACGACGCCGCTGTGCTGGCTGAAGCCCATGCCGACGCCGCCACCGTGGTGCAGGCTGACCCAGGTGGCGCCGCCGGCGGTGTTGAGCAGCGCGTTCAGCAGCGGCCAGTCGGAGACCGCGTCCGAGCCGTCCATCATGCTTTCGGTTTCGCGGTTCGGGCTGGCGACCGAACCGCTGTCGAGGTGGTCGCGGCCGATCACGATCGGGGCTTTCAACTCGCCCGACTTGACCATTTCATTGAAGGCCATGCCGGCGATATGACGCTCGCCCAGGCCCAGCCAGCAGATGCGCGCCGGCAGTCCCTGGAAGGCGATGCGCTCACGCGCCATGTCCAGCCAGCGGTGCACATGGGCGTGATGCGGGAACAATTCCTTGATCTTGGCGTCGGTCTTGTAGATGTCTTCCGGGTCGCCGGACAGCGCCACCCAACGGAAGGGACCCCGGCCTTCGCAGAACTGCGGGCGTACATAGGCGGGCACAAAACCGGGGAAGTCGAAAGCGTTCTTGACGCCTTGTTCCAACGCCACCTGGCGGATATTGTTGCCATAGTCGACGGTCGGAATGCCCATGGCCTGGAACAGCAACATGGCCTTGACATGCACGGCGCAGCTGGCTGCCGCAGCGGCTTTCAGCTCGGCATGTTGGGCCGGGTCGGCTGCCGCCGCCTTCCATTGTTCAACCGACCAGCCTGCCGGCAGATAGCCATTGATCAGATCGTGTGCCGAGGTTTGATCGGTAACCAGATCGGGCTTGACGCTGGGGTCGGTCTTGCATCGCTCGGCCAAGGCCGGCAGGATGGTGGCGGCATTGCCGAGCAGCGCGATCGAGATCGCCTTTCCTTCGGCCGTGTATTTCTTCAAGCGTGCCAGCGCGTCATCGAGGTCGGTGGCTTGCTCGTCCACATAGCGGGTCTTGAGGCGGAAGTCGATACGGCTTTGTTGGCATTCGATGTTCAAGGAGCAGGCGCCGGCGAAGGTGGCGGCCAGCGGCTGCGCGCCGCCCATGCCGCCCAGACCGGCGGTTAGCACCCAGCGGCCTTTCAGTGAACCACCATAGTGTTGGCGGCCCGCTTCGGCGAAGGTCTCGTACGTGCCTTGCACGATGCCCTGGGTGCCGATATAGATCCAGCTGCCGGCCGTCATCTGGCCATACATCATCAGGCCCTTGCGGTCCAACTCGTTGAAATGCTCCCAGTTGGCCCAGTGCGGCACCAGATTGCTGTTGGCGATCAAGACGCGCGGCGCGTTCGCGTGGGTCGGGAAGATGCCGACCGGCTTGCCTGACTGCACAAGCAGGGTTTCGTCCTCGTTCAGCGTCTTCAGTGAGTCAAGAATGGCCTCGAAGCAATCCCAGTTGCGGGCGGCCTTGCCGATGCCGCCGTAGACCACCAACTCGTCCGGGTTTTCGGCCACTTCCGGGTCCAGATTGTTCTGCAACATCCGGTAGGCGGCTTCGGTCAGCCAGCTTTTGCAGCTCAAGGCAGTGCCGGTAGGGGCGCGCACGACGCGGGGCTGGGCTTTGCTGGGGGTGGGCTTGTTGCTCATAAAGACTCCTGCTGATGAACCGGAAGTTTGGCGAATTGACTGGCGAATCGATTTTCGAATGTTGGGCAATGTACTTGTCTATACAAGTACAGTCAAGTAGCATGCGCTCATGCCAAGAAAAACAAGTTCGGTGCCAGCGCCGCAGTATTTGAAGGTCAAGAACCATTTGCGCGAGCGCATTGCCTCCGGCCATTGGGTGGCGGGCGACTTGCTGCCTTCCGAGGCCGAGCTGGTGGCCTTGTTCGAGGTCAGCCGCATGACCGTCAACCGGGCTTTGCGCGAGTTGACCCAGGAAGGCTTGGTCGAGCGGCTGCAAGGCGTGGGTACTTTTGTGGCGCAGTTGCACCGCATCTCGTCAACGCTGAATGTGCGCGATGTGCATGATGAGATCTTGCAGCGCGGCCACCAGCACACCGCCAAGGTACATAGCCTGGCGACGCTAAAGGCCGATGGGCCCCAAGCGGCCGACTTTGGCTTGGCGCTGGGAGCCGAGCTCTTCCACAGCGTGATCGTGCATTTCGAGAACGGGGTAGCGATCCAGTGCGAAGACCGGCTGGTCAACCCGGCCTGCGCGCCAGCTTATTTGGGCCTGGATTTCGCGAAGACGACGCCGACCAATTATTTGCTTGAGGTTGCGCCTTTGTCGGAGGCGCGTTACACGATAGAGTCACTGCTGCCGTCGGCGCTGGAGGCCAAGTTGCTGGGCATTTCCAGGCGCGACCCTTGTCTGGTCGTCAAGCGTCGCACCTTCAGTCGCGGCCAAACCGTCACCACGGTGCGGCTCACCCATCCGGGTTCGCTCTACGTTCTTGAGGGGAGTTTTCAAGCATGAGTTGGAGTCAAGTTAGCGCAGATGACGTAGCCCCCCAGGCTTGGCGCAACGGCGGAGGACAGACCCGCGAGTTGCTCGCCTGGCCGCATCCGGCCGATTGGGCCTTGCGCATCAGTGTGGCCGATATCGAGCGCGATGGGCCGTTCTCGGCCTTTGATGGCGTGCAGCGTTGGTTCGGTGTACTACAGGGCGATGGGGTGCGCCTAGCGGACTGGGAATTGCGGGCCGGAGACGAGCTGATCAGCTTCGATGGTGGCTTGGCCCCGCCCTGCGAGTTGATCGGCGGCAGCACCCGCGACTTCAACCTGATGCATCGCCGCGGCCGTGGCCAGATGCAAGTGAAGGCTGCCGCCAGCACCCCCGCTGCTTGGCAGCCGCAAGGCCGCTGGGTCGGTTTGTTCACAGCCGCAGGTGGGCGCTTGCTGCATGGTGGGCGGGCCATGAGCATGGGCGCGATGAGCCTGGCCTGGTGTGAGAACCCTGCGGCGCAGGCCTGCAGTTTTGAAGGCCAGGGCGCAGCCTGGTGGATGATTTGGAGCGAGACACAAACATGAGTAGCAGCAGCGTATTCAAACTCTGGACCCATGCCCGCCTGGCCACATTGGCCGGCGACGCCAAAGAGAACCCCTGGGGCTGGGTCGAGAACGGGGCGATGTTGTCGCAGGGCGAACATCTGCTCTGGGCCGGCGACATCGCCGACCTCGACGCCGAGTTCCGCAATGGTCTGGCGCAGGAGATCAACCTCGGCGGCGCGGTCGTCACGCCGGGCTTGATCGACTGCCACACCCATCTGGTTTACGGTGGCCAGCGCGCGGCCGAGTTCGAGCAGCGCTTGCTCGGCGCCAGCTACGAAGAGATTGCGCGCGCCGGCGGCGGCATCCGTTCCAGCGTCGCTGCCACCCGCGCCGCCAGCGAACATCAGCTTTACGCGCAGGCGGCGCACCGCGTCTTGAATCTGCTCAAGGAGGGCGTTACGACCATCGAGGTCAAATCGGGCTATGGCTTGAGCCAAGCCTCGGAGGCCAAGATGCTGCGCGCGGCCCGCCGTCTCAAAGGCCTGGGTGTCGATGTACGGACCAGCTACTTGGGCGCGCATGCACTGCCGCCCGAGTTCGAGGGCCGCCAAGACGCTTATGTGACCGCGCTGATCGAATGGATGACCCCGCTGCACCGCGAAGGCTTGATCGACGCGGTCGACGCTTTCTGCGAAGGCATAGGCTTCACGCCGGCGCAAACTCGGCGCGTTTTCGAAGCGGCGCAGGCCTTGGGCCTGCCGGTCAAGCTGCATGCCGAGCAACTCAGCGACCAGGGCGGCAGCCAGCTAGCGGCCGAGTTCAAGGCTCTGTCTTGCGATCATCTGGAGTATCTGAGCGAAGCCGGCGTGCAGGCCATGGCCGCCAGTGGCACGGTGGCGGTGCTGCTGCCGGGGGCTTATTACTTCCTGCGCGAAAGCAAATTGCCGCCGGTGCAGGCGCTGCGCGATGCGGGTGTGCCTATCGCGATTGCCACCGATCACAATCCCGGCACATCGCCGACGCTGTCCCTGCTCTTGATGCTGAATATGGCCTGCACCCTGTTCCGCCTGACGCCCGAAGAAGCGCTACGCGGCGTTACCGTCAACGCGGCTCGCGCGCTGGGTTTGAGCGACCGCGGCCAGCTGGCCGCCGGCCAGCGCGCTGATTTCTGCGTTTGGGATGTGGAGCATCCGAACGAGTTGGCGTACTACTTTGGCCGCAACCCCTTGAAGCGCGTCGTCCGTGGCGGGGTGGAGCGAACATGAAAGCCGTCATGGAAACTGCTGTTTTCAAACTGCGCCAAGGCAGCACGCCGCTGCTGATCAGCATGCCACATGTGGGCTCGGCCATTCCTGCCGATCAGACTCGCCGTTATCAACCGCGCGCGCTGCTCAGCGAGGACACCGACTGGCACCTGGAACAGCTCTACGGTGGGATTGCCGGCGAGTTGGACGCCGGGCTGATCGTTCCGCATTACTCGCGCTTTTTGATCGACCTGAACCGCCCGCCTGAGGACACGCCGATGTACCCGGGAGCGTCCAATACCGAGCTATGCCCAACGCGGTTTTTCAGCGGCGAGCCGCTCTATCTGCCGGGCCAGGAGCCCAACCGCGCCGAGCAACTGCGTCGCCGCGAGCTTTACTGGTTGCCTTATCACCGCGCCCTGAATGCCGAGTTGCAAAGGCTGAAGTCGCTGTTCGGCTATGCCTTGCTATTCGATGCGCACAGCATCTGCTCCGAGCTGCCTTGGTTGTTTGAGGGTCGCTTGCCTGACCTTAACTTGGGCACGGTGGAAGGGCGCTCCTGCGCCGCCGAGCTCAGGTCCCAATTGAGCGCCGTGTTGGCGAGCCAGTGCGACTACACCCAGGTCGTCGACGGGCGCTTCAAAGGCGGCTTCATCACCCGCCATTACGGCCAGCCCGAGCAGGGCGTGCATGCGGTGCAGTTGGAGATGTGCTGGCGCTGCTATATGGAAGAAGAGGCGGCACCGTTTCTGTATGACGCGCAGCGCGCAACGGCGGTGCAGCCTTTGCTCAAGAGCTTGCTGCAAGAAATGAGTGGCTGGAGGCCGATGAAAACATGAGAGCAGCCCCTATTTTTTGGGCCGAGCAAGCCTGGGTGGATGGGCGCTGGCAGCATGACGTACGTTTGGAGGTGGGGACGGACGGCCACTGGCAAAGAATCACGCCCGGCGTACCCTTGGCCGAGGGCATGCAGGCCTTGGCCGGCCCTGTCATGCCGAGCCTGGTTGATACCCACAGCCACGCATTTCAGCGCGCTTTTGCGGGCTTGGCCGAGCGGCGCGACAGCGGCGATGACGACTTTTGGTCTTGGCGCGACCGCATGTACGGTCTGGCGCTACGCATCACGCCGGCGCAAATGCAGGCGATTGCCACCCAACTTTATGTCGAGCTGCTGGCTGGCGGCTACACCCAGGTCTGCGAGTTTCATTACCTGCATCACCGAGAAGACGGCAGTTCATACCCCGATGAGTTGGCCATGAGTTGGGCCTTGGCCGATGCGGCGGCTGCGGCGGGCATAGGCCTGACCCTGCTGCCGGTGCTGTACGCGCGTTCGGGCTTTGGAGCGAGCGGCCTGCGTGATGATCAACGCCGTTTCAAGACCGATGCCGACTGGGTCTGGGCTGCCAGCCAAGCGGTCAACGCTGCCCGGCGGCCTTTGCTCAATGCAGGCGTAGCGCTGCATTCCTTGCGTGCGGCCAATGCCGATGACATTCGCAGTTTGCAGGCCTTGGTGGCAGAGGCGGATGTTCCCATCCACATCCACATTGCCGAGCAGACGCAAGAGGTGCGCGACTGTCTGGCCGCTACCGGGCAGCGTCCCATGCAGTGGTTGTGCAACGCACTCAAACCTGATGCGCGCTGGCATTTGGTGCACGCCACACACAGCAGCCGAGAAGAAATCGAGCAGGTCGCCCGCAGCGGCGCCAGCGTTGTCATCTGCCCCGGCACCGAGGGCAATTTGGGCGATGGTTTGATCGACTTACCCGGCTGGTTGGCGGCTGGTGTGCCGATCAGCATAGGTTCCGACAGTCATGTGACGCGCGCTTGGGGCGAGGAGTTGCGCTGGTTGGAATATGGCCAGCGCTTGGGCCTGCAGCAGCGCAATGTGGCGGCTTTGCCTGGGCAGCAGCCCAGCACGGCGGCGCGCTTGTTCGAGGCCGTGCGCGCAGGCAGTGCAGCGCCGGCAGGCTTCAAGCAGTGGGGTCTGGAAGTCGGGGCACGCGCCGACTTCCTGGTGATCGACAGCGCAGCGAGTGGCTTGCTGGGCTTGCCTGCGGATTATTTGCTCGACGGTCTGGTCTTCTCGGCCCAGGGTCAGGTCTTGCGGGAGGTCTATGTGGCCGGCCAGGTTCGGCTCCAGCAGGGGCGGCATGTGGCTCAAGATGCCATCGCTGGCGGGTTTCAGTCGGCGTTGGCGGCCTTGCGTTGAGGATTGCGTTGAGATTGCGTTTGGCAATAAAAAAGCGACCCCTCACCGAGGGGCCGCTTTTTTTCCGCATTTGGCGGAAGCTGTGGCGGTCGAACATGGATCGATTCGCCTCGGCTTTGTGGGCTCCCGACAACGGCTCCCAGAGAAATTTGGAGAGGGTTATGCATCGGCATGTATCGGGGTGTCCAAGCAAATTGCCGGCCGGTTGCTAGTTTCCTTGCTAGTTGTAAGACTGACATTCATTGAGCCAATCGCACTCAGTTAGACGTTAGTTTTCGTCCTCTGCTGTGCTGGCTTTTCTAGTCTACAGCGAGGTTAAGGAATGCGCGGAGCGATCAATCGTCTATCGGACACGAGGCTTGAGTCCATCGTCCGGAAAGCAAGGATGGAGGCGGCCAACGCCCCTCTAAAACAGAAGGTCGTAGCTGATGGCGGCGGGCTGTACTTGCAGCTGACTAGGACGGGCACAGCGTCCTGGCTCTTTCGCTACACGCGAGCAAAGCGGGCTGTCGGAGTTGGCCTCGGCGGTTACCCCGAAGTTGGCCTGAAAGCAGCTCGAACAAGGGCCGCAGAATGCCGGGAGCATTTGGAGTTTGATCGAGACCCTAAGTCGGAGCGTCGACGCGTGAAAGTTGCGCTGCGGCTTGATTCTGAAGGTGGCAAGACCTTCGATCAATGCGCTGCTCGGTTCATCGAAGACCATCGTCCGGCGTGGCGCAACGCAAAGCACGTCCAGCAGTGGGAAAACACCTTGAAGACCTACGCAAGCCCCCGCATTGGCTCTCGCCCCATCGCCGAGGTCTGCACGGAGGAAGTTCGGAGAATCCTGCATCCCATCTGGATCACCAAGGGAGAAACAGCCCGACGGCTGCGGGGCCGCATTGAGGCAATCATGGATTGGGCGACCGTCCATGGCTTTCGGACTGGCGACAACCCGGCACGCCTAAAAGGACACCTTGTGCATCTTCTGCCGCGCATGCCGGCAGAGAAAAGGCAACGCAAGCACTTCGCTGCCCAGCCGTTCGTGCAAATGCCTGTTTTCATGCTGAAGCTTCAGGAGATGGACGGCATGGCTCGATGGGCTTTGGAGTTCCTTATCCTGACCGCCGCCAGGACTTCCGAGGTGACCGGTGCTCAATGGGCCGAGGTAAACATCGAAGACCGCGTATGGATGGTGCCGGGGGAGCGGATGAAAGCTGGCAAGGACCATCGCGTTCCGTTGTGTGACCGGGCTATCGAGATTCTGGAGAAGATGAAGGAACTAAAACGTCCAGGCGCCTACGTGTTCCACGGCCGAACGAAGGGAAAGCCTTTGAGCAATATGTCGATGTCCATGGTCTTGAGGCGCGCAGGATTCGACGATATTACCGTCCACGGATTCAGATCATCTTTTAGAGACTGGGCTTCCGAGATGACGGATCATGATTCCCGAGTTGCAGAGGCTGCGCTGGCGCATTCAGATCCAAACAAGGTGCGGAAGGCCTATATGCGTGGTGATCTCTGGCAAAAGCGCGTTAAGCTGATGCATGACTGGAGCATCTTCTGTTTCGTAGGACTCGCGGAAAATTAGGACAACAAATGACTCGTCGACCGGTTGCCGCGCCTAAATCTCGAGTAAAAATGACTCGGATGAATGTTCATCCTCCGGAGCTATTTTGTCGAGAAATTATTAATTCTGACCAAGGTGGATCCGTCGAGAATATTTCATTCCCAAAGACCATTGCAAACTGGCGAGATGAGTCAGAGTATGAAGTTCCGAGTGGTGTGGATAAGTATTCTTGGTTGGCATGGGAATCACTTCGCAGAAATCTGTACTTTCAGCGATTCTGCGATGGTTGCCGTAGCAAAGGGTCCTATGCGTTGCATGACGACGTGTTCTTGGAAGATTGGGGCCTTCAAGAATTCAAATGGCATGAAGACGCCTACCGCGGAGTCAATTCGGCGCCGCTGTGGAATTGGGGCTTGGACATAAAGACGGTGTTTGGGCCTAGGAGGCCAAACTTCCGAGAGCAGGCAAAGGCCATGAGAGAAAAGCAAGGCTACGAAGGGCGTAAAACCGGCCAAAAACAGATCATCGACCCTGCGGTGTTTGAGGTGTTAGATCTCAGAGTTCCGTCACCAGAGGTTAAATCTGCCTTGGTAATTCGCCCGACGAGCCGAACGACCAGGAGTACACCTGCGGCCAAAGCGACGGCCGTGTCGGCCGAAATTGATCCGAAGCCCTATTTCAATCCGAATCCAGGATTTGCACTTCAAGAAGGACAGATGGCAGTTGTGTTTGATTTTGAAAAACTGTCTCAGTATTCTGGCGCGGTTGACTATCAAATGAAACTTCTGAGGCGTCGGCTTTTTGACGAGGTTGCGGAATATGTTAGGTCATCCCCGAGGGTGATAAAGGCACAAGTAGATTCTGTCTCAAAATATCTAAGGGTTGCGGACGCGATGCTTGATCCTGAGTTGCCTACGCATTCTGAGATTTTAAGTGAGCTTGATCTTGAGATGGAAGTTAAGAAGTTTGATCTCGTTATTCGTTCTGCGAGGCACCTTATATATGATCGTGGATACCTTGGTTTGATGGTGCGTGCAGATGCGGTGAAATAGTGGATTAAGCCGGCGCTCCGTCAATTCAGAACTCGCCATAGCACGAAGTATTTTATTTGTGGGCCTTGCGGCTGAACCCGGCTAGCATTTGCGAGCCGCGCCATGCAGTCGCCAATCGATCTGCAAGGCCGGCGTAGCGACGCCATGCAGCGTCCAGCAAGAAGTCGAGTCGAGCGGTTCCGCTCCAGCCTCACCCAACTCCCCTAACTGCTTGTTCGCCCGGCCACACCAGCCAGGTGAGCCGCTGCGTTGCGTCGCCACTTTTGAACCTAACTAACCAGGAACCAAAAATGGCAACAACAAAACCTAATGGCGGACAGCTTCCCCCAGGCTTCGTATCTCCGTTCAAGCGCGCCGAGATGCTTGGCACTCACGATGATCTGCTGGCATGCGCTGCGACCATTTGCAGCAAGTCCATGGAGGACGTCAAGAAGATGGCAGTGACGCTGGGAATGCCGGCCAACGGCCCGTTTTTCATGGACGAAGTTTTGTTCAGGCAGATAGTCTTTAATCTCAGCCCCTTCGCCGTGAGTGACTATAAGGATTTGACCTCGCTAGATGCGTTGCCCGACTTGGCAGTACTCTGCTTGGATTACGACAAGCACAGCGAGGCCTGCCGGACGGTTGTGTTTCAACATGTACGGGCCTCGGAAAAGACACCTTCTTTTAGCTATGTGATTGATCCAGCCAACTGGCTGGACCCCAAGTGCCACGTAACGACCGACCTGAGTCACCTGAACCTGAAGCCAAGCTGGTACCTGGAGATCACTCAGCGCGCAGGCACCACGCCGACCCGCGGCAAGTAAGCAGAGCCGGACGCGCACCATGCACACCAAAATGCAAGCGATCCGGCCAATGCGCAGCCTGCTGAACCAGTTGCCATGCCTTCCCATCACGGACGAGCGCATGGTGGACTACAAGGCTGCCGACCCTCATCTGCTGGTCGCCATCCGTGACGACGCAGAGATGACCATGCGGGTCATCCATTTGGGCCTTGCTGCCATCGGCAACCTCATGGCCCACTCTGCAATGGCCATCGAGGACGGCTCCATTGGTGCCGACAATCTTGAGGGTTTAGGTCATTTGCTAGCAGAGCTTGGCGATATGGCGTCCGGATTCATGGTTATGGCCGCGCACTGCCGACGTGAGATTGAGGACTTTAACCCGTCGGTGCTTTGACGGCGCCGGTTACGCTACCTTCTCCTGAGTGAGTTGTTTCTCCCGCCGGATACAGCGCATGTTCTGTGCGAAAAGTTGCTGCGCTCCACACCTTTGAGTTGGGTTGCGCATTGCCGGCAGTTTGTAGATGCCCCCGGCATTAATCCACACACTTTGAGTTTGGCTTCGGATAGAGTTTCTGTTGACCAAACGCAAAGTGTGTTTTCAGTAAGCCTCTCGACGCCAAAGGAAGATCAATGGGCAACCTACACCGGACTACCGCGAAGTTTTGTCTGACGGCACTACTGCTCGCCGCAGCCTCTACGTCCGCCCGCGCGCAATTGCGTCTGAACTGCCCTATTCCATGGGACCAACTCCGCACGTTAGAAACCGGTAGTCTCGACGCCGACCTTTGGGGGATCAAGGTTCGCGACTGGAAAGTCGAGTACTTGGATGAAGCACTGCGTAAAAGCGAAGAATGTGTCCGCACCGGGCCAGGTGGGCCAGGCGGCAAGTCCTTGCGCGACGCGGAGCATCGCGATGCTGTTGCACGCGTCTATCCATTTGCCAAGGACCGCTACTTGCCAGAACTAGATCAGCGTCTACGTATTGAAGGTGTCCCTGCCATGGTGGCCACGGCAATATCGCAGGCCAATCTCACTCAGGTCAAGCTGACGCCGAATGGCATGCCGTCTTCGATCTTGCTGAAGTACGACGACCCTAACATCGTGCAGTCCAGGCAGTCCAGAGAATACTCATGCGGCTCATTGGACCGCGGCATTGACGACGCCACGGCGGAGAGCTACCGTCAGGCTGCAGTATTCGCCCGCCTTTGTGCCGCAGCTCAGCAGACCACAGCCACAACCGTCGCCACCTTGGAGCGAAAAGCTGCAGGACTGGATGCAGTAACCAAAGCAGCAGCGACCCTCGCTACACAGGTAGACGCAGCTTCCGGGCGACCGCTGGCTGTTGGCGATTGCATCGAACTGACCCACCGCGATCACGCAATACTGACCCACTGCTAGAGGCTACCCCAAGGTGCCTGCGTCAGTAGATTGGGATTGATTCTCGTCCTTGGATGAAGCTCC
>NZ_JAQQXT010000020.1:0-76397 GCF_028595345.1 Roseateles albus | reverse complement strand
ACCCTTGAGGAGCATCCCATGAGCGAAGTTATTCTCAAAGTCGCCGGAGTCTCCAAGCGTTTTGGTGGCCTACAAGCGCTGGCCGACGTCGGCATTCAAATCAACAAGGGCCAGGTCTACGGCCTGATCGGCCCCAACGGCGCCGGCAAGACGACCTTCTTCAACGTCATCACCGGCCTGTACACGCCGGATGCCGGAACCTTCGAGCTGGGCGGCGCGCCTTATGCGCCGACCGCCGTGCATGAAGTCGCCAAGACTGGCATCGCACGCACCTTCCAGAACATCCGGTTGTTCTCCGAGATGACGGCGCTGGAGAACGTGATGGTGGGGCGCCATATCCGCACCGGCTCGGGGTTATTGGGGGCGATCTTCCGCACGCCCGGCTTCAAGAGCGAAGAGGCCGCGATTGCCAAGCGCGCACAAGAACTCCTGGACTATGTCGGCATCGGCAAGTACGCCGAGTTCAAAGCCCGCACGCTCAGCTACGGCGACCAGCGCCGCTTGGAGATTGCGAGAGCACTCGCCACCGACCCCAAGCTGATCGCCCTGGACGAGCCTGCCGCCGGCATGAACGCGACCGAGAAGGTGGTGCTCAGAGAGTTGATCGACCGCATCCGCAAGGACGGCCGCACCATCCTCTTGATCGAACATGATGTGAAGTTGGTGATGGGCTTGTGCGACCGCGTCTCGGTGTTGGACTACGGCAAGCAGATTGCCGAAGGCACGCCGTACGACGTGCAGCGCAACGAGAAAGTGATCGAAGCCTATCTGGGCGCCGGTCACAAGAACCACTGAAAGAGCAGCCAAATGACAGCAAACATATTACTCAAAGTCAGCGGACTCAAGGTTGCCTACGGCGGCATCCAGGCCGTCAAGGGCGTGGACTTCGAAGTGGCGCAGGGCGAGCTGGTCAGCCTGATCGGGGCCAACGGTGCGGGCAAGAGCACCACGCTCAAGGCCGTGACCGGGCTGCAGCCGGTCGCCGCCGGTGACATCGAGTACATGGGCAAATCGATCAAGGGCCAGGGTGCCTGGGATCTGGTCAAACAAGGCCTGGTGATGGTGCCGGAAGGGCGCGGCACCTTCACGCGCATGACCATCACCGAGAACCTGCAGATGGGCGCCTATATCCGCAGTGATAAAAAAGGCATCGAGGACGACATCGACAAGGTGTTCGCTATCTTCCCTCGCCTCAAAGAGCGGCGGCTGCAACTGGCTGGCACGATGTCGGGCGGCGAGCAGCAGATGTTGGCGATGGGCCGCGCCTTGATGACGCAGCCCAAGGTCTTGCTCTTGGACGAGCCCTCGATGGGCTTGAGCCCCATCATGGTGGACAAGATCTTCGAAGTCGTGAACGACATCCACAAGCAGGGCGTGACGATTTTGTTGGTCGAACAAAACGCCAGCCGCGCGCTGCAGATTGCCAACCGGGGCTATGTGATGGAGTCGGGCCTGGTGACGATGACGGGCGAGGGCAAGACGCTGCTGGATGACCCGAAGGTCAGGGCAGCTTATTTGGGTGAGTGAGCGCCCGGCTCCGCTGCCAACACCCACTTGACCAGGCTGCGGAACAAGGCTTCTCTAGGGTAGCCGCGTTCGCTGGTGCTGGCGCGCATCAGACTGCTGGGGTGGCGCTCGCGCGGCAGGGCAATGTCCCAATGATCGGCGCGGGCCTCGGCCAAGAGGCTGCTGCCGGGCAGAATCGCGTCCCGACTAAGTAACTGGCCGTCGTTGCGCGGGTCGATATTTTTCAGCGCCGCATTGAAGGGGCGCAGCGAGATGCCGATTTCGGTACTCTGAGCAAATCCGACAACCGAGTGGTAGCGCAGCTCGGCCGGCGGCGGATGAGCCACCAGCCAGGCCACGCTTTCGCGCTGGGTCAGACTGCTGACTTCCCGGCCATCGGAGGCCGAGCAGCCAAAGGGATCGATGCGGGTCGACAGGCTCTCGAACATGCCCTCGAAATGATCTGCCAAGCGGGTGCCCATCACCACGCCGGCGACCGAAATCAGGTCGGTGAGGGCGGCGGGCAAGCTTTGTTGGCTTTGCAACAGAGCCAGGGCGCGCAAGCTGTCAGGCACACCTTTGGAGTAGGCCAGCAGCACGATGCGCTTCACCTCGGGCCGGGCGGCCTCTTGCCGAATCGCCTCGGCGACCCGCAGCGCATTGGCCTCGCTGGACTCTCGTCCCGCCACGGCGACCGAGCGAATGCCGGCCAAACCTAAATCCGCATACTGACGGTAGGCCTCGCTGCGGTTCAGGCCGGTCTCTCTGACCAAGCCGTCGCCAAAAGGCACCGATTGGTCCTCGAAACAATCGGCAAACAGACCCGGCACCAGCAGCACCGCAGTGGCTGGCGCTTGCTCGGCAAAGCGTCGGTTTACTTCGTCCAGGTCGTCAGGTTTTTTTGGTGCTTGTTCGTCAATGCCATGCAACCAAGCGCCTAAGGCTTGCGGCTTCGGGCCCGGGTAAGCCTGTACCTCTTGCTCGAACAGTGCGGCAAAGGCCTGCCGCTCATCCTTCACGCCGGCCGCGGCGATGGGCAAATTGACGATGGGATGCGGGCTCAGCACATCGGGTGGCGCCACCCAGCTGGCGCAGCCGGTGCACAGCACGGTGAGGGCCAATGCGAGGCGAGGGAGGGGCGTCGGAGTGCGAAATATCATCTCGGAGATCATGGGCCTTCAGCGCATGCCGACGCTGGCTTCGGTCAGAAAGAAACGCTCCGCGCGGCGCTTGGCTTCGCTGCGGTTCTCGTTACGCGTTTCTTCGGTGGCATCAAAGTCGAGCTTGGCCGCTTGCACGGCGCGGCAAGTCATATAGGCCTTGGCGCGTGGCTCGGTCAGGTCGTCCAGATGGCCGCCCAGCAGATCCACCAGCTTGGCCTTGCGGCGAAACAGGTCGACCTTTGCGGCATGGTCCGCCGGCTGCTCGGCCTTCAGGGCAGATATGCATTCCACAAAATTGCTGCCGCTGCACCAGGCCGGGAACTCAGTGCGAATCAGGGCTCGCGTGTCGGCGTTGAGAAAAGCCTTGACCTGCAAAATCGCATCCAGCATCGCGTCTTGATAGACATGGGCATGTTCGTATAGATCGCTGTCGCAGTCCTTGCATTCCGGCCCAAAGCGGCTGAGCAGCCACTTGACCACGTTGCCGCGTGATTCGCGTTGCTTGCGCACCAGCGCATGGTCCACCTCGCGAATGTCTTCCACCGGCACACCCAGCGTGCCGCAGGTCTGCGCCTCCCAGGCGGCCAGCAGATCGGCATCGCTTTGCACCGGCTGCTCGCCATGCGGCATCAACTCGCCGCGCACCTGGATGCGATTGGCTACTTCGTCGTAGGCAAAGCTCACCCGTCGGTAGGCAATCGGCCAATCGGACAGCGAGCTGACGTTGAGCTCCAGCACCGGCCTGGGGTCGAGCTCGCGGTGCGCGGCCCAAAAGCCCCGGTGCGTGTGGGCCGACAAATAGACCAAGGGATGATCAAGCTCAGCCATCAGGCCACGCAGTAAAAGCCTGGACGGCAGGCCCAAACCCCGCCAGTTGTGGTGGCCGGCAAAGACGATCAAGTCGCCATCTCGCTTGGCCTCGCTGACCCAATGGCTGACGGCGCGAATCTGGTCCAGATTGACATGACCAATGCTGCCGGGGCTGCGGCCCATCAAGGTGTCCCAGCTGCTGACCAAAGCGCCGGCCTGGTTGGTGTCCAGGCCGATCACGATCACGCGGCGCTTGGCGCCGGGTGCTGCGGGCAGTTGCAGGCGCTGCGCTAAGAAGGAGTCGGCGTAGGCATAGCCGTCCAGGACATGGGCTTCGATGCCGCTCAAGAACGCAGCGGTGTTGGGGTTGCGCCAGCTGACCCGGTGCTTGCCTTTGGCGGGCGGCAGCTTGATACCGGGCTGACTCGGCACGGCCGCCTGACCGCTCAAATACATCTGGATGAAGTCGCGCTTGCTGAAGGCCTCGTTTTCGGTTTTGTGGGCCTTGTCTTCCAGCGAGGCGCCGCGCCGGCAGGCTTGATTCCATTTTTGCGCGTCACGGTTCAAGACATCATCAAGAATGCTGTAGCCGTAAATGCCGAACATCAGCCCGTCGTGATTGCCCGGCAGGATGGCGCCAGCACGGCCCGCCGCGTTGAAGACCTTGCTCATGCGCTGCGCCTCGGAGCGGCACGACATGTCCAGCACATCGCCGAGATGCAGAAAGTTCTCCTCCGGGTGGGCCTGCAGCGCCCATTCCATGATGCGCCGCCCGAACAACGGCTGCTCGGGCGGGCGCTGCGCGACCTCCACATAGGCATCCACCGCGCTGTCGTTGTCATACAGCGGCCAGCCGGTCGGTTCATGCTCTTGGGTGTCGCCCAGCGCCACGATGGGGGTGGTCAGCTCGACATAGTTGCTAGCAGGCTCGACATCCGGTGCCGGCTGTGGCGCAAAGCTGGCGCAGCCGCTCAAGCCAATCAGGCCGATCAGGCCCAACAAGCAGCTCAGCAAAGCGAGACGAGAGTAGGAGCAAAGGGTGCGCTGCATGAGTTTTCAGTAGTAGCTGGCCGGCAGCAGTTTGAAGAACCAGCTCTGTATGCGTTGCCATGGGCTGCGTGCCGGGGCTTGATCCAGCGCCGGGCCGTCGCTCTTCCATTGAACGGTGTTCGCGGGGCTGAGCTGCAAGGCCCAGCTGTTTCCCGCTGTCATATCGCGGGCCATGCGGGTGGCCAACGCGGCGCCGAGCAAAGGGCTTTCGATGATGACGCCCATCTCCGAATTGATCACCTCGGAGCGCGGGTCCAGATTCATGGAACCGATGAAGCTGCGCGTTTGGTCTATCACCATCGCCTTGGTGTGCAGGCCGGCAAACTCGCTGCGCACCGGTGGGGTGTCGACAAAGTCGGCCTTGATGGCGGCGTCGGGTCGCAGCTCATACAGCTGGGTGCCGGTCAGCAAGATGGGCTTGCGCCAGTCCTCGTAATGCGCGTTGACGGCCGGCACATCGTGCGAGGCCAGCGAGTTGGTCAGAATGCGCACCGTCACGCCGCGCCCGTTCAACTCGGCCAGGTCGCTCATGAAATTTGCATCCGGGATGATGTAGGCGTTGGTGATCAGCACCTCTTTTTGCGCCGAGCGCATCAGCGCGCGAAAGGCCTCAGGCATATGGTTGTGTGTGCCTGCGGCCCGCGAGGGTGAATCGGTGTGAACTTCGCTGCGGCCTTGCGTCAAGGAGGGGCTCAGATTGGCAAATTCACTGGCCCAACTGTGCCGTCCGGCCAACAGCTCTTGCACGGCCGGATGGGCAGCGGCGGCTTCGGGCATTTCCAAGGAGGCAGGCGTCACGCGGCCTTTTGACTGACTGTTGCCCGGTGGAATCGCCCGCACCCAGTCGCTGTTCCAGTAGCGATCGAATACCGCGCTGGCCTGGCGAGCCACAGGCCCGACGCCCAGCACGTCCAGATCATGGAAACTGAACTCGGCCAGCAGGCCGAAATACTCGTCCCCGATATTGCGCCCGCCGATGATGGCGACCCGGTTGTCCACAATCATTTGCTTGTTGTGCATGCGCCGGTTGAGGCGTTCGAAGTCGGCCGCGCCTTCGGCCACCCGGCCTAACCAGTCACGTTGCTGCCAGGCATTGAAGGTACGGATCTGGATATTGGGGTGCGAGTCGATATGGGCCAGTAAATCATCGCGTAGCTCGGGCGAGCTCATGCGGCGCAGCATGGTGCTGAGGTCGTCAAACAGCATGCGCACCTTGACGCCGCGCTCGGCGGCCGCAATCACCCGGGCCATCAAGAGTTGGCCACTCGCGTCACCAAACCAGACGTAGTACTGCAAATCTAGACTGTGGCTGGCTTGGTCAATCAACGCGAGCCGCCACTTCAGGCCTTCGGAGTTTTTCTCCAGCAGGCGAAAACCGGATGTTTTGTCGCCATGCTTTTCCGTCCATAGAGTTTCCAGTTCGGCCAATGGCCCGGAGGCGCTAGGCGCAGCGGCATAGGCCAGCGCGGGCTTAGGCGGCAGAGGCAGCGGCGCCGACGCACAGGCCGCGAGAAGCAACGCTGCGCCCAGCAAAAAACCGCGACGCGACCATGGCCCAAGCTGTGACATCAAATTGGATCGCATCGAAACAAGGCGGTGAAAATTGACGCCGAGAATAGTAGCAGTGTGGATGTGAACTAGGCTTGCTTGGTCTCTGATTCAGCCTTGTTTGAATGAATGCTAAAAGTGCGTGGCGTCAGCATAAATACTTGCGCGAAAGACCTTTTCGTACCTCGCTTGTAACCCGTGGGTCGGTCGAATCTTGTAATATGGTTACCAACTTTCACCTCTCCGAGTTACATCGGTCGTGTAAATGAACAAGACACTCCTCGCCGTCACCGAACGGATTCGTCAGCGCAGCGCCGCTACCCGCAGTGCTTATCTGGCGGGCATTGACCGCATGGCCGGCCGCAAGCGCGGGATCGAGCGCATGGGTTGCGCCAATGTGGCGCACGCGGTGGCGGCAATGCCGGCCAATGACAAGCTGCGCATCGTGGCCGAAAAAGCGCCGCATCTGGCCATCGTGACCGCCTACAACGATATGTTGTCGGCTCACCAGCCTTATGAGGTCTACCCGGCGCTGATCCGTGACGAGGCCCACAAGCAGGGCGCCACCGTGCAAGTGGCCGGCGGCGTGCCTGCCATGTGCGACGGCGTCACGCAGGGCTTGCCCGGCATGGAGCTGAGCCTGTTCTCGCGCGACAACATCGCGATGAGCACGGCCATTGGCCTCAGCCATGATGTGTTTGACGCCGCGCTGCTCTTGGGCATCTGCGACAAGATCGTGCCGGGCCTCTTGATCGGTGCCTTGCACTTCGGCCATCTGCCTTGCATCTTTGTGCCGGCCGGGCCCATGAGCAGCGGCCTGCCGAACAATGAAAAAGCCAAGGTGCGCGAGAAGTTCGCGCAGGGTTTGGTCGGCCGTGACGAGCTCTTGAAGGCCGAGTCTGCCGCCTATCACGGCGCCGGCACCTGCACTTTTTACGGCACTGCCAACAGCAATCAAATGTTGTTGGAGGCGATGGGGCTGCATGTGCCGGGTGCCGCCTTTGTGCATCCGCACGACCCGCTGCGCGAAGCGCTGACCCGGGAAGCGGTGCGCAACGCCTTGGCCATCACCCACAAGATGCGCTACACGCCGATTGGCCGTTTGGTCGACGAGCGGGTGATCGTCAATGCTATGGTGGCGCTCTTGGCCACCGGCGGCTCAACCAATCACCTGATTCACTGGGTGGCGGTGGCGCGTGCTGCCGGCATCATCATTGACTGGAGCGACTTCTCGGAGCTGTCCGGCATGACGCCGCTGCTGTCGCGGGTCTACCCGAACGGTGCAGCCGATGTGAACCAGTTCCAGGATGCCGGAGGCCCGGCTTTTGTGATCCGCGAGTTGATGGACGCAGGGCTGATGCATGCCGACGTGATGAGCGTGGCCGGCGATTCGCTGCGCCCGTTTGGCCGCTTGCCGACGATGGGTGAGGGTGGTTCGGTGGTCTGGCAAGACCTGGCCCCGCAAAGTGGCGATGAAGCTGTGGTGCGCAAGGCCGACGCTCCCTTCAGCGCCACTGGCGGCCTGAAGCTGCTGGACGGCAACCTGGGCCGCGCGGTGATCAAGACCTCGGCTGTGCCCGATGACCGCCATATCGTCGAAGCGCCTGCGCGCATCTTCAGCTGCCAGGATTCGATGCTGGCCGCCTTCAAGGCGGGTGAGTTGGAGCGTGATGTGATCGTCGTCGTGCGCTTCCAGGGACCACAAGCTAACGGTATGCCTGAGCTGCACAAGCTCACGCCGCCGCTGGCCGTTCTGCAGGGCAAAGGCTTTAAGGTTGCGCTGGTCACAGACGGTCGCATGAGCGGCGCTTCGGGCAAGGTGCCGGCCGCCATTCATGTCTCGCCCGAGGCCTTGGCCGGTGGCCCATTGGCCCGGCTGCGTGACGGTGACGTGGTGCGCATGGATGCGGTCAGCGGCGAATTGCTGGCCTTGGTGCCGGCGGATGAGTGGGCGGCGCGTGAACTCGCCACCATCACGCCCGAGCAAGTGGTCGAGAACGGCCACGGCCTGGGCCGCGAGCTGTTTGCCGGCATGCGCCGCAATGTCAAGAGCGCCGAAGAAGGCGCCGTCAGCTGGCTTTGAGTCAATTGACATTCAATAACAAATTAGGAGAGCACCCATGAGCATCACCAACACCCTCAGCCTGGCGAGTTTCGGCCCGGTTATTCCCGTCATCGTGATCCAACGTCTGGAAGATGCCGTGCCTTTGGCCCAGGCCTTGGTGGCCGGCGGCGTGCGTGTGCTGGAGGTGACGCTGCGCACGGCCTGCGCCTTGCAGGCGATGGAAGCGATGGCGCGCGCCGTGCCCGAGGCCATCGTCGGCGCCGGCACCTTGCGCACGGTCGAAGATGTGCGCGCAGCGCGCAATGCAGGTTGCCAGTTCGGCGTCAGCCCCGGTTTCACCGATGCGATCGGCGCGGCCTGCACCGAGCAAGGCCTGCCCTTGCTGCCGGGCGTGTCGACCGCCAGCGAAGTGATGCAGGCCAACGCCGCCGGCTACAACTTTTTGAAGCTGTTCCCGGCCGTGGCGGTGGGCGGCATCAATTTGCTCAAGGCCTTGGGCGGCCCCTTCCCGGACGTGGCGTTTTGCCCGACGGGTGGCATCACGCTGGAAACTGCTCCGCAGTTCTTGAGCCTGCCTAACGTCAAGGTTTGTGGTGGTTCTTGGCTGACCCCGCAAGATGCGGTGGACGCCGGTGATTGGGCGCGCATCACCAAGTTGGCACTTGAGGCCGCTGCGATCAAGCGTTAATTCGCAGGCAAAGGCCTACTCGGCATCGGAGATGCTCAGGCCTTGCTCGGCGAGCCAGGCCAGACCTTCTTCGACGCTGGCCGAACTGCGATAGGGCGCCAAGCGCAGCGCCCGCTCGGCCAAATTGCGCACCATCACAGCATGAAAGCGCGAAGGTAGAACATCAGACACGGCCACCATGCCGTGGTGGACGCCGTCCTCGAAGAAACGCCACCAGGCCTCTAGCGCCTCTGGCGTGCCGCCCTCCCAATCCAGCGCGTCGCTGAGCAGCCCCCAGGGCGCGCCGCTTCTCGCGATCCACAGGGCGCGCGCCTCGCGGTGCAGGTTCTGCGCCGCCAGCTCATTCCACGCGCCGCTGTAAACGGCCATCAGCACATCACCTTGCCAGCGCAAGCTATAGCTGCCATGTTGGGACCAGCCGGGCATCGTTACTGTCTCAGGAGTTAATGGTTAGCAAACAAGCTCAAGCCGAGCCCGTTTGCTCAGCGGCGGCAATCTGCCGCAGCGCTTGCTCAAAGACCTCGGGCGGCTGGCCACCCGAAATCAAATGGCGCTGATTGATGATGATGGCGGGCACCGAGCTGATACCTTGAGCCTGCCAGAAGGCCTCGGCCTCGCGCACTTCCTCAGCCAAGCTGTCTGAGGCCAAGAGCGCGCTCGCCGCTGTGCCGTCCAGACCCACGCCAACGGCGGCTTCCAGCAGCACCGCGTGCGAGCCCGGGTTCTTGCCGTCGGTGAAATACGCTTTCAACAAGGCCAGTTTGAGCGCGTGTTGCGACTGCGGATCTTGCAGCCCGGCCCAGTGCAGCAGGCGGTGCGCATCAAAGGTGTTGTAAATGCGATCGCGCGCGCCCTTGGTGAAACTGAAACCCAGCTCGGCGCCGCGCGCCCGAATGGCCTCGCGGGTCTGCTCCAGTTGTGCCGGCGCCGCGCCATATTTGCGCGCCAAGTGGGCGTTGATTTCCTCGCCCTCGGCTGCCATTTGCGGGTTCAGCTCGAAGGGCTGAAAGTGCAGCTCGACCTGCAGTTCGGGCAGCTTGTCCAGCGCTTTTTCTAGAGACTTCAGGCCAATGGCGCACCAGGGGCAGGAGACGTCGGAGACAAAATCGATTCGCATAAAGCTGACTGTAGCTCAGCCAGCGGCCTGCCGCGCTGGCCATGTGGCCAGCAGCACGCCGCCCAAGGCCAGGCCATAGGAAGCGGCCTGCAGCAGGCTGAGCCGCTCGCCCAGCGCCAGGCCGACCAAGCCGGTGGCGAGAGGCAAGAACACCATGAAGACGCCCGCCTTGGCCGCCGGTACTTGGCGCAGCCCTGTCATCCACAGCCAGACGCTGATCATGCTGGCCGCCGCCGCGTAAAAGACCAGCAAGGCCCAGTTGGCGAGGCTAGGCCCGGCGAAGTCAAAGCTGATGGCCTGCCATAGGCCCAAGGGTGTGACCAGCAACAAACCCCACACATTGATCAAGGCGCTGATGCGCCGCGCCGACACCTGCGCGGTCAGGCGCTTGCCGATCACCACATAGCTGGCCTCGCAGAACACGGCGGCGAGCAGCAGAGCGGGCCCGAGCAGGGAGGCCGCGGGTGTCGATGCGTCGGCATTTTTGTCCAGCGCCACCAGCGCGATGCCGGCCACACCGAGCAAAACGCCCAGCATCACGGGGGTGCTGATTCTTTCTTTGAGAAAGACCCGGCTCAGCAAGGCGACCGCCGCCGGGATGCCTGCCAAGATGACGCCGGCCACGAGGGCCGAACTGTGACGCAGGCCGAACAAGAGGCAGATCGAAAAGAGAAAATTGCCGATCAAGGATTCAAGAAACAGCAGCCAACGTGTTCGGCTGTCCAAGGCGGGCTCGTTAGGGCTGCGTCGGAGCCAACTGGCCATCAACAGGGCCGCAATTGCAAAGCGCAGCCAGGCCAGTAAGAACACCGGAAAGACCAGTAAAAGTAGTTTGGACAGGCCCACATAGCTGCCCACCAAGCTGGTGCTGAGGGCGAGGGCGGCATAGGCTGACCAGGGTGTGGCGGGCAAAAGGAGTTTGGGCATGTAATCATCATGCCCGCAGTCCATCTAAGCCGGCATCTTGGAGCAGACGAAAAAAACCCCGGCACGCGGCCGGGGTCTGGGCTTGTTAAAGCACAGCGTTTATTTGGCCGTCAGCACCCAGGCGGCCAGCACCTTGGCTTCGGCAGGCGACACCTGCGCATTGGCCGGCATCGGCACCGGACCCCAGACGCCGGAGCCACCCTTGACGATTTTGTCGGCCAGCTTGGCCACGGCGTCCTTGTCTTTGGCGTATTTGGCCGCCACGTCCTTGTAGGCCGGGCCGACGATCTTCTTGTCGACGGCATGACAGGCCATGCAGTTTTTCTTTTGCGCCAAATCGGCGCTGGCAAAGGCCGGCTGCGCCAATGTGATGGCGGCCAGGGCGCTCAAAGCAGGGAGAAAAGTCGTGGAGAATTTCATGCGGTCCTCTCGGTTACAAACAAAATCACTTTCGGCCTGTCCAAACCTGAATGTGAACTACAGTTTAATGAAGGGTGAACAGGGCCAGTCGGGCTCATTCTAGAGCGCAGTCCAGCGCCCTCGCACCATCAAGCGGAGATCTCTCAATGTGGTTTGTTGCTATCGGCGTGTTGACGCTGCTGCTGAAGTTGCTCGGTATCGGGCCGGTCGCGGCCTGGAGCTGGTTGCTGGTCTTGGCGCCTTTCGCGGTGGCGGTTGTTTGGTGGGCTTGGGCCGATTCAAGTGGCTTGACGCAGCGCAAGGCCATGCAGCGCCTCGAGGAACGCAAGGCCGCCCGGCGCGAGAAAAACATCGTCGCCCTGGGCCAGGGCGACCCTCAAAAAAAGCGCAAATGATGCGCGGCTATTCATCGTCCTTGAAGCGCTGACGAATCTCCAGCACCTGCTCCCAGCGCTCGAAGAAGCGGTCGACACAAACCGGGTCGAAGTGGCTGCCACGGTGAGCCTTTAGATGGTCGGCGGCTTGCTCCAGCGACCAAGCTTTTTTATACGGCCGCTCCGAGGTCAGGGCATCAAACACATCGGCCACCGCGACGATGCGGCTGAAGATAGGAATCGCCTCGCCAGCCAAGCCCTGCGGATAGCCGCTGCCATCGAACTTCTCGTGATGACCGAGCGCGATGGCAGCACCTGTTTGCAAGACCAGCGATGAGCTGTCTTTCAGAATTTCGTGTCCGATCTGCGCATGCTGCTTCATCACCTCGAACTCTTCGGGCGTCAGCCGGCCCGGCTTGAGCAGGATGGAGTCGGTGATGCCGACCTTGCCGATGTCATGCATGGGCGCGGCTTCGAGCAGCAACTGCCGGTCGGCATCGGACAAGCCCAGGCCCTGGGCAATCAGTTCGGAGTAATGCGCCATGCGCAGAATATGCGCGCCAGTTTCGGGGTCGCGATACTCGGCCGCTTTGGACAGTCGCACCACGGTTTCGCGTTCGCGCGCCAACACATCTTGCGTGGCCTTGGCGACTTCGCCGGCCAGCCATTCGGCCCGGTCGGCCAGCTTGTTGCGGGCTTCTTCCAAGGCCACCATGGCCTGCTTGGTTTGACGCTGGGCTCGCTCGGCCAGCGCGTAAGCGGCCGCGTTGTCCAGCGCAATGGCACCGTAGGCGCACAGCGTTCGGCAAATCGCCGCCTCGCGCTCTCCGTAGGCATTGCTGAGTAAGGATTGGACCGACATCACGCCTAACAAGCGCTCTCCGATGGCCAGCGGCGTGAACAACATGCTGATGGTGGCCAGGGGCCCATTCAAATGGGCCGGGTGTTCTTGCGCAGGTCTTTCGTTCTCGATCAGCTGTTGGCGCGAGCGCGCGCAGCGTGCCGTGTGCGAGCGGGGGTGCTTGAGCGGAATCTGCTGCGAGGGGACTTCAGCAGTGCCCGCGCTGCTGAAGGCGGCGTTGAGGACTTCACCCTCGTCGTCCAGCAAAAAAACAAAGAAGGCGCTGACATCCATCAGCTGCGCAAGGTGGCGTTGAAAGGTGGCGAAGATGGCTTCGCTCTTGAGGTTGCCGGTCAGCTCCATGCCGATCTGGCTCAGCACCTCCAGCGTCGCGCTGGCTTCTTCCAGCGCCTCGGCGCGCTGCGCCTGCGCCTCGGCCAACTGGCGTTGACTCTGGGCCTCGGCGCGTGCGCGCTCGCTGTCTTGGCGCACCAGCAAGGACTCGGCGCGATGATGCGCCTGCGCGAGGCGTTCATTCGCGCGGGCTTGGGCGGCGGCCTGGCCGTAGGCCTGGGCCTGCTGTTCGTCACCGCTGGCCGCGTAGGCATTGGCCAGGTCGCTGAGCAAGTCGATAGGCACCGCATAGGCCTCAATGCCGGCGGCGAGTGCCAGGGCCAATTTCAGGTAATGCAGGACCGGGTTGGCCTCGCTCATGCCCTCGGGCGCGGGCAGGGGATAGGTTTGGTAGAGCTCGGCGAAGACTCGCAAGATCTTCACCTGATCGTCGGTGCCGCCTTGACTGCGGGCCAGCTCCAGCGCGTCTTGCCCCTTGCGCAAGGCCTTGTCGACCTGCCCGATGCGGCACAAGGCCATGGCCTGACCTGACCAGGCGCGGTAAAGATAGGCGGCACTGCCGGCCAGCTCAGCCTTCTCCTCGGCCTTGCTGAAGTGGAGCAAGGCCGCGTCGGGGTTGCCGGTTTCGAGGGCAAGCTCGCCCAGGTACAGCTGCGCCAGCATATGGCCTTGGGAGGCTGGTATATCTTGCAAGGCCAACATGGCCTCATGGAGCGTGGCATGGGCGTCCGCATAGCGGCCCAGCAGTCGCTGGATATTGCCGGTCTGCACCAAGGCCATGCCCAGCGGCGCGGGCCATGCGGCTTGGCGCGCGCCGCTCAAGCCGCGCTCGCCCCATTCCAGCGCTGCATCCATATCGCCCAGCGAGGCTAGGGCGTCGGCAGCATTGCCGGCCGCATAGATGGACAAGCGAACTTGCCCGGTTTCGGTTGCGGCATTGAAGGCTCGCACAAAATACTGGCTGCCGGCACCGGGTTTGCCGGTCAGCCCGGCGACGATGGCCTGGGTGCTGGCCAAACAAGCCGTGGCGGCAGGCCCGAGCGTCGCGCAGCGCTGCTCATCGAACAAATCGTGCAGCTGCAGCTCGGTGGCGGGCGCATCGCGAAAGGCGGTATGGGCCAGGCCGCGCGCCTGTGCAGCGGCCTGGCGATCAGCATCGCCGCCGCTGCGAAAATCTTCGATGGCCGCGTTCATAAAGGCATTGCCGAGCAGCACATCCCCGCGCTCCAGGTACACGGTCGCCAAGGTCCAACGTGCATCGCCGCAGCCTATACGGTCGCCTGCTTTGTCAAACAGCGACAGCGCGCTCTGAGCCAGCTGTTCGGTGGCGTCGAGTTGCCCATACAGCCAACTGATCTCGGCGCTGAGCAATTGCAATCGTGCACGATGAGCGTCGCGGCCGATTTCTGCAAGCTGCGGCATATCGCTCAGCATTGCTTCGGCCTCGGCGGCGAGGATCAAGGCGCGGTGGCAATCGCGTTGGCGCAACTGCCAAGCCAGCGCAATGCGCAACTCCAGGCCTTGAAGGCTGTTCAAGCCATTCATGACGCTCAAGTCGTTCAGCTCGGTCTCCATCGCCAGGACTTGATGATTGAGTGCAAACCATTCCATGCGCGGCCCTGATCCTTGTTGCTTCTACGAAAGTGCTGTCGCAGTTTCTCCCAAAACAGATCAAGCGATGAGGCAAACTGCCGCCTTTTGGGCGGCAATTACTGGCTTTTTGAGCTGCGCTCAAATCAACGCAAGCGTCGCACCTGCCAGACATAGCCGGCCAGGCCAGCCAATGCCGCCAGGCTCAAGTAGAAACCTACCGAGGCGGTATTGGCCGCGCCGTTGAACCCGAGCGCGTCGAGCGGCGCCAGATCGCGGGCGTTCAAGGCGATGTAGAGCCAGCCCAAGAAGAAAGCCAAAAAGCAGCGAGCCGTCTTGGCGAGCACGCCCATCATCGCGGCCAGCGCGCTTAAACCGAGGATGCCGCTGAGCAAGGCCAGGCTGCCGAGCAAGTTGCCCGTAAGTGCCCAGCGCAGCGCGATCACGCCCATGAACATCAGGCCCAGCAGGCAGCTGGCCGACAGTTGACTCAGGTAGCGGCGACCGGCACCACCGCGTCCGCTGCAGGCCAGCAACTCGGTGTCGGCCTGAAAGTCGCGGCTGCTCAGCTCGCTGATCAAGACGCCCCAGCAAGTGGCGATGGCGATCAGCGGCCCCGCCAGCGACGCCGCAGGCACGATGGCACTCGCGGCGATGGACAGCAGCAGCAAGGCGATCGCGGCGGGCGTGCTGGCCAAGCTCAAGGCGGTATCGGCCAAGACTTGACCGGCCAAGCCTGGCAGCTTTGCGGCTAGCCAGAACAGCGGCTGCACCAAGCGGCTCAAGGGTTTCAACCATGCGTTGAGGACGGCCAGCGGTGAGCGCCTCGCGGCGGCCGCGCTCAGCTTGACCCGGTCGGGCGAATAGCGATGAAAACACAGTCGCGCCAGCACCAGCGGCAGCAGCGCCAACATGAGGGCAAGGCCGCGCGTGAATAACTGGCTGGTGGACCAGCTCAACTCCTTGATGCTGATCGGGGCGAGCTCGGGGTTGAAGCTGCTCAGCCCCAGTTGGACCGAGGTACTGCCCAGCTGCGCGCTCAGCTGCGACACGGCGGTCACGATGCCGGTGAAGTCCAGCAGCAGCCAGGCCGGAGCGGGCGCCAAATCAGCCGAGCCAATGCTGGCCATCAAGGCCAGCAAGGCTACCCAGATGAAGAAGTAAAGCACATCACCGGCCTTGCCCATTAAAACGGTGACGCTGTCAAACAAAGTGGCGCAAGCAGCGGTGAAGCACAGGCTGGGCAGTAGCACGAAGGCATAGGCCCGCAAATAGACGCCGAGCTCGAGCGGGCCCACGCCATGGCTGAGATGAAACACCAAGGTCGAGGCCAGGTAGGCCAGCACCAGAACGCCCAAGTAGAGCAGGCCGGCAAGCGTGCGGCCCAACAGGAAAGCGGCAGAGGAGGCCGGCGCACAGGCGATCACCGCACCCAAACCACTGCGCATGTCCTCAGCGGCACGGCCGCGCAGCAAGAAAAAGCCGAATAGCGTCAACAAGGGGCTCAGCAAGGTGGCGCTGGCCAATGCCAGCGCGGCACTGGTATTGAGGACTCGGGTGTCTTTCACCACCAGCAGCGCGGTGTTGTCAACAGGTGCTGCGATGATCAGCCAGGCCAGGCCCAGCATCGCGGCAAAGGCGAGCAGGCTGCCAAGCCGGCGGGTGCGCAAGCGCCACTCGGTCAGCACCATGACGAGGAGTAACTGCCCGTTCATGCGGCCAATTCCAAGGCTGCATAGCGGCGCGCCATCAAGGCCTCTTCCAGGCTCGGTTCGGCGTGGCTGGCGTCACGGCAGGGCGAGTGAGGGTGGGCGATGCGGACATTGATGCGCTCACCTTGCCGCTGCGCATGCAGAACATGAACTTGCGCGCGCAAGGACTCGAACTCGGCCGCGTCGATATTGGCCTGCCAGACCTGGCCATGCGCGGCTTGCAGGATCGCGTCCGGGGTTTCAAACGCGATCAATCGACCGTTCTTCATGATGGCCAATTGGCCGGCAATGCTCTCGACGTCGCTGACGATATGGGTCGACATGATGACCAGCTTTTTGAAGCCCAACTCGGCCAGCAAATTGCGAAAGCGCAGGCGCTCTTCAGGGTCTAGGCCGGCGGTGGGCTCATCGACGATGAGGATGTCGGGGTCGTTCAGCAAGGCCTGTGCGATCCCGAGGCGCCGGCGCATGCCGCCTGAGAAGCTGGCGGCGGGGCGCTTGGCATGGTCTTGCAGGTTCACCAGTTCCAGCAAATGGCGGATGCGCGCCGGGTCGCGCACGCCCTTCAAGGCGGCGAAATACTGCATGAACTCCAAGGCGCTGAGGTTGGGGTAGACACCGAAATCCTGCGGCAAAAAGCCCAAGCGGCTGCGAATCTGTTCCGGCTTTTTGACGATGTCCTGACCCTGGAAAAGAATCGCGCCGCTGCTCGGCCTGGTCAGGCTGGCAATCATCTGCATCAGCGTGGTCTTGCCCGCGCCGTTGTGGCCGATCAAGCCGACCACGCCTTGCGTCAATGTCATCGTGACCTGATCGACCGCGCGGAGCTGGCCGCCGAAGATTTTGCTGACCTGCTGAAGTTCTAGCATGGGGTTCCTTGGTGGGGCTGTGCCGTAACAATGCCCGCACGATATTCAACCCTGGCCTTGCATGCAGTGCTTTTGCGACAGACTGCAAAAAGCCGGTGCCACACAGTCTGCGCGGCGCTTTGCCCTTCTATCGCTGGCCGTCAAGCCTGCTTATCAAGGCCTGCTCAAGCAGGCCGGTAGCCTTCGCGCCACTGCTCGAAGACCGGGGTGTCCATCGGCTTGGCGAGCAAATAGCCTTGCACCAAGTCGCAGCCTGCATTGCGCAGCACCGCCATCTCGGCCTCGGTTTCGACGCCCTCGGCCGTCACGGTCAGGCGCAAGCTGTGCCCGAGCTTGACGATGGAGCCGAGCAGCTCCTGGCGGCGCGCGTCGAAATTGACCCCGTCGACAAAACTGCGGTCAATTTTGAGCTCATGGACCGGCAGCATTTGCAAATAGGCCAGCGAAGACTGGCCGGTGCCGAAATCGTCGATCGACAATTTAACGCCCAGTTCATGCAGCGCATGCAGCATTTGGATGGGCTCCGGCCCGGCGGCCATCAGACCCGATTCGGTCAGCTCCAGATGCAGCAAATGGGGCGGCAGATTGGCCTGGCTCAACAGGGTCGCGACCCGTCCGACCAGACTGGGGTCTTGCAAATCCAGGGTCGAAACATTGACGGCGATGCTCAGGCTCAAACCCTGCGCATGCCAGGCAGACAACGTGCGCACCGCGCGCTCAAGCATCCACTGGGTGATCTGCCGAATGCGCCCCGTTTGCTCGGCAAAGGGCACAAAGTCACTTGGGGGCAACCAGCCCCGCACCGGGTGCTGCCAGCGCACCAGCGCTTCAACGCCTTGCAGGCTGCCGTCCCGGGCCGAGACTTTGGGCTGCAGAAACTGCCGCAAGTGGTTGTGCGCCACCGCTTCTTGCAGGTCGGACAGCAAGCTCAGCTGCTGCTTGCGCGCTGCTTCCAGTGTCGGCACATACAGGCTGGCATGCGAGCGCAGGCGCTTGCTCTCGAACATTGCCTGCTCGGCCAGCCGCACCAGGGCTTCGCAGCCTTGGCCATGCTCGGGGAATAGCGTCATGCCCAGCGAGATGGACAGATCCAGGGTCTGGCCCTGCCAACACACAATATGCTGAACGGCTTGCAAGACCTTGTCGGCTTGGGCCTGCGCCTGCAGGGCATGGCTTGTGCCTTGCGCAGGCGGCAAGGGCAGCAAGACGACAAAAGTGCCTCCGCCCAAACGACCCAGACAAGCGCCGCCGGCGAACAGATCGCGCAGCTTATCCGCAGCGCCGACCAGCACTGCGTCGCCGGCCTCGAAGCCGAGGATGTTGTTGATGGTCTTGAGCCGGTCCACGTCCAGGCACAGCAGCAGCGCAGCGCCCCCGTTTGCGAGCAGCGGCTGCAGCTGTTCGTCGCCCAGCTTGATGAAATGCGCGCGCTGCGCCAAGCCGGTCAGCAAATCGATATTGGCCTGATGCTGCAGTTGGCGTTCGCGGTCTCCCACCGCTTGCGCCAGTGTGTTGACGGCGCCGCTGACACGGCTGACTTCATCGCTGCCTTGCCGATCGATGCGGTGCTCGTAATTGCCCGCCGCGATCAAGCCGGCACCGGCCTCGGTCTTGGACAATGGGCCGGTGATGCTGCGCGTGACCAAGGCTGCCAGGCCCAGACCCAGTACCAAGGCCAACAAACAAGCCAGCAACACGGCGTCGCGATCGCTCGCAATTTGTTCCCGCAACCGGGTCGCTTCGGCAAAAGAGGCTACCTGTTCGGCGCTGGAGAGATCGCGGATGGCTTCGGCCAGTCGGCTCAGGCTGGCTTCGGTTTCGTTGCCCAACATGCGCCGGGCTTCTTCGAACAGTTCGGCTTCGAGCAGGTCGGCGGTGAAGCCGTAATGGGCCCGGTACTCTTCCAAGCGGCCGCGCATCAGCATGAATGCCTCGTGGCGGGGGCCAGCGGGGAGGCGCAGCTCGAGTTGACTGAGTGCCTTGTTCAAACGCTGATTGGCGGCGTCGATGGCGGTGTAGGCCAGCACGCGTTGATCGCGCTTGGCGCTGATCAAGACCAACAGTTTGCGCGCGGCATCTTCCGAGCCGGCGCTGATGTCGGTGATCAACTCCGCCGTCTGCGCCTGCTCGGCCACCAACTTGGTCAAAGCCTGGGAGAAGTGGCCAAAGCGTGTGATCGCCATGCCCGCCACCAGCAAGAGCAAGACCAGCAGAAACGAAAACACCAAACTCAGGCGTGGTCCGATTCGCAGGCGGGGAAGCAAAGACAGCATGGCAAGATGGTCGTAGCCAGGACCACCTATCTTAGAGGCTTGGCGCCGCTTGCCAAGCTGCTCAATTGATGCGCAGCCAAGTTGTTTTCAACTCGGTGTATTTGTCGAAGGCATGCAGCGATTTGTCGCGCCCGTTGCCGCTTTGCTTGTAGCCGCCGAAGGGCACGGTCATATCGTCTTCGTCGTATTGGTTGACATGCACGGTGCCGGCGCGCAGCGCCCTTGCGACCCGATGGGCCCGGTCGATATGACTGCTCCAGACGCTGGCTTGCAGGCCGTATGGGCTGTCGTTGGCCATGGCCACCGCCTGTGCTTCGTCTTTGAAGCGCAGCAAGCTCATCACCGGGCCGAAGATCTCCTCGCGCGCAATCTTCATCTGCGGCTGCGCCTCGAATACCGTAGGTTCGACAAAGTAGCCACCGCTGGCCTCGCGCGACTGCTTGGCGCCGGCCAAGACGCGCGCGCCTTCTTGTAGGCCCGATTCGATATAGCCCAACACCGTGCGCAGTTGCCCCTCGTCCACCAAGGCGCCCATCACGGTGGCGGCGTCGAGCGGATCGCCCGCTTGATACTGAGGCACTTGCGCCGCCACCAAGGTGGCAAACTCATCGGCGATGTCTTCGTGCACCAGCACGCGCGAGGGCGCGTTGCAGGACTCGCCTTGGTTGAAGAACATGCTGCCGGCCACGGTCTGCGCGGCGCGCTGAAGATCGTCAAAGTCCGGGAAGACCAAAAAAGCCGATTTGCCGCCGAGTTCGTTATAGACCCGCTTCAGATTCGAGCGGCCGGCGTATTCCAGCATCTTGCGCCCGACCCGGGTCGAGCCGGTGAAGCCAATCGCGTCCACGTCCATGTGCAGGGCCAAAGCCTCACCAGCCTCATGGCCGAAGCCGGGCACCACATTGAAAACCCCAGGCGGCAAGCCGGCCTCCATGGCCAGCTCGGCCAAGCGCAGCGCGGTCAGTGGGGATTTCTCGCTAGGTTTAAGCACCACCGAGTTGCCGGCGGCCAGCGCGGGCCCCAACTTCCAGGCCGACATGATCATCGGATAGTTCCAGGGCACGATGGCGCCGATCACGCCCATGGGTTCGCGCTGTATCAAGGCCAGTGCTGTCGGGCCAGTGGGCGCAATCTCGTCGTAAATCTTGTCGACCGCTTCCGCGTACCAGGCGATGCAGCGGGCTGCTGCCGGTACATCGACGCTGAGCGAATACTGGATGGGCTTGCCCATATCCAGCGTTTCCAGCAGGGCCAATTCCTCTTTGGCGGCCAGGATCAGATCGGCAAACTTGAGCAACACGCGCTTGCGCGCTGCGGGTGGGCGCCTGGACCAGCGGCCGTCATCAAAGGCGGCGCGGGCGGCGGCCACCGCCGCGTCGATATCGGCCCCTTGACCCCTGGCTACCGCCCCCAAGCTCTTGCCATTGATGGGCGAGATGCAGTCGAACTGCTCACCGCTCAGGCACTCGACTCGGCGCCCGCCAATGAAGGGGCGTCCATCGATTTTCAATAGGGCGGCGCGTTCATGCCAGTTGATGGAGGGTTTGCTCATGAATTTGCCTTTTGCTCTATTTAGAACTTCACCACCACCGACGCGCCAAGCAGGTTGTTGCTCTTAGAGAAGCTGCCGTCCTTGACCAACTCGAACACCGAGCGGTCGGCGCGGTCGTAGCGATACTCCAGCTTGAACGTGGTGTTGAGGTCGTAGAGGTAGTTGATGCCCAGTGCCAGCGCCATTCGATTGGCACCGCGCTCGGTGTCGGTCAGCAACAGATCGCCGGTGTCGCCGTCGCGGCCCGTCATGGTCGGGCCAATGCCGTTGCGTGCGTCGGCGCCGAAGCCCAAGAGGCCGCCGCCGTTCTTGCTGTTCTTCAGGTAGTCAAGCCGCCCGACGGTCTCGAACCTTGGGTTGAACTTGTAGGCCACCAGGCCCGACAGACCCCACCATTCGGAGTTGCGCAAGGCGCCGGTGTCCGGGTTGGGGCTGATCGAGGCCTGCTTTTGGCCACCGTAGCTGACCTGCCCCTGCATCGTCCAGTCGCCGCGAATGTAGTAGCCATCGACTTCGAACAGATTCAGCATGGTGCTGCCGGTGCCGCCTATGCCGTTGGCGGCCTTGCCATGCACGCCGGCAAATCCAAAGCCGTCAAACTCGCCCTTGGCATAGTCGACCCGGTAGGCAATCACCGGTGACTTCTCGCCCGCCGGCAGCATCGAGGCATTCAAATTGGCCAAAACTGCCTTGGTGATCCATTTGCCGCTGGTCACCTCAAGGCCGGCGCCGGTGTAGGCGGTGGGCAGGGTGAAGTCGAATAACAAGTTATGGGTGACTAGCTTGTTCAGCGTCGGCTGCAACATCTCATAGCCCGACCAATCCGGCATATGGCCGGCAATCAGGCGCGTCTGCAAGTCGCCCAAGGGTATCGACACGCTGGCTTCTTGGATCACGCTGCCGTTGCCAATCACCGCATCGGTGCCGCGGTTGGGTGACAGGGTCAGGTGCCAGCGCGTGCCGCCTTCGGTCTCCTTGAGCAGGTCAAGGGCGACCGTGCCGATATAGGAGTTGTCATAGTGGTAGCCGCCATTGGCCACATTGTTCAGGAACTGGAAACCTGCGCGGTTCTGATTGCGGTTATAGATATAGCTCGGGTCCATATAGCCGCTGATCTTCAGGTTCTTCAGGCCAAAGGCTTCCATGCTGTCTTCCAGCGCCTCGGTCTTGACGGCGATGCGGTTGAAGTCCTGCGCCTGCTGCGGAGTCATGCCCCATTGCGCGGTGGCCGGCGCTGCAGCCGTGGCGGCCGGCTTGGCTTCATTGGCCTTGAGCTTTTCTTCCAACTGATTGACGCGATCGCGTAAAGCGCGCAGCTCCTTCAGCAGTTCTTCATTGGTTTGCGCCAAAGCTGCGCTGGGATAGGCGCTTGCAATTGCCAGAGTCAATGCTGCGAATATTGGGAATTTCATCAGGTTCTCCGGTTTACATCTATCAAATTCGTCAGTGGTATTCATTGGCCGCATCATTGGCCGCACTCAGTTGCCACGTTGTGCCGCAGCCATCTCTGCGCTGCGGCGGCGCTCTGCCCGTGCAATCAAGTAACTCGCCAGCACCACGCCTATTGCCACCACCACGATGATGACGGTCGCCACCGCATTGATGCTGGGGCTGACACCCAGGCGGGCACGGTTGAAGATCACCAAGGGCAGGGTCGTCGAGCCCGGGCCGCTCAAAAAGGCCGACAGCACCACGTCGTCAAGCGACAAAGTGAAGGTCAAAAGCCAAGCCGAAAACATCGACTGCGTGATCATCGGCAGCGTCACCAGCAAGAACACCTGCAAGGGCTTGGCGCCGAGATCCATCGCGGCTTCTTCCAACTGCGGATTCAGTTCCGACAAGCGCGCCTGAATCACCACCGTCGCATAAGCCATGCCCAGCAGCAGATGGCCGAACCAGATCGTCAGCACTCCCTTGGGCAGGCTCCAGCCCAGGCTGGCCTCCATCGCGCGCTGCAGCGTCACCAGCATCAGCAGCAGCGACAAGCCAACGATCACCTCGGGCATCACCAGGGGCGCATTGACCATGCCCGCGAAAAGCGTGCGGCCCTTGAAGCGCTTGTACTTGACCAAGGCGAAGGCCGCAAAAGTACCCAAGAGCACCGAGGCGCAGGCGGTCGCAAAGGCAATCTCCATCGAGAGCCTGAGACCCGTCAGCATCTCGGTGTCGCTGCTCAACTCCCGATACCACTTCAGCGTGAAACCACCCCAGACCGAGGGCAGCTTGGAGTCGTTGAAGGAGTAGACGATCAGCGCCACGATGGGCAGAAAGAGGAAGGCAAAGCCCAACAGCAACCAGATTCGGCCAAACCAGATCGTCGCCTTGGGGCCGAGCAGCGCGCGTGTCACTCGCGCGTTAGCGGCTTGGGCGCTCATGATTTGCCTCCTGTGCCGGATTGACTTTCGGCTTGATACTTATTGAACAGCGCCAAGGGCACGATGATCAAGAGCACCATCACGACGGCGACGGCCGAGGCCATAGGCCAGTCGTTGTTGCTGAAGAACTCATCCCACAGCACGCGGCCAATCATCAGCGTTTGCGGGCCGCCGAGCAGCTCTGGGATGACGAACTCACCGACACAGGGGATGAACACCAGCATCGCCCCGGCAATGATGCCGGCCTTGGACAGCGGCACCGTGATGCGCCAAAACGCTTGCCAGGGCGTGGCGCCGAGGTCGCTGGCGGCTTCGAGCAAACGCAGATCCATCTTGGCCAAGTTGGCGTACAGCGGCAAGATCATGAAGGGCAGGTAGGTGTAGACCATGCCGATGACCAAGGAGAAGGGCGAGTTCATCAGCTTGCCCGCAGCCGGAATCATGCCGGCGGCCAGCAGCAGTTGGTCGAGCCCCAGACCGATGATGGCCTCGGACACCCAGCCATGCTCGCCCAACAAGCCCTTCCAGGCATAGACACGCAACAAGAAGCTGGTCCAAAACGGCAGCATCACCAGCATCAGCAAGGCCGGTTGCAGCGAGGTCTTGGCCCGCGCCATGAAATAGGCAAAGGGGTAGCCGATGAACAGGCAGCCCACCGTCGTGATGGCGGCGTACTTGAGGCTGGCCATATAGGCCTTGACGTAAAGATCGTCCTGGGTGATGAAGACGTAATTGCTGGTCTTGATGGCCAAGCGCCAGACACCGTCCGCATAACTGAGCAGATCCTTGAAATGCACTGTCTCCATCTCGGAGACGCTGATCTTCAAGACGATCAGAAACGGCAGGGCAAAGAAGGCCAGCAGCCAGGCATAGGGCAGTGCGATGACCGCGCTGCGGCCATTTATCCAAGCCTGAAACCAGCTTTGAAGAAACTTTGGGGTCCGCACGATCAAGGGCCTCAGTGCACCAGCACGACTTGTGCCGTGGGGGACCAAGAAGCCCAGACCTGCTGATCCCAGGTCAGCGGGTCGGCACGGTGACGTGCCAGGTTACTTTCACTGACTTTGATCATCTGCCCGCTGGGCAGCTGCAAGTGGTAGACGGTGAAGGCACCAAAATAGGACAGCTCACGCACCTTGGCGAGCACCTGATTGAACTCACCCTCGGGCTTTTCGCTGCTCAGGCGAATTTTCTCGGGTCGCAGCGCCACACCGACCGCCATGCCGGCCGTGCCGGTGATGCCGTGGCCGACATAATGTTTGCAATCAGCGCATTCGATGACGACATGGTCTGGCTCGTCGACGGCCAGCGTGCCTTCCATCATATTGACGTTGCCGATGAAGTCAGCGACGAAGCGGGTGGAGGGTGTCTCGTAGATATCGGCCGGCGCGCCGATCTGCATGATGCGGCCCTCGCTCATCACCGCGATACGGGTGGCCATGGTCATCGCTTCTTCTTGGTCATGCGTCACCATCACGCAGGTCACGCCGACGCTTTCGATGATGTTGACCAGCTCGATCTGCGTTTGTTCGCGCAATTTCTTGTCCAAGGCGCCCAGAGGTTCGTCCAGCAGCAGCAGTTGCGGCTTTTTGGCCAAGCTGCGCGCCAAGGCCACACGTTGCTGCTGGCCACCTGAGAGCTGATGCGGCTTGCGCTTGGCGAACTTGCCTAACTGCACCAGCTTGAGCATGGCCTCGACGCGGGCGGCGGTTTCCTCTTTGGGCAGGCCGTCGCGCCTCAAGCCGAAGGCAATGTTGTCCCACACGGTTAGATGCGGGAACAGCGCATAGCTCTGGAACATCATATTGATGGGCCGCGCATAGGGCGGCAGGCCGGCCAGGTCTTGGCCGTTCAAGATGATGCGACCGCTGGTGGGCGTCTCAAAGCCCGCCAGCATGCGTAAGAGCGTCGTCTTGCCGCAGCCTGAAGAACCCAGCAGCGCAAAGATCTCGCCCTTGGCAATGTCGATCGAAACCCTGTCCACGGCGACCGCGCCGCCGCCGAAGTCCTTCACCACGTTGTCGATTTGCAGATAGCTGCTCGTTGCCGTGGAGGCTGCTTGCGCTGCGTTGGCCATCTTTACAGCCCTGTTTTGAAGGATGTGTAGATGCGCGTCATCTGGCGGCGGATGTCGTTGTTGATCGCGTCCGGTGCAGCCATCTTTTTCAGATCGGCCTCGCTCAAGAAGACGCTGGGGTTGTTGGCCACCTCGGGCTTGACGAATTTTTTAGATTCCTTGTTCGGGTTGGCGTAGAACACCTTGTTGCTCAAGGACGCATGGACCTCGGGGCGCAAGATGTAGTTGATGAATTTATGCGCATTGCCGGGGCGCGGCGCGTCCGCCGGGATCACCATCACGTCCATGAAGATGATGCCGCCGGTCTTGGGGATCAAGGCCTGGATGTTCTGGCCGGTCTTGCCGTCAATGGCGCGCTGGCGGGCGATATTGATGTCGCCGGAGAAGCCCAGCGCCAGGCAGATCGAGCCATTGGCAAGGTCATTGATATAGCCGGAGCTGCTGAACAGGGTCACATAGGGGCGGATGGACTTCAACAGGGCGGGCACCTGCGCAAAGTCCGCCACCGACTTGGTGTAAGGCGGCTTGCCCAGATAGTGCAGGGCTGCGGGCACGACCTCGGTGGCCGAGTCCAGCATGCTGACGCCGCAGCTCTTGAGCTTGGACACGTACTCGGGTTTGAACAAGAGGTCCCAGGCGTTCTCGGGCATGGGCGTGCTGCCCAAAGCGGCCTTGACCTTGTCGACATTGATGCCGATGGTGGTGTATCCCCACAGCCAGTTGACGAAGAACTCGTTGCCCGGGTCCAACTTGGCCAACTGGGCCTGCACATCGGGGTCTAGATTCTTGTAGTTGGGGATCTGCGACTTGTCGATCTTGCGCAGCAAGCCGCCATCCGCTTGCAGCTTGGCCCAATAGCTGGACGGCACAACGATGTCATAACCGGTCTTGCCGGCAACCAGCTTGGCGTGGACGATTTCGTTATTGTCGAAATTGTCATAACGCACCTTGATGCCGGTTTCTTTCTCGAAGTTCTTGATCGTGTCTTCGGCGATGTAGTCGGACCAGTTATAGACGTTGAGGACTTTTTCTTCCTCCTGGGCCCGCGCGGCTTGCCCAAACATCAGGGCCAGGGCCGCAGCCCCAACAGAAGTGACGGTGCGAAGCGTGCTCAGTTTCATGGAAATCATCCTCAGCAATTGCAAATGAAAAGTGAATCTCTATCGCTTGACAGTCTAGGCACAGGCGGGTCGCTGCCCATCCGACTAAACCCGCAGATGTGGCGGGCGCGACACCATCGCCGCGCTCCAAGGTCTCGCCTGGTTCAGAGCAAGCCTGATTGACTCAACTCTTCCCAGGTCTGGTCCAGGCAACGCCTGATCAAGCCCATCATTTCGTCGATCTGCGTGCGTGTCATCACCAGCGGCGGTGCCACGATCATGCGGTCGCCCACGGCCCGCATGATCAGGCCGTTAGCGAAACAGTACTTGCGGCAGATCATGCCCACTTCCAACTCACTAGCAAAAGCCGTGCCTGTCGGCTTGTCCGGCGTCTTGCCCTTGACCAACTGAAGCGCGGCCATCATGCCGCAGCTCTGGGTTTCGCCGACCAGCGGGTGCTCGTTCAGCTCGGCAAAGCGCTGTGCCAGGTAGGGGCCGATATCGTCGCGCACATGCTCCACCACATGCTGCTCCCGCAAGAGCTTCAAGTTAGCCAGCGCCACCGCGCAGGCGGTGGGGTGGCCGGAATAGGTGAAGCCATGGTTGAACTCGCCGCCCTCTTCAATCAAGACCTTGGCCACGCGCGCGCCGACTAGCACGCCGCCCAGCGGGATGTAGCCGGAGCTGACACCCTTGGCAAAGGTCATCAGGTCGGGTTTGAAACCCATGGTCTCGCAGCCAAACCAGTTGCCGGTGCGCCCGAAGCCGCAAATCACCTCGTCGCTGACCAAGAGAATGCCGTATTTGTCACAGATGCGCTGGATCTCGGGCCAGTAGGTCGAGGGCGGCACGATCACGCCGCCGGCCCCTTGCACGGGCTCGCCGATGAAGGCCGCTACCTTGTCGGCGCCTAGGGCCAGAATCTTCTCTTCCAGCCAGCCAGCCGCCTTGAGTCCAAAGTCCTCGCGGCTCATGTCTTGGCCATGTTCGAACCAATGCGGCTGTTCGATATGGGAAATGTTCGGGATGGGCAGGCCGCCTTGTGCGTGCATGCCGCTCATGCCGCCCAAGGAGGCGCCGGCCATGGTGGAGCCGTGATAGCCGTTGATGCGGCCGATGATGATCTGGCGCTCGGGGCTTCCTTTCAGATCCCAGTAACGACGCACCATGCGCACAATCGTGTCGTTACCTTCGGAGCCCGAGCCGGTGAAGAACACATGCTCGAAGCCGGGTGGGCTGATCTCGGCCAGCACCTCGGCCAGCTCGATCGCCGGCATGGTGGCGGTCTGGAAAAAAGCGTTGTAGAAAGGCAGCTCGGCCATCTGCTTGGCAGCCGCCTCGATCAGGCTTTGCTGCCCATAGCCAACATTGACGCACCACAGGCCACTCATGCCGTCGAGGATTTTGTGGCCCTCGCTGTCCCAGAGGTAGATGTTGTCGGCCTTGCTGATGATGCGCGAGCCTTTTGCTGCCAGGCCTTTGAAGTCGGTGAAGGGGTGGAGGAAATGGCGGGCGTCTGCGGCCTGCCATTCTTGGGTTGTGCGGTTTGACTTGCTCATGGTGCTTCCTGTGCTGGGCTTGGCGTTGACTTAGACGTGCAGCAGCAAATGCTCACGCTCCCAAGGCGAGATCACTTTCATGTATTCCGCATACTCGATTTCCTTGACTTCGGAATACACGGTCACAAAAGATTCGCCCAGAATCGCGGCTAACTCTTTTTCTGCACGTAGAAGATTGAGCGCCTCGTGCAAGCTGCGCGGCAGCTGGAAGTCGCCCAGATAGGCGTCGCCCTTGCACTCGGGCGCAGGCTCGATTTTGTTTTTGATGCCCAGGTAGCCGCAGGCCAGGGTGGCGGCCAGGGCGACATAGGGGTTGGCGTCGGCGCCGATGACGCGGTTCTCGACCCGGCGCGCTGCCGGGTCGGCCAGCGGCGAGCGGATGCCGACGGTGCGGTTATCCGTGCCCCATTGAATATTGATGGGTGCGGCGGTAAAGCGGGCCAAGCGGCGGTAGCTGTTCACATAAGGCGCAAACAAGGCCATCGCAGCCGGGATGTATTTCTGCAAGCCGCCGATGTACCAGAAGAACTCTTTGCTGGGGCTGCCGTCCTCGTTGCTGAAGAGGTTGCGTCCTGTGGCCTTGTTGATCACGCTTTGGTGCACATGCATGGCACTGCCGGGCTCGCCCGCGATGGGCTTGGCCATGAAGGTGGCGAACATATCGTGGCGCAGCGCCGCCTCACGCACCGTGCGCTTGAAGAAGAACACCTCGTCGGCCAGGCCCAGCGGATGGGCGTGGAAGAAGTTGATCTCCATTTGCCCGGCACCGACCTCATGGATCAAGGTGTCAACATTGAGCTCCATCTTTTCGCAGTAGTCATAGACATCTTCGAACAGCGGATCGAACTCGTTGACGGCGTCGATCGAATAGGCCTGACGCGAGGTTTCGGCGCGCCCCGAGCGCCCCACAGGGGGCTTGAGCGGCTGGTTCGGGTCGGTGTTGCGCGCGACCAGATAGAACTCCAACTCGGGCGCCACGACCGGGTCCCAGCCTTCGGCTTCGAACAAGCCGCAAACACGGCGCAGCACCGAGCGCGGCGCAAACGGCACCAGCACGCCATGCCTGTCGTAGCAGTCGTGGATGATTTGCGCGGTCGGGTCTATCGCCCAGGGCACCAGGCGCGCGGTGGTCGGGTCAGCGCGCAAATGCATATCGCGGTCATTCGGGCTGATGACGTCGTAGTAGGGGCCTTCCTCGGGGAACTCTCCCGTCACGCCCATCGCCACCACCGCCTCGGGCAGGCGCATGCCGCGGTCTTCGGTGAATTTTTGGCGCGGCAATATCTTGCCGCGCGCCACACCGGTCAAGTCCGGCACCAGACATTCGATCTCGGTGACGCGCTGCTGGCGGAACCAGTTTTCCAGTTCGCTGAAAGTGAAATTGCTTCTATCGACCATGGTGTTTCTCCGACTTTTCTTGGGTTCCGCAGAGTGCGGGGAATGATGATGAAAAAGGCGTTGAAACTGGGCGCTAGGTCTCCGGGTCGCGCAAGGAGTCATGGCGCAGCGGATGGATCTGGTCCCGGTAGTCTCGGCAGGCTTGGCCGAAGGCTTGCAGCAATGCCATCGAATGCGGGTTTTGCGCCGCCTGCCATTCGGGGTGCCATTGCACGCAGAGCGCAAATTGGCTGCTGTCTGCCACCACGCTGAAGGCTTCCACCAAGCCGTCGGGCGCCACCGCTTCGATGCGCAGGCCCGGCGCCAAGGTTTTCACACCTTGGCCATGCAGCGAATTGACTTGAATGTGCGCGTGACCCAGCAGCGCCTCGAGTTGCCCGCCGGGCAGCACTTGCACCGGATGGGTGTCGGCATAAGCGATCTCATTCGGCTGCCCTTCGGGCGCGCGGTGGTCCTGCAGGCCGGGCTGCTCCTGCACCGCCTGATGCAAGCTGCCGCCCAAAGCAACATTGGTTTCTTGAAAGCCTCGACAGACCGCAAACAGTGGCAGGCCGGCGGCTACCGCACGGCGAATAAGCGGCAGCGTCAGCGCGTCGCGCTCGGGGTCCAGCGGCAGGGCGGGGTTGTGTACCGCCTCGCCGAAATGGTTCGGATGCACATTCGACGGCGAGCCGGTCAGAAAGATGCCGTCGGCCAGACTTAAAAGCTGCTCCAAGTCCTCCAGCGCCGTCGATGGCACGACCAGTGGCAGGCAGCCGGCCAGGCGCACGGCGTCGAGATACTTCTTGCCCGCGATATGAAAGGGGTGGCCATTCAGCGGCAAGTTGCAGGCCGGCACCAGCACGAGGGGTTTTGCCTTGGGTTTTGTGTTCGGGGGACTCAAAACATATCCTTCAATCGGTAGTAAGCCATGCCCAGCACAAGGGCCGGCATGCGCATCAGTTTGCCACCCGGAAAGCTGCGGTGGCGCAGTTTCGAGAAACAGTCAAAGCGGCCCGCATCGCCTCGTATGGCCTCGGCCACGACTCGGCCGGCCAAGCCCGTCAGTGCCAGGCCATGGCCCGAAAAGCCCTGCAGATAATAGACGTTAGCGTTGGGCCCCAGGCGGCCAAAATCGGGCGCGCGGTTCATGGAAATATCAACAAAGCCGCCCCAGACGTAGTCCAGTCCCAAGCCTTGCAGCTGGGGGAAGGTTGCCAAGATGCGCTGCTGCATGCTGCGCCGTAGGTCCCGCGGCGACGCGGTGCTGTAGCTGACCCGGCCGCCGTAGAGCAAGCGCTGATCGGCAGTCGGGCGAAAGTAGTCGAGCGCGAAATTGGTGTCGCAAACCGCCGCACGCGAGGGGATCAAGGCTTTCAGGCGGGCGGCGTCCAGCGGCTCGGTGCAGGCAATATAAGTGCCGACCGGCATGATGCGCTGACTCAAACTCGGCGCCAGATCTGGCGCGATTTCTTGCAGATAGATATTGCCCGCCAGCAATACTTGCGCTGCGCGCACCACGCCGTTGGCGGTGCTCAGGCGAACTTGCGGGCCATGCTCAAGCGCGGTCACCGCACTGTGCTCGTAGATCCGCACGCCCAAATCCCGCGCTGCTTGGCACAGGCCCAGGCAATACTTGAGCGGATGCAGATGGCCGGACTCGGCATCGAAACAGCCGGCGGCAAAGCGCGGGCTGGCTATCCAGTCCGGCAACTCTTTGGCGTCAATCCAGCGTTGGGCAAAGCCGTAGTTCTGCGCCATGGCCTCGACGCCGGCTTTCAACTCACCCGCCTTGCGGGCGTTGGTGGCCAAGCTCAGGTAACCGCTTTGCCATTCGCAATCGATGCCGAACTGCTCGCTGCGTTGGCGAATCATCTGAACGGCCTCAAGACTCATGGCCCAGATGCGCTTGGCTTCATCCAGCCCCAGCTGAGCTTCGATCGTGACTTGGTCGCAAGCCAAGCCTGCCAGCGCTTGCCCGCCATTGCGCCCCGAAGCGCCGCCGCCTACTTGGCCTGCTTCCAGCACCACCACGCTCAAGCCGCTGCTCGCCAGCTCGATCGCTGCCGACAAGCCGGCCAAGCCACCTCCGACGATGGCGACGTCTGCCGTTAAGGCGTCTTTGAGCGAGGGATAGGTCTCGAGCCGAGGCGCGGTGGCCGCGTAATAGCTGTCGCGTGCGAGATCGCGGTCTATGCTGAGTAGGCTCATATTGATGGAGCCCCCCGCCCGCGCCATACGCGGTCGGCCCCCCGGGTGGGCCAAGTCGTTCTTGGGGCGGCCCGGCGAACGACTTGCACGGCGCTAGGCAATCCCTTCAGCATGAATATCAAGCCGCGCGTTTCAAGGCACCGCGCACGGTGTCGATGATGTGGTCGATATGCTGTTTCTCGATGATCAGCGGCGGGCTCAATGCGATGGTGTCGCCGGTGGTGCGCACCAACACGCCTTTTTCCCAGCAGTCGAGAAAGATGGAGAAGGCGCGCTTGCCCGGCTCTCCCGGCAGCGGCGCCAACTCGCAGCCACCGACCAGGCCCATATTGCGAATGTCGATCACATTTGGCTCGCCCTTCAAGGAATGCAGGGCCTCGGCGAAGTAGCCTTGCATCTCGCTTGCGCGGGTCAGCAAGCCGTCTTCGGCATAGGTGTCCAAGGTGCCCAAGGCCGCCGCGCAGGCCAAGGGGTGGGCCGAGTAGGTGTAGCCGTGGAAGAACTCGATCAAGTGCTCCGGCCCTTGCATAAAGGCATCGTGGATGAACTGCTTGGCGAACACCGCGCCCATGGGCACGCAGCCATTGGTCAGGCCCTTGGCCACCGTCATCAGGTCCGGCGTCACGCCAAAGGTCTGCGCAGCAAACGGATTACCTGTGCGGCCAAAGCCGGTGATGACTTCATCGAAGATCAGCAAGATGGCGTGCTTGTCGCAGATCTCGCGCAGCCGTTGCAGATAACCCTGCGGTGGGATCAGTACGCCGGTCGAGCCGGCGATCGGCTCGACGATCACCGCCGCAATCGTCGAGGCGTCATGCAGCGCGATCAGGTTCTCCAGATCATTGGCAAACTCGGCGCCGTAGGCCGGCTGCCCCTGTGAGAAGGCATTGCGGGCCGGGTCATGGGTGTGGCGGATATGGTCAACGCCGCTGAGCATGGTGCCGAACATCTTGCGATTGCCGACCATGCCGCCGACCGAGATGCCGCCAAAGTTGACGCCGTGATAGCCGCGTTCGCGGCCGATCAGCCGGGTGCGCGCACCTTCGCCGCGCACGCGGTGGTAGGCGATCGCCATCTTCAGCGCGGTTTCCACCGCCTCGGAGCCGGAGTTGGTGAAAAAAGCCTTGTTGAGGCCGGCCGGGGTCAGTTCAACCAGACGCTCGGCCAGTTCGAAGGCTTTGGGGTGGGCCATCTGGAACGGTGGCGCAAAATCAAGTTCTGCGGCCTGCTTTTGAATGGCCTCGACGATCCGGGGGCGATTGTGGCCAGCGTTGACGCACCACAGGCCGGCAATGCCGTCCAGCACCTGGCGGCCTTTGTCGTCGGTGAAATACATGCCGTCGGCGCCGGTGATCAGGCGCGGCGCTTGTTTGAACTGCCGGTTGGCGGTGAAGGGCATCCAATAGGCATCTAGCTTGGCGTCTGAGTTGGCCTGTGGTTTGCTGGACATGGGCTCGACCTTGTTTGAGTGTGCGGGCTGTGTGCCCGAATACCTAACAGTCTAGTCAAGCGGCGACGCAATAGGTGAGCGCTTTGCCTGGGCGTAAACCCGATGTTTTGCAATCCGGCGTCATAATTTCGACATCTTTTGGTGAATTGTGCGAAATATGAGTTCTGAAGTGAAATTGGATGCGATTGACCGCAATATCTTGAACGAGCTTCAAAAGGACGGCCGGCTGCCCAATGTGGAGTTGGCGCAGCGTGTGCATTTGTCGCCCTCGGCCTGCCTGCGGCGCGTCAAGCACCTGGAAGATGCAGGCGTGATTGCCCAATATGTGGCCTTAGTCAACCCGCGCGCAGTGGGCAAACAAGGCATCAGCTACACCATCATCAACCTGGAGCGCATGACGACGGCGGCTTTAGCCGCCTTTGAGGGTGCGGTGCTGGCCAGCCCGGACATTCTCGACTGCTTTTACGTGGCCGGCACCAACGACTATGTGATCCGCTTCGCTTACAAAGACGCAGAGGACCTGGAGCGCTTTCACACCGATGTATTGATGCAGCTGCCCGAGGTGGCGCGCTCCAACTCGATGTTAGTGCTGCGCACGATCAAACGCACGACGGCGTTCAATCTTTAGACCGCTGATGCCAGGGCGGTGAAGTAGGTCAAGCCGGCCAGCGTGGCGGCCAGGGCCATGGCGGCGTCTTCCACGCGGGAGCTGCGGGCTTGGGGGGCATAGCTGCCTGCGACGCCAGAGCATGCGGAGATGTCCGCAGCTACTTTGCCTTCGCCCGCCATGGGCGAGACGAAGTAATGCTGCGATGTGGCGATGAAATTGCTCAGTGCGAACATGGTGGGGCTCCTTTTGTTGTTGGGGCCGGCCCGGCATGCTGAGGCAATTGCGCTGTAAGCATGCGGGCTGGCTGATCGCTCGGGTGCGTCATTGCTGCACCACTGCCCGCAGTTTCACGAAAATCAGTGAAAACCCTATGACAAAATCAAGGGAAAACCCTTATTTTTTCGCCAATCGTGAATTAATGCTGCTATGCAGCATCGCCATCGCCGGAATCAGTTGCACCGCCAACATGCTGGCAAAGATCAGCGCGCAACCGAGCAGGCCGGCAGGCCCCAATCGATCACCCATCAGGTAGTAACCAAACAGCGCGGCAAACAGGGTCTCGGACGACAAGATGATGGCCGCGTCGGCTGCGTGTGCGTAGCGCTGCGCCACCACCTGCGCGGTGAAGGCCACGCCCACCGACATCACGCCGGTATAGACCAAGGGCCAAAAAGCCGCTTGCAGCGCGGGCCAGCTGATCGGCTCGGTCAAGCTGGCCCAAGCCAGCGCCAGCACACCGCAGACGAAGAACTGGCCGCCGGCGACCAAAAAGGGCGCTTCCATCTTGTCGGCCACGCGGCCCACCAGCACCACATGAAAAGCCCAGGGCAGGGCCGAGCAAATCACCCACAAATCGCCCGCACCGATCTCCAGGCGCTCTGCGCCGGACAACAAAAATGCGCCGACCAGGCAAGTCAAGGCCGCCGGCCAAACCGACCAATGCGGCAAATGGCGCCACAACAGCCAACCCAATACGGGCACCAGCGGCACATAGAGCGCAGTCAAGAAACCGGCATTGGTGACCGTGGTGCTGACAATGCCGATCTGCTGCATCGCCGCGCCCAGCAGAAGCAGGCAGCCCAAGCCGGCGATCTTGGCGCCGTCAACCGGCCGCAATGGGGGTTGTTGGCGTTGTTGTCGCTGTTTGCGCTGCAGGCCGCGCCATTCCATCCACATCAAGGGAGCGACCACCAAGGTGCCAATCAAGAAGCGCACCCCTGTGAAGGCCATGGGCCCTAGATGCTGCATGCCCTGGCTTTGAGCCACAAAGGCAGAGCCCCAGATCAGGGCAATGACGACAAGAAGCAGATTGGCTTGGACACGGGACATGGAGGACAGCTCTTTGGGCGCAACCCGACATTATCGGGCAGGGGCTCAGCCCTGCGCCCAAGCGTCTAGATAGTCCAACTCTTCCTGGCTGAAGCCCGCTGCCGCACGCGCCCCGCGGTTGAAGGGGGGCCGCAGCCGTGGCGCTTCATAGCGAATCACCAACTCAGGGTAGAGCGTCACCGGGTCAAGCCCTTGCAACTCACACAAGTAGCGATACCAGTGATTGCCGATCAGCACATGGCCGACCTCCTCGCGCAGGATCACATCCAAGATCTCCACGGCCCGCTTGTCGCCAGCGCGCGCCAGCTTGGCCTGTAGCGGCGGGGTGGCATCCAGCCCCCGCGCCTCCAGAGTGCGCGGCACCAAGGCCATGCGCGCCAACACATCGCCGGCTGTGCGCTCGGCCATGGTCCACAGGCCGTCGTGGGCATCAAAGTCGCCATAAGAATGGCCCAGGCTCTGCAGGTGCGCGTGCAGCAAATTGAAATGCTGCGCTTCTTCGGCAGCGACCTTGAGCCAGTCCAGGTAAAACTGGCGCGGCATATCGGCAAAACGCCAAACCACATCGAGCGCCAAATTGATGGCATTGAATTCGATGTGCGCGATCGCATGTAGCAGGGCCGCTCGCCCCTCCACCGTGAACGGCGAGCGCTTGGGCACTTGAAGCGCCGACATTAGCTGCGGTTTGGCCGGCCGCCCCGGCACGCCCTCGGGGCGCACGAACTGCAAGCCCTCATCCAGCGGCAAGCCGGCCAGCACCTGCGCATACAGGGCCTGAGCGGCGGCGGCCTTTTCGGCCGGATCTTGCAAACATAAAACCTTCAGGGCCAGCGAGCGAGTTTCCATCCGCGAATTATCGGGGGGGCGCGTCGGCGCACTTAAAATCGACGTTTTTCGTCGGGGGTTGCATGGCCATCTATCAATTGGACGAACATAGGCCGGAGTTGGCCGACTCGGCCTGGGTGGCCGACAGCGCTGAAGTCATTGGCCGCGTCAGCCTGGGCGCTGAAGTGTCGGTCTGGTTCAAGGCGGTGCTCAGAGGCGATACCGAGCAGCTGACGATTGGCGCTGGCACCAATATCCAGGACGGCTCGGTCTTGCACGCCGATCACGGTTTTCCGCTGGTGCTGGGGCAAGGCGTGACGGTCGGCCATCAATGCATGTTGCATGGCTGCACGGTGGGCGACTACTCGCTGATTGGCATCGGTGCGGTGGTGCTCAACGGGGCGCGCATCGGCAAGCATTGCCTGGTGGGCGCGGGCGCCTTGGTGACCGAGGGCAAGGAATTCCCGGACGGCTCCTTGATCGTGGGCAGCCCGGCCAAGGTGGTGAGGGAGCTGAGCCCAGAGCAAATCGAAGGCCTCAAGGCGAGTGCTGCGCATTACATACAGAACGGCCGGCGCTATGCGCAAGGCCTGAAGAAAGTTGAATCAAATTCCCATGAGTGAACTGCATAAATTCTTGTTCGAAGGTCTGCCGGTGCGCGGTATGTTGGTGCGTTTGACCGACAGCTGGCGTGAGGTCTTGCAGCGCCGCGCGGGCGTAGGCGCGCATCCGCCCGAGCTGCGTGCCTTGCTGGGCGAAATGGCGGCGGCAGCGGTTTTGATGCAGTCCAACATCAAGTTCAACGGCGCTTTGGTGCTGCAGGTGTTTGGCGACGGCCCAGTCAAGCTGGCGGTGGCCGAGGTGCAGCCGGACCTGAGCTTTCGCGCCACGGCAAAAGTGGTCGGCGAGGTGCCTGCGGGCGCGCAGTTAGAGGCGATGCTGAATGTGCACGGCCAGGGCCGCTGCGCGATCACGCTCGACCCCAAGGACCGCCTGCCGGGTCAGCAGCCCTATCAAGGCGTGGTGCCCTTGCATGGTGACCAGAAAGAGCCGCTGCAAAAACTCTCCGAGGTCTTGGAGCATTACATGCTGCAGTCCGAGCAGTTGGACACCAAGATGGTCTTGTTTGCTAATGACGAGATCGCAGCCGGCTTGTTGATCCAGCGTCTGCCCATGCAAGGCGAGGGCAATCTGGAAGGTCAAGGTGCCCGTAATGAAGATGACATCGGCTTGTCCGATGCCTTCAATCGCATCAGCATCTTGGCCTCAACCTTGACCGCCGAGGAGTTGCTGGGCTTGGACGCCGAGACTGTGCTGCGGCGCCTGTTCTGGGAAGAGTCGGTACGTCGTTTTGAGCCGCTAACGCCGAAATTCGCCTGCACCTGCTCGCCCGAACGCGTCGGCCAAATGCTCAAGGGCCTGGGTCGCGAGGAGCTGGACTCTGTGCTGGCCGAGCGCGGCAATGTTGAAATTGGCTGCGAGTTCTGCGGGCGCCAATACCATTACGACGCGGTGGATGTGGGCCAGCTCTTCGCCTCGGACCTGGCGCAAGCAGGCGGCAGCGGTACGGTGCAGTAGCGCCTGTCCGTCAGCCATCAATAGCAACTAAGGGATTGACGGCTCTCGCCTTGACTGGCAATTTGACGAGCTTGCAAGGCGTGGCCTAACGCCTTGCCCACCTACAGGCCCGCCGTGGTCTTGGGAGAGCGCGATGTCAGATTCCAAAGGCGGCGGCATACCTTGGACCAGCGTGGCCGTGCTGGTGGCTTTCGTCGGCAGCACACAGCTGGTGCCCCATGCGTTCGAGCAGCTCCGGCCGGCCGAGAAGGAACGGGCACAAAGCTCGCTCAGTGCCGAGATGGAGGTGGACGCCCGGCTCTGGGAAGATCCTTTTGCCGCCTTGCGGCGCCACGAGCAGGAGCGCGCCGAGCGCTGCGAGCGCGTCGTCAAGACCTCGGGCATCGCGGCCTGCCGCAGCAGCTGGGAAGGCGTGCGGCGCCCCGAAGTGCTGCGCGATCGGCTCGACCGGGACGGCGACAAAGACGTCAGCGAGTCGCTGGTGGTCTTGGCCCTGGTGCCCGGCAATCCCTTTGTTGGCGCAGAAGAAGGGCGGCGACGGACGCGCTATGCCGTGTTGGCGGGTCTGCAAGCACAGGGTTATGTGCCGGACAATGCAGAGCGCATCGGCTTGCTTGAGTTTGACGTCCAGCGCCTGACCAGTGACTGCGAGGCGGCGCGGGCCGCGCGCCGGCATCAAGGTCTCAACGCGCCAGGGGAGCTTGCTACTGCGGCCTCAGCTCCGTCGGCTTCTGTGTCAACTGCCTCTACGGCGGCCGCGCCCGCCGCCATCAACGATCCCCCGGTCTGCCGCGAGTTGCGCAGGTCCGGCGCGCCCAAGCCCTCCGATAAGGCCAAGTTCACCGTCCCTTACGAGATGTTGGCCAAACGCAATCGCCACCGCGAAGCCGACACGACCGGGCCGCTGCGCCGCTTTGAGCAGGTGGCCTTGTTGTGGGTCGATGAGTCTGCGCTGCCTGACTCCAAGCTCGACGGGCTGGCGCGTATGGTGGACGCCATGTTCGGGCCTGAGTTGGTGGCCAACCGCGCGCCTTGCGTGAAGCCGAGCCGAACCCTGCCGCGCCTGGCCATCATCGGTCCCTCGTCCACCGACGCATTGCGTACTGCGCTGAGCGACCTGCGCCGAGCCAGCGAGGTCTATGCCAAGGACTCGAAGCCGGTTATTGAGGCCTTGGGTGAGCGTGCCCTTGGTTGCGAGTGCAAGGCCAGTGCAATGTTGACGGGAGGCAGTGCGGCGCTGTCTGTAAGCGAGGGCGATGGGCCAGGAGATGGCGCGGCGCAAAAACCGCAAGCGCTGCAAAGCAACAAGGCGGAGCCGCGGCTGAGCTGCCCCTTGCTCGCCGACCCTCGGCCGGCCCTGCAGGGCTATCGGCTCTTGGCCGGCGCCAAGATTTTCAACTCGGCCTCCACCGCCTCGAGCAATATGCTGGACGAGCTGCGTAAACAGGACCTGGACGCCTTTTTGAACGAAAAGTTCAACCGCATGCTGGGCGACAGACCGCCGGTGAAAATCGACTTTCAGCGCACCATCAGTACCGATAACGAGTTAATCAAACGCTTGGTGGCCGAGTTGCAGCTGCGCCTGCCGGCCAATGAGCAGCGCCGGCTGGTGGTGGTGGCGGAGCGCGACTCCATTTACTCGCAGTCCTTGGTCAATGAGCTGCAACACCGCTTGAAGGACTTTCACAACCTGAGTTTCGAGCCGGTCTATTTCTTTCGCGGCATTGACGGCGTGACAACCCGGGACGCCGGGCGTGAAGGCAATGAGCGAACAGCGGCCAGCAAAGCGACCGCCCTGGAATGGCCGGAAAGCCGTGATCAGCTCGACTATCTGCGCCGCTTGGCGGCTTCATTGAAGGACAGCGAAGCTCCGGGGCGAGCCGGGCCGATCGGGGCGATCGGCATATTGGCCAATGATGTGCACGACAAACTCCTGGTGATGCAGGCGCTGCACGACACCTTCTCGGACAAGGTGTTCTTCACCACCGATATGGATGCACGCTTTTTGCATCCGCGTGTGCAGGCCTTCACGCGCAATTTGATCGTCGCGACCAGCTTGCCCCTGGAGTTCTATCCGCCCAAGCCCGGCATCGTCGACTTGCAGGCCGGCACACCGCCGTTGCGGGACGTCTATCAAACCGCCAGCTATTTGGCCGCCCGGCGCGCCGCCTGCCGCAGCCAGGAGTGCTTGGACGAAGAAAAACTGGCTGCCCGAGATGCGTTGGACAACCCCTCGCTGTATGAAATAGGCCGCAATGGCGCCGTTCCCTTGAGTGGCTATGCCTTGTTGAACCAAACGGGCAGCACAAGCTCGGCGCGACTGATCGTGGCGGCATTGGTGGCCGGCCTGATGCTGATTGGCCTGCTGGTGTGGCCCTCGACGCCTGCCATTCGGCAGGCGCGCATCGCTTATCTGCGCCGGCCGCTGGCGCCCGACGCTTCAGCTATGCACATGCCGATGAATCTGCCGGCGGTGGTTTTGGTAGCTTTGCACGCAGCGCTGTGTGCCTATGTTTTTTGTTCGTTGATCGAATTGGTGCGGCCGCAGCAGATGAGCTTTGCCCAGACTTTGATTTTGTCGGCGCTGGCTGCTTTTGCCGCCTTGCTGGCGGTACTGCCCAGCTTGCTGGCGCAACAGCGCCATGCCGTCGCCTCCGTGGCCGAGCAAGAAGCCGGTGTCGACAAGCTCCATATTGCAGTGTTGGCTCTGATTGCCGCCGCCTGGGTTTGGGTGGCTTGGCCTGGCGCCGAAGCCAAGGTTTGTCTGGACTGCGAACCTGTGACTTGGTTGCAAGGTGTCAGCGCATGGCCCTCGCAGCTGATCCATTTGTTGGCGCTGATGACAATTCTTTGGACGCTGGATTTTGCTTGGTCCGACACGCTCAGACGCATGCACGAGGATTCGGCCTGGCTGCAGTTGCCGCGACCCAAGGCGCCGGGTGTGTCACGCATCGGCGTGCAAGGTCTGCTCAAGGGCTGGTTCAAGCAGGTCAGCATTTCCACTTGGCAGCGGCCCGGCGGCGCAAGCAATGATTTTTTGAGTTTGTGGACGCAGTACGGCGAGCGCGGCGACAGCCGGCCGCGCGCGGCGCGCACCATTGTTTGGTACTTGATCAGCGTGCTGGTGGTCACGATGCTGTTTTTCGGCCTGAGCGAAGGGCAGGTGCCCGAAGTACCGGTTCGCGGCTTGGAACATCGCCAGTTGGTGCGCGCGACCCTGTACGCCTGCTTGCTGCTCTTGCCTTTGCTGGTGGTGGCCGTGGCTGATGCCACCATGCTGGCCTTCCGCTTTATCGGCCACCTGAACTGCGGGCGCTCCGCTTACCCGCAGGCGACGATTGCACATTTCGCCCGGCAGCTGGGTGAGGCCCATGCACCGCTGTGGCAGCGCTTGTTTCCTGTTCGCTTGGAGGAGCGCCCGGGCAGCGCTGCGGCCGTGCCTGGCGCCGCACTGCCTCCGGCAGGCGCCTTCCACTGCTTGCTGGACGACTGGTTGGATGTGCAAGTGGTGGCGCGGCGCACAGCCTATGTGTCGCGCTTGGTGATTGGCCCCTTTCTTGTCCTGGCCTTGCTGGTGGTGGCGCGCAGCCGGCTGTTCGACAACTGGTCGCTGACGCCGGCGATCGCCGTGGCCATCAGTCTCTATCTTGTCTGGCTGATTGTGCTGGCCTCGCTGCTGAAGATTGCCGCGGAGAACACCCGCAAACGTGCATTGGCCAGCATGAATGCCGATCTGCGCTGGCTGGCCGGCAGTACGGCAGAGATGGCGGTCTTGGTGGAACCGTTCAAACGTTTGATCGCCTCGGTCGAGAGCAATCAAACCGGTGCTTTTGCCCCCTTGTTCGAGCAGCCCTTGTTGAAGGCCTTGTTGGTGCCCTTGGGCGGCGCCGGCGGTGCTCAGCTGTTTGACTACCTCTTGCTGGCGCGGTGATCCCGTTAGACTGAGATCCTGTTTCTAGGAGTGCGGCATGTTCGGCATCACCGATTACCCGGCCTTTGCCTTGGCCATCATTGTCTTTTTGATGATTCCCGGACCCGGCAACTTGGCCCTGATCACCTCGACCGGCAAAGGCGGCATTCGCGGCGGCATGGCGGCCACCCTGGGCGTGATTGCGGGGGATCAGATTTTGATGTGGCTGGCGGTGGCCGGGGTTGCTGCGCTGCTAACGGCGTACCCGAGCGCCTTTCAAGCGGTGCAGTGCTTGGGCGCGGCCTATCTGGCTTATCTTGGAGCGAAGATGATGCTGGCCAAGCCGGGTAGCGCGCCGCTGCTCAATATTCGGCCCCGCGACTACTTCAAACAGACGGTCTTGATCACCTTGCTCAATCCTAAGGCCATCATTTTCTATATGGCCTTCTTCCCCTTGTTTGTCAGCCCTACAAGGCATCAAGGCTTGCTGACCTTCGCGGCGATGGCGCTGACGATTGCCATGCTGACTTTTCTCTACGGCCTCGTGATGGTCTTGCTGACACATTTTTTGGCCGAGCGCATGCGCGCCAACCCGAGCATCAGCGTCTGGTTGAACCGTGTGGCCGGTGTCTTTTTGATCGGGTTCGGGGCGAAATTGGTATTGAGCAAATAGAGCTCAGCGGATTGAGAGCAGTTTGAAAGTGCGAAGACCATGCATATTGGCATCCTGACCGGCGGCGGCGATTGCCCAGGCCTGAATGCGGTCATCCGCGCGGTGACGCTGGCGCTGATCAATCAATGCGGCGCCCGCGTCACCGGCATTCGGCGCGGGTTTTTAGGCTTGCTGGACCGCCAGGTCTTGCCTCTGGATGCGGAGGCGGTCAGTGGCATCCTGGCGCAAGGCGGCACTATTTTGGGCACCCACAATCGCTGCGATCCCTTTCACTATTTTGCTGCGGGCGGGGCCGATGTATCCGCTGAGCTGATCGCTTATGCGCATGAACTGGGCCTGGACGCCTTGGTGGTCATTGGTGGCGACGGCTCGATGTCGATTGCCGATAAGCTCAGCCGCGCGGGTTTGCCCATCGTTGGCGTGCCCAAGACCATAGACAACGATTTGTGCTTGACGGACCGCAGCTTTGGCTTCGACAGTGCGGTCAGCATCGTGGCCGAAGCGCTGGATCGCTTGGAGACCACCGCTCGCAGCCATGGCCGCGTGATGATTGCCGAGACGATGGGGCGATATGCCGGCTGGATCGCGCTGGAGGGTGGCATGGCCGGTGCGGCCGATGTGATCCTGATTCCCGAGCTGCCCTACAGCGTTGAGGCGGTGGTTCAGGTCTGCCGTCAGCGCGAGCAGTCGGGTGCGGGCCACACGCTGATCTGCATCGCAGAGGGCGCCCATCCACGTGATGAAGCCATGGTCGTGAGCCAGACCCTGGCCGACAGCCCCGACCCGCTGCGCCTGGGCGGCGTAGGCGCGGTTTTGGCCCATCAGCTGCAGGCACTGTTGAGCAGCGAGGTACGCTCCACCTTGCTGGGCCATGTGCAGCGCGGTGGTTCACCGACCGCCTTTGATCGAATCCTGGCAACGCAGTTTGGCTGGGCTGCGGCGCAACTGATCAAGCAGGCTCGTTTTGGCCGCATGGTGGTGCTGCAGGGTGCTGAGATGCGAGACGTAGGGTTGGCCGAGGTGGCCGGACGCAACCGGACGGTGCCGCTGGATCACCCCTTGCTGCTGGCGGCAAAGGGCTTGGGCTTGTCTTTAGGCCAGGGGTGAATAGGCGCGCTGCAGCACCAAATGCTCGCACTCGGGCACATCGCAGTTCTCGCAAGCCCAGCGCCATTCGGGCTGTGCGTCCTGCCTTTCACTGAGTCGGCTGAATAGACCGCGTTTGGGGCTGGGTTTGGCCTTCAAGAGCGGCGTGATCACATTCAAGGCCGCATCGACCCGGGCCTGCTCAAGGCCGGTCACGACAGACCAAGCCAGGCCTGCGCCCAACAGGGCGCGTCGAATCAAGGCATCAACCGGCGCCCGCACCTGTGGGCCATCGCGCTGAATGCCGTCGGCTACCCAGGGCAAATCCAAGGCGGTCAGCAAGGTCAGCGCGCAGCGCTTGTGAAAGGCTTGCGCTTGAGCCAGCAGGCTGTCGTCCTGAAAAAGGTACTGGCTGTAGACGGCCGTCATCAGGGCCGTGGTGTCGCAGACAACGATATCGTTGACGCTCGCAGCGGCGTCTATGCGCGCTGTTTGCTCACTGGCAATGCCGTTTTGCTCGTCGGGGCGCGGTGTGCGGCCTGCCGCCTCGCACCAGCTGCGCAGCAGCTCGGGCACACTGGCGCAACGCAGTCCGGTGGCCTCGGTCAATCGCAGGGTCAGGTCTTGCGCCAGCAGCGACTTGCCGGTGCTTTCAGCGCCGACGATGGCGATCAGCAATGCGCTCATGCAGATTCAAGCAGGGCTGGGGCTGGCAGGAGCAAGACGCCGGGCCCAAGCGCGCCAGCCGGCCACCGACATCGGAATGAAGACCGCATACAGCAACACCGTCAGCCAATAACCTTTGTAGGCGAAGAGCGCCACACTGACGATATTGACCAAGACCCACACGCTCCAGTTCTCCTGGTATTTGCGTGCCAGCAGCCATTGACCCAAGAGGCTGGCCACGGTCGGAAAAGCGTCCCAAAAAGGCACTTGCGAATCGGTTTGATGCAGCAGAAAAAAGCCCAGCGCCGGCCAGGCCAACAGCGTTGCCAGCACGGCCATGGCCAGCCCTTGCGGGCTCAGGCGCCGCACCCGTAGCGCCAGGCCGTCCTCGCCCTTGCCGCGCAGCCATTGCCACCAACCCCAGAGCGCCAGGGCCGCGAATAGCAGTTGCAGAGAGGCTTCGCCGTAGAGCTTGCCGCTCCAGAACAAGACGAAGTAGAGCAAGGAGCTGATGATGGCCAAGGGCCAAGCCAGCATGTGCACCCGCATATTGCAGATCACCATCCAGACCGCCAAGGCGAATGCGATGATCTCGATCCAGGTGATGGGGCTGCCCAGCAACTCAAAAGCTGGCAAGAGCAAGGCTTGCAGCGGCTGTAACAGCGCGTCCATGGCGTTCAAGCGTCCAAAAAAACAGGGCCAGAAATCAGCGGCGAATCTGGACGAAGATCTCGTCGGGCTTGATCATGCCCAGCTCGAAGCGGGCTTTTTCTTCGACCATCTCCAGGCCCTCACGCAGATCGCGCAACTCGGCTTCGAGTTGCGCATTGCGCAGCCGCGCTTGCTCGTTGTCGGCCTGAGCCTGGGCCAGCACCCCGCGCAGATGAACGCCGCGCGGCAAGCTCCCTTTGCCCAACCAAAGTTGGGCCTGGATGAGCAGCAAGAACGCGGCGAGGAGGATGCTGATGACTTTCACGGCGGGAGTTTAGCCGACAAGCCCGCGCAGCTTTACCGAAGGTTGTAGAACGCAGCGCGGCCAGGGTAGTAGGCGATATCGCCCAGGTCTTCTTCGATGCGCAGCAGCTGGTTGTACTTGGCCATGCGGTCCGAGCGGCTCAGTGAGCCGGTCTTGATTTGACCGGCATTGGTGCCCACGGCGATGTCTGCAATGGTCGAGTCTTCGGTTTCGCCCGAGCGGTGCGAGATCACGGCGGTGTAGCCGGCGCGCTTGGCCATCTCGATCGCGGCGAAGGTCTCGGTCAAGGTGCCGATCTGGTTGATCTTGATCAGGATCGAGTTGGCGATGCCTTTGTCGATGCCTTCTTGCAAGATCTTGGTGTTGGTGACGAAGAGGTCGTCGCCGACGATCTGCACGCTCTTGCCCAGGCGATCGGTCAGCAGCTTCCAGCCGTCCCAGTCGCCTTCGGCCATGCCGTCTTCGATCGAGATGATGGGGTACTTGTCGACCCAGGTGGCCAGCATATCGGTCCACTCTTGCGCCGTCAGGCTCAGGCCTTCGCCGCTCAGGTGGTATTTGCCGTCCTTGTAGAACTCGCTGGCGGCGCAGTCCAGGCCAATGGCGATTTGTTCGCCCGCCGTGTAGCCGGCCTTGTCGATCGCTTCCAGAATCATCTGGATCGCGGCTTCATGGTTCTCGACGCTAGGTGCAAAGCCGCCTTCGTCGCCGACGGCCGTGCTGATGCCCTTGTCGTGCAGGATCTTCTTCAGTGCGTGGAACACTTCGGCGCCCCAGCGGATCGCTTCGCGGAAAGACGGTGCGCCAACCGGAATGATCATCAGCTCTTGCAGATCCAGGCTGTTGTTGGCGTGCGCGCCGCCGTTGATGACGTTCATCATCGGCACCGGCAATTGGCAAGCGCCCATGCCGCCGAAGTAACGGTACAGCGGCAGGCCCGACTCTTCGGCCGCGGCGCGAGCAACGGCCATGGACACCGCCAGCATCGCGTTGGCGCCCAGGCGACCCTTGTTGTCGGTGCCGTCGAGGTCGATCAGCGTGCGATCCAGGAAAGCTTGCTCGGACGCGTCCAGGCCCAAAACGGCCTCGGAGATTTCGCCATTGATGTGCTCAACCGCCTTCAACACGCCCTTGCCGAGGTAGCGGCTCTTGTCGCCGTCACGCAGCTCGATCGCTTCGCGCGAACCGGTCGATGCGCCCGACGGCACAGCGGCGCGGCCCATCACGCCCGACTCCAGCAACACATCGCATTCGACGGTTGGGTTGCCGCGGCTGTCCAAGATTTCACGCCCGACGATGTCAACAATGGCACTCATTCAAAGTCTCCGAAAGTTTCAAAAAAATAGGTTCGGGCGAATCATGCCAGCAGGCAGTTACCTGCGCTGAACAAGATCGCGCCTCGGCAATCAAGGGTTGAAGCTAGTTTCACGCGATGACTTCAACTCAAGCGCTGAAGTCATCCTCAAGCAAAGGCTGCGATTTGACGACGCGGTCAATCGCGACCAGCTGTTCCAACAGGGCGCGCATATGCTTGAGCGGTACGGCATTGGGGCCGTCGGACCAGGCCTCATTCGGGCATGGATGGGTTTCCATGAAGAGACCGGCCACGCCTGCACCTACGCCGGCGCGGGCCAGCACAGGGACCATCTCGCGAGCACCGCCACTGCTCGTGCCTTGGCCGCCGGGCTTTTGCACCGAGTGGGTGACGTCGAATACAACGGGCGCGCCGGTTTTGCGCATTTCAGCCAAGCTGCACATATCGGCAAGCAAGTTGTTGTAGCCAAAGCTAACGCCGCGCTCACAGGCCAGGAAGCGGTCTTCGGACAAGCCGGCTTCGCGCGCAGCGTCGCGGGCCTTGTCGATGACGTTCTTCATGTCCCAAGGTGCCAGGAACTGGCCCTTCTTGATATTGACCGGCTTGCCTGACTTGGCGACCGCCCGGATGAAGTCGGTCTGGCGGCACAGAAAGGCCGGCGTTTGCAGCACATCGACGACGCTGGCCACCTCATTCACCTGCGACTCGTCATGCACATCGGTGATGATGGGTAGTTGCAACTGCTTGCGCACCTCGTCCAGGATCTTCAGTCCTGCGTCTATGCCGACACCACGCTTAGTTGAGCCTGACGAGCGATTGGCCTTGTCGAAGGAGCCTTTGTAGATGAGCGGAATGCCCAAGGCCGAGCAGGCTTCCTTGAGCCGACCGGCTACCTCGATGGACATTTCCAGCCCCTCGATCGAGCAGGTGCCGGCAATCAGGAAGAAGGGACGGTCAATGCCGACCTCAAAACCGCAAAGCTTCATGGGCTAGATTCCTTCAGGCTACTTTGTGGTCCAAGGCAGCCTTGATAAAGGCGGTGAACAGCGGGTGGCCGTCCCAAGGCGTGGACTTGAACTCGGGGTGGAACTGCACGCCCACATACCAAGGGTGAACCGCACGCGGCAACTCGACCATTTCCGTTAGCTTTTCGCGCTGGGTGATGGCCGAAATGACCAAGCCGGCCTCACGCAGTTTGTCGAGGTAATGCTCGTTCGCTTCGTAGCGATGGCGATGACGTTCGCTGACCACTGGGCCGTAGATGTCAAAAGCCAAGGTACCGGCCGCGACGTCGGAGCTCTGCGCTCCCAGGCGCATGGTGCCGCCCAGATTGGACTTTTCGTCGCGCTTTTGAATGCTGCCGTCGGCGTCTTGCCATTCATCGATCAAGGCGATCACCGGATGCGGTGTCTCGGGGTCGAACTCGGTCGAGTTCGCACCAGCGAGGCCCGCCATATGGCGCGCGTATTCGATCGTGGCGACCTGCATGCCCAGGCAAATCCCCAGGTAGGGCCGCTTGTGCTCGCGAGCATATTGAGCCGCCAAGATCTTGCCTTCGACGCCGCGCTTGCCGAAGCCGCCGGGCACCAGAATGGCATCAAACTGAGCCAACTGGTCGATATTGGCCGCCGTCAGCAACTCTGAATCCACATACTCGATATTGACGCGAGCATGGTTGTGGATGCCTGCATGGCGCAGCGCCTCGTTCAGTGACTTGTAGGAGTCGCTGAGGTCGGTGTACTTGCCGCACATGGCGATCGTTATGTCCTTGGCCGGGTTCAGTACCTCGTGCACCAGGGTGTCCCAGCGCTTCAGGTCGGCTGATTTGGTGTTCAGTTGCAGCTTGGTGCAGATCAGTTGATCCAGCCCTTGCTCGTGCAACATGCGCGGCACCTTGTAGATGGTGTCCACGTCCCACATCGAGATCACGCCGTACTCGGGCACATTGGTGAAGAGCGAAATCTTCTCGCGCTCATCATCCGGAATGCGGCGATCGGCGCGGCACAGCAGCGCGTCGGGCTGGATACCGATTTCGCGCATTTTCTGAACCGTGTGCTGCGTCGGCTTGGTCTTGAGCTCGCCGGCAGCGGCAATCCAGGGCACATAGGACAGGTGCACGAAGGCAACATTGTTCGGGCCGGCCTTCAAGCTCATCTGCCGGGCAGCTTCTAGGAAGGGCAATGACTCGATGTCACCGACGGTGCCGCCGATCTCGACGATCGCGACGTCAACCGCATCGGCCGTGCCGACACCGGCACCGCGACGAACGAAGTCTTGGATCTCGTTGGTGATGTGCGGAATCACCTGCACGGTCTTACCGAGGTAGTCGCCGCGGCGTTCCTTCTCCAGCACCGACATATAAATCTGACCGGTGGTGAAGTTGTTGGCCTTCTTCATCCGTGTCGTGATGAAGCGCTCGTAGTGGCCCAGATCCAGATCGGTTTCGGCACCGTCTTCGGTGACGAACACCTCACCATGTTGGAACGGGGACATCGTGCCCGGATCCACGTTGATGTAGGGATCGAGCTTGATCAGGGTGACCTTGAGGCCGCGAGATTCGAGGATGGCAGCCAGTGAAGCCGATGCGATGCCCTTGCCGAGTGAGGACACCACACCGCCCGTGACGTAGACGTATTTGGTCATGTCGTGCAGCGTCTTTCAAAAACGCTGTGGTGGTAAAACGCGATTATAGAGGGGTGGAATCGCTGCTCTTGCGATCCGCTTGAATCGCTCCAAGCATTTGCAGTACCAGCGCGGCGGTCGCGTCCGGCTGTTCGAAGGGGAAGAGGTGCGTACCTTCCATCCAGGCGAAATGATTTTTGGCCAGCGCCTTGGAGGCGGCCGAGCCGGCTTGGCGCAGCTCCTCTGACTCGGTGCCCGCGACAAATCCGACCGGGCAATGCGGCGGATAGCGCCCAATCAAGCGACCCAGATGATGGGGCAGGGTGTCGTAGATGCGGGTTTCTTGCTCGCGCTTGAAGCGCAGCCGGGTCGTCCCGTCGCCACCGTCTTCGAAGCCGCTGTCGACATAGTCCTGCAAGACTCGCGGGTCCCAGCGGGCGAATTTATGCTTGGCGGCGAAATGCGTCAGCACCGCTTGCTTGTTTGGCCATTCGTGACGGCGCTGTCGCGACACTTTGCCGGGCGATACGCGTGAAATTAAGCCTGTCGCCTTGGCCAGTTGCAAGCCGCGCGCGCGCCAGCCGGCCACCAAGGGCGCGTCCAGCAAGACCAGACCTTGCGCCAATTCGGGCCGACGGCTGGCCGCCAGCAAGCTCAACATGCCGCCGAGTGAATGACCGACCAGCATCACCGGACCCGGGCTCGCCATCTGCGGCCGCACATCGCGTTCAATGAAATCGATCAATTGCTGGCGCAGATGCGGCCAATTATTGGTGACCGGATAGGCCGGGTCATGGCCGATGATGGGCAGCGCGTGGACGCTCCAACCGGCGCTGCGCCAGGCCTCGAACAGCAGGCGGTAGCAGCCGGCGCCGAAGCCGTTGGCGTGCGAAAAGACGATGGCCTTGCTCATGAACTCAGGAGGACTCTTTTCGACTCAGGCTCTTCAATTGATAGACCAGGGCCAGCGCTTCACGCGGGCTCAAGGTGTCGGGGTCCACATCATCCATCGCCAAATGCAAAGCGCTTGTCGCTTCGGTGACGGCCGTGGCCATAGTCGCGGCAGGCGCCGGCGCGAACAGATCGATCTGCGCGCGGCCTTCGCCAGCCTTGGCCTCCAGTGCCTCCAGGGTCGCACGCGCCTGGCGCACCAAGCTGGCCGGCATGCCGGCCAGACGGGCCACTTGCACGCCGTAGCTGCGGCTGGCCGGCCCCGGCTGGATCTCGTGCAAAAAGACGATGGAGTCACCGCTTTCGACCGCGCCGACATGGCAGTTGATCGCCTCGCGGTGCTTGGCCGGGAACTCGGTCAGCTCGAAATAGTGGGTCGCAAACAGCGTGAACGAGCGGCTTTTGTCATGCAGATGGCTGGCGATCGCGCCGGCCAGGGCCAGGCCGTCGAAGGTCGAGGTGCCGCGCCCGATCTCGTCCATCAAGACGAGCGACTGATCAGTGGCGCTGTGCAGAATTGCGGCACCCTCGGTCATCTCCAGCATGAAGGTGGATTGGGCGTTAGCGAGATCGTCGGCCGCGCCGATACGGGTGTGGATCGCGTCCATAGGCCCGAGCCGGCAGGCGTCGGCCGGCACGAAGGAACCGATCGCGGCCAGCAGGCTGATCAAGGCAACCTGGCGCATGAAAGTACTCTTACCGCCCATATTTGGGCCGGTGATCATCAGCATGCGGGTGCGGGCGTCGAGGTGGCAATCATTGGCCATGAACTCGCCGGCACCGGTTTCGCGCAGGCGCGACTCGACGACCGGATGGCGGCCGGCCGTGATGTCGATCGCCGGCTGGTTGACGAATTCGGGTCGGCACCAGCGCAGCGTTGCCGCCCGCTCGGCCAGGGCGGCCAGCGCATCCAGGCTGGCCAGCGCACGGCCTAGGCGAGTGAGTGGCTGCAACTCGGCTATCAGCTGATCCAACACCAACTCGAACAACAACTTTTCGCGTGACAAGGCGCGCTCCTGCGCCGACAAGGCCTTGTCCTCGAAGGCCTTCAGCTCGGGCGTGATGTAGCGCTCGGCGTTCTTCAAGGTCTGGCGGCGCTGGTAGTCCAGCGGCACTTTGTCGACCTGGCCCTGCGTGACCTCGATGAAGAAACCGTGCACGCGGTTGAATTGCACGCGCAGGTTCGGGATGCCGGTGCGTGCGCGTTCGCGTGTTTCCATATCGATCAAGAAGGCATCGCAATTGCCCTGAATGGCGCGCAGTTCGTCCAGCTCGGCGTCGAAGCCATCGGCAATCACGCCGCCGTCGCGCACCAGCACCGCGGGCTCGTCCGCGATCGCGCGGCTCAGCAACTCCTCGATATGCGGCGAGGCCAAGAGGCCGGTGGCCAGTTCGTCCAACAAGGCGCTGCCGGCAGGCACCAAACGTTGCAGCTCGGGCAAGACCTGCAAGGTCGCGCGCAGACCAGTCAGCTCGCGCGGGCGCACTTGGCGCAAGGCGATGCGTGCGGCGATGCGCTCCACGTCCGACACTTGGCGCAGCGCCTCGCGCAAGGGTTCGGGCGAGCCTTGCAGCAATGCATCAATCGCACCGTGCCGCGCCAGCGCTTCGGCCCGCTCGCGCTTGGGGTGCAGCAGCCAGTGGCGCAGCGCGCGGCTGCCCATGCCGGTGCGGCAGCTGTCCAGCAGTGAAAGCAGGGTGGGCGAGGTCTCGCCGCGCAAGGTGACGGTGAGCTCCAGATTGCGCTGGGTGGCGGGCGGCAGGTCCAGCAAGTCGCCGCTGCGCTGCACGCTCAAGCTCTTCACATGAGCCAAGGCGCGGCCCTGCGTGTGTTCGGCATAACTGAGCAAGGCAGCGGCTGCCGCCTGCGCGGCGCTCAGCTGCTGCGCATTGAAGCCGGCCAGGCTGGCGACCGCCAGCTGCTCGCACAGCTTGCGCGCCCCCAAGGCGGTATCGAACTGCCAGCTCGGCCGGTTGGTGATGGGTACATGGGCGGCCAAGACGGCGGCCGGTTGCTTCTCGCGGTCTACCAGCACCTCGGCGGGGCTTAAGCGCGCCAGCCAGGAGGGCAGCTCTTTGTCCGTGCATTCGGCCAGGCCCAATTGCCCCTGCGTCATCGACAGCCAAGCCAGCCCGAATGTCTTGCCCTGTGCCACCACGGCCAGCAAGACGGAATCCTGCTTGTCGGCCAGCAACTCGCTGTCGGTGACGGTCCCCGGCGTGACGACGCGCACCACCTTGCGCTCGACCGGGCCTTTGCTCGTCGCCACATCGCCGACTTGCTCGGCAATCGCCACCGCCTCGCCTAGCTTGATCAGCTTGGCCAGATAGCTCTCCAAGGCATTGACCGGAATGCCGGCCATCACAACAGGTTGCCCGGCGCTCTGACCACGAGCGGTCAGCGTGATGTCCAGCAGCGCATTGGCCTTGCGGGCATCGTCAAAGAAGACCTCGTAGAAGTCGCCCATGCGGAAGAACACCAACTCGTCCGGGTGTTCGGCCTTGATGCGGAGGTATTGCGCCATCACCGGCGTATGGGCGGAGAAATCCTGAACTTGGCTCATCGACTTTGGCTGCAGCTTTAAGAGGGCTCACGCAAAAATGCTCCAGCTAGGCTAGACGCCGCAGACAGTACGCTGAGTACGGCAAGGCGGAAGAACGAAGCTGGAGCGATTTTTCGTGAGCCCACATTGAAAAAGCCCTCGGCTGAGGGCTTTGAGGCGGTCTTGGGCCGGAGTTTAATCGGCTTGAGCGTCATCCGACTTGCGGATACGCACCGAGGCGCGCTTCTTGGGTTCGGCAGCAGCGGCCAAGGCAGCCACTGGACTTTGCTCGGTGCTGGCCGCAACGCCGGCTTCCACCTCTTCCTCAGCCTTGATCACGCGGGTGTAAGGCGCCAGGATGGTGACCAATTGGCCATAAATCTTAGGGCTGCCTGCCACCACTTCACGCTGATGCAGATAGTCGGACTCGCCGGTGAAGTTGCCGACCAAGCCACCGGCCTCGGTGATGATCAAGGAGCCGGCCGCCACATCCCAGGGCTGCAGGCCGGTCTCGAAGAAGGCGTCGTAATAGCCGGCCGCAACATAGCAAAGGTCCAAAGCTGCGGCGCCCGGGCGGCGCAGGCCGGCGCACTCGACCATCACCTCTTCGAACATCTTCATATAGCGCTTGAAGTTGTCGCCGCGGCGGAAGGGGAAGCCGGTGCCGATCAAGGCGTCGCTCATGCGCGTGCGCTTGGACACGCGCAGTCGGCGGTCATTCATGAAGGCGCCGCGACCCTTGGTAGCGTAGAAGAGATCGTTGCGGGTTGGGTCGTAGACGACGGCCTGCTGAATCACGCCGCGATGCGCGAGCGCGATCGACACGCAATACATGGGCAGGCCGTGGATGAAGTTGGTGGTGCCGTCGAGCGGATCGATGATCCAGACGAACTCGGAGGTCTTGTTGCCATGCTCGCGGCCCGACTCTTCGGCCAGGATGCCGTGGTCGGGGTAAGCGCCGAGCAGGGTCTCGATGATGATGTTTTCAGCAGCTTGGTCCACCTCGGTCACGAAGTCATTGGGCGCCTTCGTGTTGATCTTCAGGATGTCGAGGTCCATGGAGGCGCGGTTGATGATGGCACCGGCCGAGCGCGCCGCCTTGATGGCGACATTGAGCATGGGATGGAGGGAAGACTGCTGCGTCATGCGTAGAACCTTGACTTTGTGAGGTGGACTGGCGGAAAAAAAGAGCGGCACCCCAGTCGGCGATTAGGTCCGGACTAAGGATAATCCCGCATTTTAGCCGAGCCGAGGCATTTTCTCCAAATGCCTGCTCGGCCTGACCTGAGCGCAGCCCGTTGATATGACACGATTTGTCCTGATTCAAACCAGCCACCCCGGCAATGTCGGCTCCGCAGCACGCGCAATGAAGGTGATGGGCTTCTCGGAGTTGGTGCTGGTGCGGCCACGCTACGCCGATGTGCTGACCCAACAGGACGCCATCTCGATGGCCAGCAGCGCCAACGACATTCTGGAGAACGCCCGCATCGTGGAGACGCTGGAAGAAGCGCTGGACGGCGTCACTTTTGCCTGCGCCACCGCGATGACGCCGCGCGACTTCGGCCCGCCCGTGCGTGAGCCGCGTTCGCTGTTTACCGAGCTGGCGGCCTCGGAACACAAGTTGGGCCTGGTGTTCGGCTGCGAGCGTTTCGGCATGAGCAATGAGGACGTCTACCGCTGCCACGCGGTGCTGTCCATCCCGACCCATCCCGACTATGGCTCGCTGAATCTGGCCCAGGCGGTGCAGTTGCTGGCCTATGACTGGCGCCAGGCGCTCGGTGGCTTTGCGGTGACGGCGCGCACGCCCGACCCCAAATTGGCCGATGTCCAGGCGGTCAAAGGCATGTTGGACCATCTGCAAGCATCGCTGGAAACGATCGGCTATTTGGACCCGCTGGTGCCGAGGAAGCTGATGCCCAGACTCACTCAGCTGTTCAACCGCGTCCAGCTGAGCTTGGACGAGGTGCATATCTTTCGCGGCATCGCGCGGGCGATGGTGGAGCCGGCTCGGCCCGCCCGAGCACCCGACAGCGAAGATTGAAGCGCGCCGCTAAACTGGTCGACCCCTTCTTGCTTTTTTCACCCAAGCCCCCCCCATGTTCCAACGCCTGCGCGAAGACATTGCCTGCATTCTTGAGCGCGACCCCGCCGCTCGCTCAGCCTTCGAGGTGCTGACTTGCTATCCGGGCTTGCATGCCCTGGTCTTGCATCGGCGCGCCCATTGGTGCTGGCAGCATGGCTTCAAGTGGCTGGGCCGCTTCATCTCGCATCTGACGCGTTTTTTCACCGGGATTGAGATCCACCCCGGCGCGCAGATTTCACGCAAGGTCTTCATCGACCATGGCATGGGCATCGTGATCGGCGAGATGGCCGAAATCGGCGAGGGCTGCACGATTTATCAGGGCGTGACCCTGGGCGGCACCGCCCTGGTCAAAGGTGCCAAGCGCCACCCGACGCTGGAGGCCGGCGTCATAGTCGGCGCCAATGCCTGCGTGCTGGGTGGCTTCACGGTCGGCGCAGGAGCGCGCATTGGCTCAGGTGCTGTGGTGACCAAACCGGTGCCGGCGGGTGCGACCGCCGTGGGCAACCCGGCGCGCATCATCGAGGCCAAGATCGATGTCAAAAGTGAAGCCAAGTCGGCAGCGGCTGAGCGCTTCTCGGCCTACGGCGTCAGCTTGGGGGATGACCCGGTGGCGCAGGCGATGCGCGGCTTGATCGACAACGCGGCCGGGCATGACCACCAGATCACCTTGCTCTGGCAGGCCGTGTGTAAGCTGTCGGCGGCGACGAACTCCAAGGTCGGCGACTGCGTGCCGCAAGACGCTCAGCAGGACGAGGCCTTCGACGCCGCTGGTTTGAGCCGTTTGGTCAAATAGGCAAATCAGGCTTGGCTACGGGCCGGGCGCTGTGCCGACTTTGGGCGGAAACCGCGCACGATCTCGTCGCGCGTCTCCAGATAAGGCCCGCCGATCAGGTCTATGCAATAGGGCACGGCGGCAAAAATGCCGTCAACCAATTGCTTGCCCTCGGCATCTCTCAGGCCGGCCAAGGTTTCGGCAATCGCCTTGGGCTGACCCGGCAGATTGATGATCAAGGCCCTCTTCCTGATCACCGCAACCTGACGCGACAAGATGGCGGTGGGCACAAAGCGCAGCGAAATTTGCCGCATTTGCTCACCAAAGCCGGGCATTTCCTTGTCGGCCACGTCCAACGTCGCCTCGGGCGTCACGTCGCGCAGTGCCGGCCCGGTGCCGCCGGTGGTCAAGACCAAATCGCACAGGGACGTGTCGACCAGATCGCGCAGTGTTTGCGCGATCAAGGGCCGCTCATCGGGGATCAGCCGCGCTTCGAACTCGATCGGGTTGTGCAAGGCGCTGCTCAGCCAAGCTTGCAGAGCCGGCAAGCCTTTGTCTTCGTAAACGCCGGTCGAGGCACGGTCGCTGATGGAGACGATGCCGATGCGTACCGGCTCTACTGGCTTTGCGGGCTCGACGGGCTCACTCATCGGCGTCCTCATCTTTGTCGACGGCTTCGGCCATGTCTGTCTTGGGCGAGATACGCAGTTCTTCGGTCTTGATGAACTGGAACAAATCGCGGTAAGCCCGCCCCGAACGCTTCTCGGGCACAAGCGCGGCATCCTTGCGGGCGGCGCGCACGAGGCTGCGCAGCTGCTGCACATCGATGCCCGCATGCTCTTGAATGAAATCTTGAAGCGCCGCGTCCTCGGCCAGCAGGCGCTCACGCCAACGCTCGCTCTGGTGCAGGGCGAGGCTGTCCTTGGCGAAGCCGAGCTTGAAGTCGGCCACGGCCTGGCGCAGCGGCTCGGGGTCGACCCGGCGCATGAGCTTGCCGATGTATTGCATTTGCCGGCGCAGGCCCTCGTGAGCGGTGATCTTCTTGGCGTCCTTGAGCGCGTCGGCCAAGATTTCCGGCAGGTTTAAGGGGGCGATCCGGCTGGCGGGCAGCGTCATCAACTCTTTGCCCAGCTTTTGCAGCTCGGTCATTTCGCGCTTGAGCTGGCTCTTGCTGGGGCCGTCGAAATCGTCATCTTCGGTCGTGTTTTCTTCTTGTGTTCGCATGGCGGTTCTTGGGCAAAGTTCGGCGAGTGTTCTGGGCTGAGCCGAAAAGTTTCGGTAGCTTGCAGCGCAGTGGATAGCGTGTTTGGCGCGCAGCTTGCGCGCGCGGCTCGTATGATTGTCCCTTAGTTCTACAAATATTCGCAGGCAGGCTGAGCGTCTGCCCGCAGCACCAAGGCCGGCTGCTCCTCGTTCAGCCCTCAATTCCCTGACTCAATTCGGCACTCCCATCCATGTCAAAGCTCGCCAAGTCTTCCCCGCCTCCTACCGCATCGCATGGCACGCATGAGTCCGTTAGCGGCTTTGCTTATCAGGCAGAACAGTTTCAGCAGTTGATCGAAGACGTGTTGGCCGAGGCCAAGCACTTGGGTGCCTCTGACGCCGGCGCCGAGGTGTCCGAGGGCTGCGGTCTGTCGGTCTCGACCCGCATGGGCGAGATCGAAAACGTCGAGCGCAACCGCGACAAGTCACTCGGCATCTCGGTTTATGTGGGTCAGCGCCGCGGCAATGCCAGCACTTCGGATTTCTCCCGCAAGGCATTGCAGGACACCGTGCGCGCGGCCTTTGATATTGCCCGCTTCACGGCTGAGGATCCGGTCGCCGGCCTGCCCGACGCCGAAGACTTATCGCTTGATGCCTCGACTCGGCCGGAGTTGGATTTATTCCACCCTTGGGCGATCGATGCCCAGGCAGCGGCCGAAATCGCGCTGCGTTGCGAGGCGGCCGCTTTTGCGACCGACAAGCGCATAGCCAATAGCGAGGGTGCGGCGGTGTCGGCCCAGCAGTCACATTTTTATATGGGCAATAGCCGCGGTTTCCGGGGTGGTTACGCCAGTTCAAGGCATTCGATTTCGGTCGCTCCCATCGCCGGCCGAGGCGCGCAAATGCAGCGCGATGCCTGGTACAGCTCGATGCGCAGCGCCGCCGATCTGGCCACGCCCGAGAGCATAGGCCGCTACGCCGCCGAGCGAGCCTTGTCGCGCCTGAAGTCGCGCCGTGTGGCCACCGCCGAAGTGCCTGTCTTGTTCGAACCCACGGTCGCTGCCGGCCTGCTGGGTGCGGTCGTTCAGGCCACCAGCGGCGGAGCGCTCTACCGCCGCGCCAGCTTCTTGCTGGACAGCTTGGGCAAGCCGGTGTTGGCTCCACATATCGACATCCATGAGAACCCGCACGAGCTCAAGGGCAAGGGCAGCTCGCCGTTTGATGATGAAGGCGTGACGACCAAGGCGCGCAGCGTGGTCGAAGCCGGTGTGTTGCAGGGCTACTTTCTCTCGACCTACTCGGCCCGCAAGCTGGGAATGCGCACGACGGGACATGCCGGTGGCTCGCACAATCTGCAGATGAGTAGCCGTCTGACGGCGCCGGGCGACAATCTGAAGACCATGCTCAAGCGGCTCGGGCGCGGCTTCTTTGTGACCGAGTTGATGGGGCAGGGCGTCAATTACGTCAATGGCGACTACTCGCGTGGCGCCAGCGGCTATTGGGTGGAAGACGGCGAAATTGCTTTCCCCGTGCATGAGGTCACCATCGCCGGCAATCTGACCGAGATGTTCCAGAACATCATCGGCATTGGTTGCGACCGCTACACCATGGGCGGCAAGACGATTGGCTCGGTGTTGATTTCGAAGATGAAATTGGCGGGCAGCTAAGGTCGGTTTTAAGCGGCATTTCAGCTTGCCGTAAGTCGGCGCTAAGTTTGGCGACAAAGGCCCAAAAAGAGGCGGTGTTTGCACGGGTTTGCCCCTGTCAGCACCGCTTTTGTGCTCTCCTAGAATCGAGCTGCTATTTGTGCAGTCCCCAAACCTAGGAGTAACAAGATGGAGCGTAGAAACTTTGTTCGGCAAGCTGGTCTGGCAGGCGTGTTTGCCGCCGGCGTGGCCCCGGCTGTCGTGCATGCCCAGGCCAATATCCGTTGGCGCCTGGCCTCGAGTTTTCCAAAGTCCCTAGACACCATCTTTGGTGCGGCCGACGTCTTCGCCAAGAAGGTCGGCGAAATGACCGGTGGCAAGTTTCAGATTTCGACCCACGCCGGTGGCGAGTTGATGCCTGCTTTCGGCGTCGTTGATGCCGTCAAAGAAGGCACGGTGGAAATGGCCCATACGGCGCCTTACTACTTCCACGGCAAGGACGAGACCTTCGCGATCGGCTGCGCCATTCCCTTTGGCCTCAACAGCCGCCAGATGACCGCCTGGATGCTCGAAGGCAACGGCTTGAAGCTGATGCGTGAGTTCTATAAGCAGTACAACATCATCAACTTCCTGGGCGGCAATACCGGCGCGCAAATGGGCGGCTGGTACCGCAAGGAAGTCAAGAGTGTGGCTGACATCAAGGGCATGAAGATGCGTATCGGCGGCTTCGCCGGTCGCGTCTTGGAGCGCATGGGCGGTGTGCCGCAGAACATTCCGGGCGGCGAGATCTACCAAGCGCTGGAAAAAGGCACCATCGATGCGGCCGAATGGGTCGGCCCTTATGACGATCAGAAGTTGGGCTTCAATAAAGTGGCGCCCAACTACTACTACCCTGGCTGGTGGGAGGGCGGCCCGCAGCTGGACTTCTTCATCAACACCAAGTCCTTCGAGGCATTGACACCCGAGTACAAGGCGATTGTCGAGGCCGCCGCAGCGGTGGCTCACAACGATATGCAGGCCAAGTACGATGCCCGCAACCCGCCGGCTCTGCGCCAGCTGGTGCAGGGCGGTACCAAGCTGTTCCGCTTCCCCAAGGATGTGATGGACGCGGCCTTTAAGGAATCGATGGGCATTTACAGCGAGCTGTCGGCCAAGAATCCAAATTGGAAGAAGGTCTACGAAGACTACTCGGCCTTCCGTCGCGATCAAAACCTCTGGTTCCGTTTTGCGGAAGCCGGTTTTGACGACTTTATGCAGGCTCAAAAGCTCTGAGCTAACGAAGCTTCTTGCTCACAACCCCGTTGGTTTGACCGGCGGGGTTTTTTTGCGCCCGCAAATGGGAGGGGTACAGGCAAAAAAAGGCCACCGCAATCGCGGTGGCCCATGTTCAAAGCTGCAGGCTGCTTGTTTACTTCTTGCCTGTGTCAGCCTCAGAGGCTGGCGGATTGGCTGGGCCAAAGAGGGCGTTGCCATCCATTTCGGTGACGTCGGCTTTGTCGTTTTGGGGCTGCGCTTCAATCACGACATTGCTGCTGTCCACATCGGCCACCTTACCCAAGCCGCCCGAGACCAGGTTCGGGAAGGCAATGATCAAGCCCACCATGACGATCTGGATCATCACAAAGGGCACGGCGCCCCAGTAGATTTGGCCGGTCGTGACGGGGGCGATTTTCTTGCCCGTGAGCTTGTCGATGTATTCGGTCAGCGGTGCCACGCTGCGTAGGTAGAACAGCGCGAAGCCAAACGGCGGATGCATGAAGGAGGTCTGCATATTGACGCCCAGCAGCACACCGAACCAGATCAGATCGATGCCCAACTTTTCGGCCACCGGCGCCAGCAAGGGCACGACGATGAAGGACAGCTCGAAGAAGTCGAGGAAGAAGGCCAGCACAAAGATCAAGATGTTGACGAAGATCAGGAAGCCGATCTGCCCGCCCGGCAGCGCGCTCAACAAATGCTCAACCCATTTCGGTCCATCGACGCCCTGGAAGGAGAGGCTGAAGATGGTGGAGCCCACCAGAATGAAAACCACGAAGCAAGACAGCTTGGTGGTGGAGGTCAAGGCCTGCGTCATCAGCTTGTATGTGATGCGCCCGCGCGCGGCGGCCATCAAGAAGGCTCCCAGGGCACCCATCGCGCCACCTTCGGTCGGGGTGGCGATCCCTAAGAAAATCGTGCCCAGCACCAGGAAGATCAGGCCCAGCGGCGGGATCAGCACAAAGGTCACCCGCTCGGCCATCTTGGACAGCAGATTCAGACCCAGCAGCTTGTTCACCACCGAGGCCAAAAAGGCCACACCGACGCCCACCGACATCGCCACCACAATGGTTTCATCGGTCGGCATGCTGGTGATGACTTCGCCCTTGAAGTAACTGGTGATGTCAGCGTAGCGCTGGGCGAAATAGACAGCGATGGCGACCGAGGCCAGGGTCAGCAAGCCCAGCGAACGCAAGCCGCTCTTGCCATTGTCTTCACGGATGGAGCGAGCCTCCAGCGGTAGCGCTGGCACCCAGGTAGGGCGGAAGATGGCCACGCCGATGATGTGGGCGGTGTAAAGGCCGGTCAGGATGAAGCCGGGCAGGAAGGCGCCCTTGTACATATCGCCGACGCTCTTGCCCAACTGGTCGGCCAAGATGATCAAGACCAGCGAGGGCGGGATGATCTGCGCCAAGGTGCCCGAGGCTGCAATCACGCCCGAGGCAATGCGCCTGTCATAGCCATAGCGCAGCATGATGGGCAGCGAGATCAGGCCCATCGAGATGACTGAGGCGGCGACCACGCCAGTCGTGGCTGCCAGCAGGGCACCGACAAAAATCACTGCGAAAGCCAGGCCGCCGCGAATCGGGCCGAACAGCTGGCCGATGGTGTCGAGCAAGTCCTCGGCCATGCCGGAGCGCTCGAGTATCAACCCCATCAAGGTAAAGAAGGGGATGGCCAGCAGCGTGTCGTTCTTCATGATGCCGAAGATGCGCAGCGGCAGCGCTTGCATCAGCGAGGCCGGCAGCACATCGAGCTCAATGCCGATGAAGCCGAAGAACAGGCCGCAAGCACCCAGGCTGAACGCCACCGGGAAGCCCATCAGCAAGAAAACGATCAGGCCCGCGAACATGATGGGGGCCAAATTTTGGGCAAAGAATTCCATTCCCAGGCTCCCTTAAATTTTCTTTTGCTCGGCGGCCAAGCGGATTGCTTCGGCCAACTCTTCTTCGGCCGTCTTGGCCACGGGCTTCTTGGTCGGGTCGTCGATCAAGCCCTGCAAAAAGGCCAGTCGCTTGATCAATTCACTGAGGCCTTGCAGCATCAGCAGACCAAAACCGACAGGGATCAGGGCGTAAACAGGCCACAGAATCAGGCCGCCGGCGTTTGATGACATTTCGCCCGAACGCAAGGCCTGCAAAAAGAAGGGGGTGCCGAGGTAGAGGATGGTGGCGCAGACCGGCATCAGGAAGACGACGAAACCAAACACGTCGATCCAGGTTTGTACGCGCTTGGAGAAGCGCCCGACCACCACGTCGATGCGTACATGTTCGTTGTTCAGCAAGGTGTAGCCGGCGGCCAGCAAGAAGGAGGCCGCGAACAAATACCACTGCATCTCCAAAAAGGCGTTGGAGCTGTAGTTGAAGGCCTTGCGAATGATGGCGTTGACGGCGCTGATCACCGTTGAGGCGAGGATCAACCAAATGACCCAGCGGCCGATAAAACGGCTCATGCCGTCAATCAGCCCGGAAATTTTGAGTAGGGCGTGCACCTTGAGCTCCTGTGGTCTTGTACGAATGCGACAGCGCAGTCGGCACAGCTGCCGACGCTTGACGCAATGTATGAGCACAGGGCTGAATTGATCCTTAACAAGAGGGGTCTCCTAGGGCAAGTCCTAGGAGAGTTATCCCGGGGGCTTGGCGCCCAGGCCTGGGTGCCAAGCCCGCTGAGCTCAGCTGCTCAAGGCTTGTTTGACGGCGGCGGAAACCAAGGCCATATCGGCTTTTCCACTCAGCTGCGCCTTGACGGCAGCCATCACGCGGCCCATATCGGCAGCACTCTTGGCGCCCAGTTCGGTGACGATCGCGCTTACCGCTTGTTGGACTTCGTCGGCGTTCATGCGCTGCGGCAAGTAGACCTCCAGCACCTTGAGTTCGACGGCTTCTTTGTCGGCCAGATCTTGTCGGCCGCCGGCGGTGAACTGCGTGATCGAATCCTTGCGTTGTTTGATCAGCTTGTCGACGATGGCAATCACGCCGACGTCATCCACCACGATGCGCTCGTCGACTTCTTTTTGCTTGATGGCGGCCAGCAGACCGCGGATGGTGGTCAGCTTGTCGGCTTCTTTGGCGCGCATCGCGGCCTTCATGTCTTCGGTAATGCGTTCTTTCAGGCTCATGGCGAATCCTTGATCAATCGGTGCGGGAGGAATTGTGAACAGCAAATCGCTTCGTCAAAAGAAAAAGCCCGCTACAGCGTCCTGTGCGGGCTTTTTCTGGGTGCTTTGTACGCAGCAATCAAATTTTGTTTAATCACTGCGGGGCAATCAAGCCCGCACGAAGCGTCAGATCTCTAAAAGACGATCAGAACAGCTTCTTCGGCAGCTGCATGCTGCGAATGCGCTTGTAGTTACGCTTGACGGCCGCAGCCTTCTTGCGCTTGCGCTCAGCCGTTGGCTTCTCGTAAAACTCACGGGCGCGCAGGTCAGTCAGCAAGCCGAGTTTTTCAATAGTGCGCTTAAAACGGCGCAGAGCCACATCAAATGGCTCGTTCTCTTTGACGCGAATCGTTGTCATGAAAAGGTAGTTCCTTCAATATGCGCTCGGTGTTCGTCACTCACTTCATTCGCGCTGCTCATTAGTTACAGCTTTGAAATCGGTGTCTGAAACGGCTTATCCGGAAATCCGCTTCAGATAAGTTGCGAATCGACGCGCAGGGTTTGCCAGCAAAGACAGCGATTGTAGCCTGAATTTCACGCCTTGGAAACATTCTCGCCCAAGGATCTTGCGCAAGCCGCCGCGCTGGCCCAGGCCCACTGAAAGTTGTAGCCGCCCAACCAGCCGGTGACATCGACGACTTCACCAATGAAATACAGGCCCGGCACGCGTTTGCTCTGCATGTCTTGCGAGTTCAGCTCGCGCGTGTCAACGCCGCCGCGCATCACCTCGGCCTTGCGCCAACCCTCGCTGCCGCTGGGCGCCAGCTGCCAAGCCTGCAGCTGACTGGCGAGATTTTGCAGGTCACGGTCCTTGCACTCGGGCATGGTGCGGCTGCCGTCCAAGCCCAGGCGCTCGGTCCAGGCTTGCGCCAAGCGCTGCGGGAACAGGCTTGCCAACTCATTGCCGAGTTGTCGCCGTGATTCGGCTTTGGCCTCCAGGAGCTTGGCGGTCAGATCCACATCCGGTGCCAAATCGATCTGCAGGCTTTCGCCGTCTTTCCAGAAACTGGAAATCTGCAAAATTGCCGGGCCGCTCAAACCTCTGTGCGTGAACAGCAGATCTTCGAGGAAGCGGCCGCGCGCCTTGCCCTTGCCGGTGCTGACCATCACAGGTAGTGAGAGCCCAGACAGCGAGGAAAAGGGCGCCCAGGCCTCGGCGTCAAAGGTCAAAGGCACCAAGGCGGCACGTGGTTCGATGATGTTGTGGCCCAGGCGTTTGGCCAAACGCAAGCCCCAGTCGGAGGCCCCGATCTTGGGGATGGACAGTCCACCGGTGGCCACGACGACGGCCTTGGCTTGAACCACGCCGCGCGATGTTTCGAGCCTGAATCCCGCTACGGCTGCGCTGGCCTCGGCTGGTGCGTGGACATCGATGACGGTACAGGGTTGCCAGCGCTGCACGGCGCCTGCCTCGCATTCGCTCAGCAGCATCTGAATGATCTGCTCGCTGGAGTCGTCGCAAAACAGCTGACCTTTGTGCTTTTCATGAAAGCCAATGCCATGTTTTTGAACCAGCGCAATGAAGTCCTGGCTGCTATAGCGGGCCAATGCAGAGCGGCAAAAGGCGGGATTTTCTGAAAGGAAATTGGCCGGTCCAACATCCCGGTTGGTGAAGTTACAGCGCCCGCCGCCCGAGATGCGGATCTTCTCGGCCAAGCGCTCGGCGTGATCAATCACGAGCACGCGCTGGCCTCGCTGGCCGGCCATGCCTGCGCAAAAAAGCCCTGCGGCGCCGGCGCCAATCACGACCAAGTCAAAACTTTGCATATCTATTGAGCTTCAATCTGCGGTGCCCGGGTGGCACGCTGGGCGCGATTGTCCCGCAGGCGCATGTTTTGACGAATCGGACTTTGGTGAAATCAGGGCGAGCGAGCCAAGTAACATGGCATTTCTGAGTAAGCAGGGTGCATTTGGAACAGATAATTGCGATTCTGCGCGGCATGTTTCGAATCTTTTGCAAAGTATCGATAGCGTCGTGAATCTAGGGGGGAATGCAGTGTTTTTCTGATCGACCCCTTGCCCGCGCCTATCGCTGCCGCCTACATTTCCAAACAGCGGGTCAGCCGATCGATATCGGTGACTACTGGTTTTTGTTTGACTGAGAGTTCATGGACACTTCTTCCGATCCTTGTGACGAGTCACTGCCCAAAGCGGGCAGTTTTGCGCATTGGCTCAGCAGCCAGCCGGGGCTTTTGCCGGAGCTTGGGGGGGTGTTGTTGAGTCTGATTGAGCCGCTCGATTCATTCATTGCGGTCAAATCACTGGTCAATGGGCGTTATGTTTTTGCCAGCGCTGGCCTAGATCATGTGTTCGGCAAAGGAGCGGTGGCCGGCAGCACTGACAATGAATTGATGCGCTCGGATGAAGTGGTAGGCATCCGCCGGGTCGAGCAGTCGGTGATGGCGCAACGCGCTATGGTCGTCAGCGAGCATCGTCTGGAGTTGGCGGGGCGCAGGCGCGAGTTCACCGTCACGCGAGCGCCGCTGGGCAGCGAGCACCTGTTGTCGGTTTGGCGGGAGCGCACCGAAGAGCGCCACCGTGAGTCTCATTTGCAGCGAGCCTTGCAGCAAATTGAGCAGCAGCAAAAAACCATCGAGCAAATCCGCCGGGAACTGCAGCAAGGCAGTGGGCGCGATGATTTGTCGGGCCTCTATCTGCGTGCGCAATTTGACGACCAGTTGCTGCGCGAAATCGATCTTTCGACCCGCGAGCACCGGGAATTTGCGTTGGTCATCATTGCCTTGGACCCCGCGCCGGCAGCGGTCCAGGCCATGGGGGATGAGGCCAGTCAGCGTTTGCTCGAGGGCATGGGTCGAATGCTGCGCGCTAACACCCGATCTATGGATGCGGCTTGCCGCATCGCCGAAGATCGGTTCGCGGTCTTGTTGTCGGGCGTAGGCTTGGCCACGGCACATGCGCGGATGGAGCAGTTGCGTCGGCAATGCACGGCGCAAATCGTCGTGCTCAATGGCGTGGACATGGGCTTGTCCATCTCGATGGGCGTGTGCAGCTTCCCCCACACCGCATCCAAGCAAGAGGAATTGCTGGCGGCCAGTGAAGCGGCGGTACAAGAGGCTCAGCGTCGCGGCGGCAATCAGGTGGTGCTGGCCGCTATTCCCTTCGTCAGTTAGTGCGACGCCTCAAGTCGCGTCTTGCAACAACTCTTGCAAGCGCGCCCACTCGGCGGGGGTGACCGGCGTGATCGACAAGCGACTGCCGGGCTGCAAAACCTGCATGGTTTGCAGGACAGGATCGGCGCGCAGGGCAGTGCGGTTGATGAGCTTGGTCTTGCGCACAAAGGCGATATCGACGAGCACCCAGCGCGGCGCCTCCGGCTTGGACTTGGCGTCGTAATAGGCGCCTTGCGGGTCGAACTGGCTGGCGTCCGTATAGGGTTTGCTGGCAACGCGAGCGATGCCGGCAATACCGATCATTTCAGGCGCGGGGCAAGACGAGTGGTAGAACAGCACGCCATCGCCTAGCTGCATCTGGTCGCGCATGAAATTGCGCGCTTGATAGTTGCGCACGCCGGTCCAAGGCAAGGTTTGCGCGGGCGCGCGGCTCAGATCATCGATGGAGCACTCGGCGGGCTCCGACTTCATCAGCCAGTAGTTCATGAGGCAGAGCTCGACGCTGTGGGCGTGAGCTAAAAAAAAGGTGTCCACCGCGAACCATGAGCCGCATTCCTGAACCAGGGGTTCAGGTGGGCGAGGTCAGCCAAGCATTGGGTTCATCTGACGCGAGACGATCACGCTTGCTGGGCGATGTTCCAAGCCCTTGCTCATAGAGCATTGGTTCAAGGAAATATAAAGCTCACGCGAAGGCGGTGGACAGAGTGGATTCTACGGCCTGCACGCTGACAGTTCCGTGAACTCAGAGCAATTTCCCGTCGTGCTCAAGGGCTTCGTCGAGACGGCGCATCAGGCTTTCCAGATCGGGCAAGTTGTCGGCAGCGAGTGGCCGCGACTTGGCCTGTGCATTAGCTGCGGACGCGCCGCCTTCGGCCAATTGATAAGCCAGGTTCAGAGCGGCCAAAACTGCGATGCGCTCACGAGCCTTGACGCGGCCCGAGTCGCGGATCGCGCTCATCTCGCGGTCAACCTGAGACACGGCCTTGGCCAAAGCGGCCTCACCACCCTCGGGGCAGCCGAGCAAATAGCTCTGCCCCATGATGGTCACTTCCATTTGCTTCATTGGGAATTCTTTCCGGATTCACTGTCAACCGGCAAGCGCTCGAGCAAAACATCGATGCGTGCTCGGGCGGCGTTCAAGCGCGAACGCAGGCTGTCGCGCTCCTGGCTCAGGCTCTGCACTTGCTCTTGAAGCAAGGCATTGGTTCGTTTCAGTTCATCGTGTCGAATCAGGATTCGTTCGACACGATCTATCAGTTCATTGAGGCTTGGCATGGCGTCCGGCGGCGGCTAGGCAGGCGTCGATTGTAGGCGGCGACCGTGGTCGCACTGCAAAGCTACCGAGCAACTTCCACAGAGTGGCTGTCTAGCTTTGCAGATATAGCGCCCATGCAAAATCAGCCAGTGGTGGGCATCCACCATGAATTCGGCCGGGATTCGCTTGAGCAAGCCCAATTCCACAGCCAGTGGTGTCTTGCCTGGCGCCAAGCCGGTGCGATTGCTGACCCGGAACAGATGGGTGTCCACCGCCATGGTGGCTTCGCCGAAGGCGACATTGAGCACCACATTGGCGGTCTTGCGGCCCACACCCGGCAGCTCTTCCAGCGCCTCGCGCGTTCGGGGCACTTGGCCCTGGTGCTTGTCGATCAGGATGCGGCATGTCGCGATCAAATGCTTGGCTTTGCTGCGATACAGGCCAATGGTGCGGATGTACTCGCACAAACCTTCTTCGCCGAGAGCCAAGATTTTTTGCGGCGTATTGGCGACTGGGAATAAGCGGGCGGTCGCTTTGTTGACGCCAACGTCAGTAGCCTGCGCGGATAGCAAAACCGCCGCGAGCAACTCGAACACGCTGGCGTAGGCCAGCTCGGTTTGCGGCGAGGGGTTGGCAGCTCGCAGGGTTTGGAAAAATATATGGATCTGTTGGGCGTTCATGGCCGCAATTGTCCACCGCTGGCGTCAAAGGCCAAGGTCCAGAGCCTTCCTAAACGGTGGTCTGCGCAGCGGGGCTGGCGGCGGCCGCCAAGCCGTTGTCAAAATGCGCCCGCATCAAGCGCGCCGCAGCGTCGCCTTGGCGCTGCATCAAGGCTTGCAACAAGGCCCGGTGCTCCTGCAAAGACTCAGCCAGGCGGCCTTGCTTGAACAGCGAATGGTGGCGGTTGAGCTTCATCACCCGACGCAAGTCGGTGACGATTTGCTGGCGCCAGCGGTTGCCTTCGATCTCCAGCAGGCGCAGATGGAATTGCTCGTTAGCGGCGAAGAATGCGTCGCGCTCCTGGGCTTGTTGCTCCAACTGCTCATGCAGCAATTGCAGCTCGCCCAATTCGCTGCCTGTTGCATTCAGGGCGACGCGCGCCGCGGCATCGCTCTCCAGCAAGGCCAGCAACTGATAGGCCTCGCGCACATCACGCTCGCTCATCTCGGTCACATAGGCGCCGCGTCGCACTTTCATCGTGACCAGCCCCTCGGCCGCGAGGACCTTCAAGGCCTCGCGAAGCGGCGTGCGGCTGATGCCCAGCTCGGCGCAAAGCTTGAGCTCGTCTATCCATGCGCCGGGCTCCAGTTCGCGACCGAAGATTTGTTGGCGCAAGCGCTCCGCCACCTCTTGGTAGAGGGCGCGTGGGGCGAGCTTGAGCGGGGTGGTCATGTGGAAAAGAAGGGGGTGACTGTCAGTGTAGCGTCAATTCTGAATTTATAATTATGAATGATTGGCGCGCTATCATGCTGCGTCTGCAGGAGTCCTAGATGTCTGATGCCCCGAATTCCAAGTCCAGCGAGTTTCCTAAGGCCAGCTTGGCTGACTGGAGCAAGGCCGCCGCAAAGTCCGCCCCTGGGGGCGACGTGTCGGCGTTGAATTGGCACACGCCCGAGGGTCTGATGGTCAAGCCGCTGTACACGGCGGCCGACACGGCACATCTGCCGCACGCCGACACCTTGCCCGGCTTCGAGCCCTATTTGCGCGGCCCGCAGGCGACCATGTATGCGGTGCGGCCCTGGACGATTCGCCAATACGCGGGTTTTTCCACCGCCGAAGAAAGCAATGCCTTTTATCGCAAGGCGCTGGCCGCCGGCGGGCAAGGCGTGTCGGTGGCCTTCGATCTGGCCACCCACCGGGGCTATGACAGCGACCACCCGCGCGTCACCGGCGATGTCGGCAAGGCCGGCGTGGCGATCGACTCGGTCGAGGACATGAAAATCCTCTTCAACCAGATCCCGCTCGACAAGGTCTCGGTCTCGATGACGATGAACGGTGCGGTGCTCCCGGTGCTGGCCGGCTATGTGGTGGCGGCCGAAGAGCAGGGTGTCAGCCAAGACAAATTGAGTGGAACCATACAGAACGACATCCTCAAGGAGTTCATGGTTCGCAACACCTATATCTACCCGCCCGAGCCGTCGATGCGCATCATCGGCGACATCATCGAATACACGGCACAGAACTGCCCCAAGTTCAACTCGATCAGCATCAGCGGCTATCACATGCAAGAAGCCGGCGCCAATCAGGCGCTGGAGCTGGCCTTCACCCTGGCAGACGGCAAAGAATATGTGACGACGGCCTTGGCCAAGGGCCTGAGCGTCGATGAGTTCGCGCCGCGCCTGAGTTTCTTCTGGGCCGTGGGCATGAACTTCTATTTGGAGATCGCCAAGATGCGGGCCGCACGCCTGCTCTGGTGCCGCATCATGAAGGGCTTTGAGGCCAAGAACCCCAAGAGCTTGATGCTGCGCACCCACAGCCAGACCTCGGGCTGGAGCCTGACCGAGCAAGACCCGTACAACAATGTCGTTAGAACCACGATCGAGGCGATGGCAGCGGTGTTCGGCGGCACGCAGTCGCTGCACACCAACTCGCTGGACGAGGCGATCGCCTTGCCGACGGAGTTCTCGTCCCGAATCGCTCGCAATACGCAGCTGATCATCCAGGAAGAAACCCATATCACCAGCGTGATCGACCCCTGGGCCGGTAGCTACATGATGGAGTCGCTGACGCAGGACATGGCGGACAAGGCCTGGTCCATCATCGAGGAAGTTGAAGCGATGGGCGGCATGGTCAAGGCGGTGGACTCGGGCTGGGCCAAGCTCAAGATCGAGGCCAGCGCAGCCCAAAAGCAGGCCGCGATCGACTCCGGCCGCGATGTGATCGTCGGCGTCAACAAGTACAAGCTGGCCAAGGAAGATCCGATTGAAATTTTGGATGTCGACAATGTGCGGGTGCGTGACGGCCAAATTGAGCGGCTGAAGGCCATTAAGGCGAGCCGCGACTCAGCGGCCGTGCAGGCCGCTTTGAACGCGCTGACCGAGGCCGCTCGTTCGGGTCAGGGCAATCTGCTCGATCTCAGCATCAAGGCGATGCGTTTGCGCGCTACCGTGGGCGAGATCAGCGACGCGCTGGAGTTGGTTTATGGCCGTCACCGCGCCGATACCCAAAAAGTCAGCGGCGTCTATGCGGCAGCCTATGACTCGGCCGAGGGCTGGGCCAAGCTGCAAGAAGAGATTGCTGCTTTTGCCACGGAACAGGGTCGCCGGCCGCGTGTGATGGTCGCCAAGCTGGGCCAGGACGGCCATGACCGCGGCGCCAAGGTCGTGGCCACTGCCTACGCCGATCTGGGCTTCGACGTCGACATCGGCCCGCTGTTCCAGACCCCCGAGGAATGCGCCCGCCAAGCAATCGAAAACGATGTGCATGCGGTTGGCATCTCAACCCTGGCCGCCGGGCACAAGACCCTGGTGCCGGCCATCATTGCGTCGCTGAAGGCGCAGGGCGCCGACGACATCATCGTGTTTGTCGGTGGTGTGATTCCGGCCCAGGACTACGACATGCTTTATGAGGCTGGCGTCAAAGGCATCTACGGCCCCGGCACGCCGATCCCGGCCAGCGCCAAGGATGTGCTGGAGCAGATCCGCCTGAGTTTGGCCAGTCAGCCGGTCTGATATGAGCGACTACAGCTTGCAGCCGGTGCAAGTCGAAGACTTCGAGGCGATGCTGAGTTTGCGCATGGACGCCTTGCGCGAGAGTCTGGAGCGCCTGGGGCGCTTTGACTTGCAGCGCGGGCGCGATCGCTTTCAGGCTGCATTTGCGCCCGAGTTCATGCGGCATATCTGCTGCGGTGCGGAGCGCATCGGCTTCGTCACGCTGAAGCCCGCGGGCGCAAGCTTGCATCTGGAGCAGCTCTACGTGAAGCCCGAACAGCAAGGCCAGCGCGTCGGGGCCTGGGTGATCAGCTGGGTCAAGGACCGGGCCCGGGCGGCCAGGCAAGACGTGACCCTGTCGGCCTTGAAGCTCAGCGACGCCAATCGTTTTTATCTGCGCCACGGCTTCAAGCAAGTCGCCGAGAGCGAGTTCGATATCGATTACCGTTGGACTTGCGAGGTCGCTACATGAGTCTGGCTGCCGCTCTTTTGGCTGGGCCGAGCGCCGCTCAGCGCCGCGCGATCGCCAAGGCGATCACTCTCTTGGAGTCCACGCGGCCCGACCACCGACTGCAAGCCGACGCCTTGCTGACCGAGCTGCTGCCGCACACCGGCAAGTCTTTTCGGCTCGGCATCTCCGGCGTGCCCGGCGTCGGGAAGAGTACTTTCATCGAGGCCTTGGGTCTGTTTCTGATTGAGCGCGGCCACCGCGTAGCGGTGCTGGCGGTCGACCCGTCCAGCAGCCTCTCCGGGGGCGCCATCCTCGGCGACAAAACCCGCATGGAGCGGCTGTCGATGGATGAGCGCGCATTCATCCGCCCCAGCCCCAGCAGCGGCACCTTAGGCGGCGTGGCCGACAAGACCCGTGAGGCGATGTTGGTCTGCGAGGCGGCCGGCTTCGACATCGTCATTGTCGAGACCGTCGGCGTGGGCCAAAGCGAGACGGCCGTGGCCGGCATGACCGATATGTATGTGCTCTTGCAACTGCCCAATGCCGGCGACGATTTGCAGGCGATCAAAAAAGGCGTGATGGAGCTGGCCGATCTGGTCGTCATCAACAAGGCCGATTTGGATTGGGCCGCCGCGACCCGCGCGCAGGCGCAGATCGGCTCCAGCCTGCGCAACTATGGCCATTCGGGCCGGCAGGCCAGCCACCCGCACGTGTTACAAGTTAGTGCTTTGAAGTCCACGGGGCTGGCTGAGTTTTGGGCAGCGGTGGATCTGTACCGCCAGGAGCAGGTCACGAGCGGTGGGCTTGAGGCAAAACGCCGGGCCCAAGCGCAGGATTGGATGTGGGAACGCATACACAGCGGCTTGCGGCAACAGTTCGCTGACGCGCCTGCCGTGCGAGCCTTGCTGCCCGAGATCACTGCACAAGTTTTGCAAGGACAGTTGGCCGCTTCGACCGCTGCGAGGCAATTATTGAACCGATTTTTGGAGACGTTTAAACATGCATGACATCCAACAACGCCTGGAAGAAAAACGTGCTCAGGCTCGCCTCGGCGGCGGCGAGAAGCGCATCGCTGCGCAGCACGCCAAGGGCAAGCTGACCGCCCGCGAACGGCTGGAGCTCCTGTTTGACGAGGGCACTTTCGAGGAATGGGATATGTTCGTCGAGCATCGCTGCGTGGACTTCGGCATGCAGGACAACAAGATCCCCGGTGACGGTGTCGTCACCGGTTACGGCATGATCAATGGCCGCCTGGCCTTCAGCTTCAGCCAGGACTTCACTGTGTTTGGCGGCGCTTTGAGCGAGTCGCACGCGGAAAAGATCTGCAAGGTGATGGACCAAGCGATGAAGGTTGGCGCGCCTGTCATCGGCCTGAACGACTCGGGTGGCGCGCGCATCCAGGAGGGCGTGGCCTCGCTGGGCGGCTACGCCGATGTGTTCCAGAAGAATGTGTTGGCCAGCGGCGTGATCCCTCAGATCAGCATGATCATGGGCCCTTGTGCGGGCGGCGCGGTTTATTCGCCTGCGATGACGGACTTCATCTTCATGGTGAAAGACTCCAGCTATATGTTCGTCACCGGCCCCGAGGTGGTGAAGACGGTCACGCATGAGGAAGTGACGGCCGAGGAGTTGGGCGGGGCCGGCACGCACACCAGCAAGAGCGGTGTGGCCGACCTGGCCTTCGAGAACGACGTTGAGGCGATCCTGATGCTGCGGCGCTTCTTCAATTACCTGCCCTTGAATAACCGTGAAAAGGCGCCGACAAGGCCCAGCGGAGACCCCGGCAACCGGCTTGACCGATCGCTCGACACCCTGGTGCCGGACAACGCCAATAAGCCTTACGACATGAAGGAGCTGATCCTCAAGGTGGTCGACGACGGCGACTTCTTCGAGTTGCAGCCCGAGTATGCAAAGAACATCCTGACCGGCTTTGCCCGCATGGAAGGGCAAACGGTCGGCATCGTTGCGAATCAGCCGCTGGTCTTGGCCGGCTGCCTGGACATCAAGAGTTCCATCAAGGCTGCGCGCTTTGTGCGTTTTTGCGATGCTTTCAATATTCCGGTCATCACCTTTGTCGATGTGCCCGGCTTCATGCCTGGGACATCGCAGGAATACGGCGGCATCATCAAGCATGGCGCCAAGCTGCTCTACGCCTATGCCGAATGCACGGTGCCCAAGGTGACCGTCATCACCCGCAAGGCCTACGGCGGCGCCTATGACGTGATGAGCTCCAAGCATCTGCGCGGCGACGTCAACTTCGCCTGGCCTAATGCCGAAATCGCGGTGATGGGCGCCAAGGGCGCGGTCGAGATCATCTTCCGTGAAGACAAGGGCGACCCGGAGAAGCTTGCTGCCAAGGAAGCTGAATACAAAGCCCGCTTTGCCAACCCCTTTGTCGCAGGTGCGCGCGGCTTCATCGACGACGTGATTCAGCCGCATGAAACCCGCAAGCGCATTTGCCGCTCGCTGGTGATGCTCAAAGATAAGAAGCTGGAGAACCCGTGGCGCAAGCACGGCAATATCCCGCTGTGAAAGCCTGGCTGCTGGCTTTGGCTGTGATCGCCGCACCTGCTTGGGCTCAGAAAAAGGCCGCTGAATGCGTGGTCGAGCATGAGTCGGCCGGCGAGCAGGGCAGGGCCGGCGCACCCGACCCGGATGCCGCTGACGCTCGGGGCAAGCAAGAAGCTAAGGCCGCGTTCGAGCGCTGTGCATTGCGGCACTACGGGCCGAGTAGCGAGCCGCGCATCGAAGCCTGTGAAGCCGATTTGTTCAGCCTGCCGGTGATTTTGCTATTCCGAGTGGATGGGCAGTCACGTGTGGCGGCGCTTGCTGATTTGAAGCGTGAAGACGCGCATGAAGACGGTCGGGCGAAAGCGATGTTGGAGTTTGCCTATCAGGGGCGCGGACCGGCCAAGGACCAGGGGCCTCACTGGATGGCCGAGCGTGTCAGTGAATGGACCGATCGCTGCCTGTCGGGGCGGCTGCGGTTTTCTCAGAATTGAAGCGGGAGTTCAAGCATGTTTGACAAAATTTTGATAGCGAACCGTGGCGAGATCGCTTGCCGGGTCATCAAGACAGCCCGCAAGATGGGCATCAAGACGGTGGCCGTCTATTCCGAGGCGGACAAGGACGCGCTCCATGTCGAGCTGGCCGATGAGGCCGTGCTCTTAGGCCCAGCGCCCAGTCGCGAGTCCTATCTGGTGGCGGACAAGATCATTGCCGCTGCGCTGCAGACCGGAGCGCAGGCCATCCACCCCGGCTACGGTTTCCTGAGCGAGAACGAAGACTTCGCCCGCCGGGTCGAAGAAGCGGGCATTGCTTTCATCGGGCCGAAGGCGCATTCGATCGCGGCAATGGGCGACAAGATCGCGTCCAAAAAGCTGGCGAACGCCGCGCAGGTCAACACCATCCCCGGCCACAACGAGCCTATCCTGTCGGCCGAAGAAGCGGTGCAGATCGCCCAGGGCATCGGCTATCCGGTGATGATCAAGGCCAGCGCCGGTGGTGGCGGCAAGGGTTTACGCGTCGCCTTCAACGACAAGGAATGCTTTGAGGGCTTCACCAGCTGCCGCAACGAGGCGCGCAACAGCTTTGGCGATGACCGCGTCTTCATGGAGAAGTTCGTCGAGGAGCCGCGGCATATCGAGATCCAGGTCCTGGGCGACAGCCAGGGCCATGTGCTCTACCTGTGGGAGCGTGAATGCTCGATCCAGCGCCGTCACCAGAAGGTGATCGAAGAGGCGCCGTCGCCGTTTATCAGCGAGGCCACGCGCAAGGCGATGGGCGAGCAGGCAGTGGCCTTGGCCAAAGCGGTCAAATACCAAAGCGCGGGTACGGTCGAGTTCGTCGTCGGCAAGGATCAGAGTTTCTACTTCCTGGAGATGAACACGCGACTGCAGGTCGAGCATCCGGTGACCGAATGCATCACCGGGCTGGACCTGGTCGAGCAGATGATTCGCGTCGCCGCCGGCGAGGCCTTGGCCTTCACGCAGGCCGACCTGAAACGCGAGGGCTGGGCGATCGAATGCCGCATCAATGCCGAAGATCCCTTCCGCAACTTTCTGCCCTCGACCGGTCGCTTGGTCAAATACCAGCCGCCGGTGGCGACGATGGAATCCGCCGACCCGGCGCGGTACGGCGTGCGCGTCGACACTGGCGTGACCGAGGGTGGCGAGATCCCGATGTTCTACGACTCGATGATCGCCAAGCTGATCGTGCACGGCAAAGACCGTGCCGAGGCCATCGCCAAGATGCGCGAGGCGCTGAATGGCTTTGTGATCCGCGGCATCTCGAGCAATATCCCGTTTCAATCGGCGCTGCTGGCGCATGCCGACTTCCAGAGCGGCAACTTCAACACCGGCTTCATTGCCCAGCATTACGCCGCCGGCTTCCGGGCCGAGGATGTGCCGCATGAGGACCCCTTGTTCCTCGTCGCGCTAGCCGGCTTCATCCGCCGCAAGGCACGCGAGCGCGAGGCCGGCATCACCGGCCAGCTGCCTGGCCATGAAGTTAAGATCGAGCATGACTATGTGGCGCTGGTGTCGGAAGGCACGGCCGGCGAGCAGACTCGTCACGAGTTGCATATCTCCGAATTCGTCGGCCATCTGGGTGAGGCCTTAGTACGGGTCGGCGAGCAGAGCTTCCGTATCGTCTGCAACTCGCGTCTGAACGACATTCGGCTAACGGGCACGGTCAATGGTGAACCCTTCGTGGCCCAGGCCGAGCGCGGCGCGCCCAGGCAGCCGCTGGCCTACCGTTTACAGCACAACGGCTATGCGATCGTGGTCAATGTCTTGTCGCCGCGCGCGGCCGAATTGCAGTCCTTGATGCCCTTCAAGGCGCCGCCTGACACCAGCAAGTTCCTGCTTTCGCCGATGCCGGGTTTGCTGGTGCAGATCGCGGCCGAGCCGGGGCAAGTCGTGCAAGCCGGCGAGCGCTTGGCGGTGATCGAGGCGATGAAGATGGAGAACATCCTCCTAGCCACCCAAGACGTCAAGATCGCCGAGGTGTTGGCCAAGGTCGGCGAGAGCCTGGCGGTGGATCAACTGATTTTGAGGTTCGAATGATGATGGCTGATAGCGCCAAGCCCTACCGCATTCTCGGTGTCCAGCAAATCGCCATCGGCGGGCCCGACAAGCAGGCACTGCGCCGGCTTTGGGTCGACGTGTTGGGCCTGACGGTGATCGGCAACTTTGTCTCCGAGCGCGAGAACGTCGATGAAGACATCTGCGCCATCGGCAGCGGCCCGCACAAGATCGAAGTCGATTTGATGCAGCCGCTGGACCCGGACAAAAAGCCAGCCGTTCACACCACGCCGCTCAACCATGTGGGCCTATGGGTCGACGATCTGCCTATGGCCGTTGAGTGGATGACGGCTAACGGGGTGCGATTCGCCCCCGGCGGCATCCGCAAGGGCGCGGCCGGTTTCGACATTTGCTTCATCCACCCTAAGAGCAATGACGAGTTCCCAATTGGCGGCGAGGGCGTGCTGATCGAGTTAGTGCAAGCGCCGGCCGAGGTGATCGTAGCGCTGGCCGGAGCAGACGGAAATTGAATCAGGCACCCAGCCATGCTGAATTAGTCGGCCCTGCAAAACCCCGCCAACCCCCATGGCTACTGACATCTCGGGGTGAATGCCAATGGCCAGAACTCCCAAAAAGATATTCAATCGCTATTGATTTTTGGGAGTTCTGGAGGGTA